>NZ_CP073586.1:2460833-2827500 GCF_022267555.1 Proteiniphilum propionicum
GCACATGTTTTGCCTAAATGATACAATGCGCTATTTTCTCTGTCCGGGAAAGACAGATATGCGTAAAGGGATGAACTCACTCTGTGGAGTTGTGCAGAACCATATGGGATATGATGTTAGAATGGGTGATTGTTTCATTTTCATAAACAGAACTCGTACCACAATGAAAATACTTCATGCAGAAGACGGAGGTTTAGTTTTGTATATGAAAAGGCTCGAAGAGGGTACCTTTCGTTTGCCTGCTTATGATAAAGACAGCCGGTCATACCCTATGAACTGGTCCAGTTTAGTAATGATGGTTGAAGGTATACAGGATGACCCAAACACTAGGTTGAAGCGACTAAAAGCGTTTAGAAACCACCAATAAAAAACTCAAATAAAAGTGTAAAATATTGCTCTGAAAGCTTGTCTGGCTCACGGTTTTTTAGTATTTTTATAGCTAAATACAAACCCATACAATGGACCAGTCGCAAGCATTAGAACTCTTAATAAAATCGCAAGCGGAACAAATCCGTCTACTTACTGAGGCTAATGCTAAACAGGCAGAGCAGATGACCGGTCTGCAGCAAAAGATTGATAAGCTCCTATCACAAATAGCCTGGTTTACCCGTCAGTTTTATGGACGTAAAAGTGAGAAGCTATCCAGGCTTGACCCCAATCAGCTCAACTTATTTGAAACATTAGAAGATGAAAAGAAACATCTTGAGGAAATAGAGGTGTAAGCTACCCCTTTTTAGGACAGTCTTTGATTAGACTGCTAAATTAGTTATTTATGTATACAATGTTATGATGTCGGACAGATTTTTGATAAGCCACTCCCAATACTAGACGATACAGCGGGCAAGACTGCCCGCCAGGGCACTCGTCTTGGCCTTGACCGCTGTAGTGGCTAGTGTTACCTTTGCTTGTCAAAACATCTGTCATACTGCTTCCTTTCGTTTTATCAGTTCTTCCCTATACTCAAAGGGTGTCATGTTGTCCAACGCCTCATGGGGCCGTTCTTCGTTGTAGTCATTCCGCCAGGCTTCTGTCAGTTCCCTGACTTCAGACAAGTTTCGGAAAATGTATCTGTCAAGTACAGCCCTTCTGTAGCTTCCGTTGAAGCGTTCAATGTAGCCGTTCTGGGTGGGTTTACCAGGCTGAGTATACATAATGTTTATCTCATTGCCTTTACACCAATCTTTGAACACCTGGGCGATAAACTCAGGACCATTGTCGCAGCGTATGTTCTTTGGTTTGCCATTAAGCCATATGACCTTTTCCAGAACTTTGATGACACGCTTTGCCGGCATGGACATCGATATCTCCTGTGTCACGGCAATCTTGCAGGCATCATCTATGATATTAAGAACACGGAATTGTCTTCCGCACTCAATCCTGTCACTGACAAAGTCAATGGACCAGGTAACATTGGGCTCTTTAGGCATAACCAGAGGATTCTTCACCCTTGCAGGCAGACGTTTCTTCAAACGGCTTCGCTTCTCATAGTGCATTGCCTTGTAAACCCTGTAAACCTTCTTGTGGTTCCCATGTCTTACCCTCACGTCTCAGCCTTGAATAAATCTTCCAGAAGCCATCACCGAAGTTGGCGGCAGCACGGATTGCGTCTTCAACTTCAGTGTCATCTTTCTTGTCAGTATAATAGAAGTAGGAGCGATGGATGTCCATCAGCTTGCACGCCCGAGAGATGCTTACACCATATTCTTCCACTATATCTCCTGCCAATTCCTTCTTTACCTCGGGCTCTAGAGTTTTTTTTCGATGACCTCCTTCAGTATCTTGTTGTCAAGTGCAAGGTCAGCATACATCTGTTTCAACGTGCGGTTCTCATCTTCAAGCTCTTTGAGACGTTTAACCTGACTGA
Organism: Proteiniphilum propionicum; assembly: GCF_022267555.1. Taxonomy (NCBI): domain Bacteria; kingdom Pseudomonadati; phylum Bacteroidota; class Bacteroidia; order Bacteroidales; family Dysgonomonadaceae; genus Proteiniphilum; species Proteiniphilum propionicum. Next base: position 2,462,698 of record NZ_CP073586.1, read on the forward strand.
TCTCCATTCCACTATACTTGGACTTCCAATTATAAAGGGTAGCCCTGGATATATTGTAGTCACGAGCTACAACTGCGGCATCCACCCCACTTTCAAGTTGATGGACTGCCTTTACCTTCTCTGACTCACTGTGTACTTTTTTTTTCATTTTATTTCCTATGCCAAACAAAGTTAATAATTTTGTCTAACTCGGAACTGTCCTACAAATAGGGAAGGTTACAAAAAGGGGTAGCTTACAATGGCACCCACTCTTTACGGCATAGCCTGGCGACTAATCTTTTGGAAAATGGCACGGCTTTGCCTGTTATATCTGAAGTGCTTGGGCATGGTTCGACAGGGTCGACCATGTATTATCTTGGTGTTAATATCAAATCACTACTGGAATGTTCCCAGAATGTGCCGGATGTCCCCGAGGATTTTTATTCGCAGAAAGGAGGCATGCTGTATGCCTAATTATCTTAATTATAGAAGTGTCATGGCTCCCTACATAAGCTCTTTCGTAGAATCAAAAACCAGAAAAGGGATAAAAGGAGAAGATATAAAGTGGATCCTTTACGAGTTGGATCGACATCTGGCAGAAAAGGGGCATCAGGCTTGTTATATTGACAGGATATCCTATGATAGTTGGTATCATGCAACTTGTGGCAACAAACAAGTATCAACCGTATATCAAAAGTATCCGTAATGAGACGTTTTTTGATATATATGGGCAATATGGGGCTTGAATGTTATGTCCCTAGATTGCCAAGGAAGCATAAATCTGAATATGTGCCATACATTTTTACTGAAAACGAAATCAAAGGCTTGTTTGCCGCAGCCGATAATCTCAGGGTAAAGGAGCATCATGCCAATTCATTAATGATGGTTGTACCTGTTTTGCTAAGGACTTTGTATAGCACTGCAATACGAATTGGTGAAGCAATAAATCTTCGGAACAAGGACATAGATTTTGAAAAACATGTCATTGTTTTGGATAACACAAAGAATGGCCGTCAAAGACTTGCCCCTTTAAATGAATCTTTAGAAAAAGTTTTGAGGCAATACATCCGTTATAGAAACATGTTACCCGTCGAAGGTGTAATGGCTCCTGAGAGTCACCTTTTTGTCAATGGGCTGGGGCATAAACTGTCAAAAAGGGGTATAGGCAGATATTTTAGGAAACTACTGCAGGAGGCAAACATCCCGTATAAGGGACACGAAGAAGGCCCAACCCTTCATAATCTAAGACATACCGCTTGTGTGCACTCTCTCGTCCGCATGCATAGGCAAGGCAGGGATATATACTGTTGCCTTCCTATACTCTCTACATTTATGGGACATGTAAAAGTCATGGACACCGAGCATTATCTCCGTCTTACACAAAACATGTATCCGGAAATTATCCAAATGGATGCATCCGTAACTGCCGGACTTGGAAATCTTATTGCAAAATCACTCCTTAAAGTTGATGATCATGGGAACATATAAAGATATTGCAGGGTGTATTGAAAAGTATTTTACCGATTACCTGGTAAAAGAGCGCGGCGTCAGCGCCCATACAGTGCGTTCATACCGAGACACTTTCATTCTGCTTCTTGAATATATGAATAAAGAGAAGAAGATCCCGGCGGACAAGTTAGGACTGGATGACATAGACAGGAGTGTGGTACTTTCCTTCCTGGACTGGCTTCAGGATGTCAAGCGCAACGCCGTTTCCACGCGGAACCAGAGATACGCTACAATAAGATCTTTCTATGAATACATGATGTATGAAGATCCCGTCCATTTATCACACTGGAAATCAATATGCTCAATACGTATAAAACGAGAGGTGCGAAATAGTGTCAAATATCTGACTGTTGACGGGGTAAAAGCCGTTTTCGAACAGATAGATACAAATACCCGTGAAGGAAGAAGAAACCTGACCCTATTGTCCTTGATGTATAATCTTGGAGCCAGGGTACAGGAAATTATAGATCTCACACCGCTATCGATAAGAACAAGCAAGCCCTATGTCATCGAGTTGTTTGGTAAAGGAGCCAAAAAACGATTGGTGCCGATTGATGACAATATGATGAATTTACTTGGAAATTACTTGAAGGAATACGGCTTGGACAGACCCGGGATGGGTCATCATCCCCTCTTCTTCAATAGCCGGAGGGCTAAGCTTACCAATCCCGGGATTACCTATATTTTGCAAAAATATGCTTCATTGGCACATATTGCATATCCCGATCTGGTCCCGTCAACACCAACTCCGCATACGCTGAGGCACTCAAGGGCAATGCACCTGCTACAGGCCGGTGTAAATCTGGTATATATCAGGGATCTTTTGGGGCATGTGTCAATACAGACGACCGAGATTTATGCAAGGGCGGACTCGAAGTTGAAGAGAGAAGCCTTAGAAAATGCTTTTAGTGATCTTGGAATTACTGAACCGGATGTGAAAAGTTGGGAAAAAGATCCCAAGCTTAAAGCTTTTTTAAAAAGTTTGGCTTGAAATATTATCAGAAGTAGTTTTAGAAAGTAGCGATTGGATAATACTGATTGTTAATTTACTTCCTTAGGCTACTTTTGATTTAATTAAAGTTGTGATAACGCCTTTTATCAAAATCTTTTGATAAACGACGTCGCTATGAAATAGCTTTGGACGAGAACAAATCCCTTGCAGAGTATGCATTAAAGCAGATACAGCATCTTTACCAAATAGAAAGAATGGCAGATGAACAGAATCTGTCGTATGAGCAACGCTACAAAAAAAGGAATGAGCTTGCACGTCCCATAATGTTATCTTTTGAAAAGTGGATGGAGAAAACATATCCTACAGTACTACCCAAAAACCGCATGGGCGAGGCTATAAGTTACTCCTACTCTTTATGGCCACGAATGAAGAATTATTTAAAAGACGGCAGATTAAAAATAGATAATAATCTGGCAGAAAATGCCCTCAGACCGATTGCTTTGTCAAGAAAAAACTTCATGTTCTGTGGTAACCACGAAGCAGCTCAAAATACAGCAGTAATCTGCTCATTGCTTGCCTCGTGCAAAGAGTCCGGTATAAATCCAAGAGAATGGCTAAATGATGTAATAGCTAAAATGCCATACTACCAGAATCCGGGAAATGAAGATAACCTAAGAGCACTCTTGCCAAACAATTGGAAACAACAGGAGTCTAATAAAACTCTAATAATAGTCTAAAGAAACTCTAATAATTATCTGAGGGCCTAATTGCCAAAAGCAATTAGGAGAAAATCAAGGGGTAGTTGCTAGGGTGCTTACATATAATCGTAATATCTTTTATCTATTCTTGCCAATTCTATTTTTACATATTTGTCCAAAGAATTTTCAGCTAAATAATTTTTCCAATAACTCAAAACAGAATCTGCCTTGGGCAAATACATTCCATAATCTTTCTGCCATTCTTTTTCCCACTTTTCAGAAAGTGGTTTCCAATAGATTGTGTCTTGTAAAAATTTCACATATTTAAACAGTCTGCGATAAGTAACATCGCTATATGTAGCTTTTTTTATGTCGCTCATTTCATCAACCTCTTCTCTTATATTTTCATAAAATTCAGCAAACAAGGTATCACTTTTTATGGCTTTGGATAATTCTTCTGTACTCATTTTTTCAGAAACGGGTTTATCCGAAATACTACTACAACTGCTAAATAAAAAAATGAGTACAAAAAACAACAAATAAATCTTATTCATATTTACCTCCTTATTTTTTACGTTTAAATACAAAATTAATTTCGGCGGTTCTTACATTGGGTTGAAGTCCCGAAACATATTCATCGTTGCCATAATTTGGGTGTACCGTCTCGGTTTTTTCATAAATTCCGACTAATTCCCAACCCTCTTTTCCAAACAAATTTAAAGATTCGTCCGAAACGTCAAATTTATTTGCTTGAAATTTCGCCATAGTTTCTTGTTCTTCCCCTTTTACGGAAATAGTTTTATACTCCCATTTTGTGGTACACGAAATGGACAAAAGTCCTACGATTACAATTAAAAAAATCTTTTTCATCCCTATTTCGTTTTTAGTTCGTCAATTTTATTTTTTGCATTTGTAAATGCAGTATCTACTACTTCTCCATCTGATACAAACAAAGTTTTGTCAGAACCGTATTTTTCAAGACTAATATACCAAGTTGCTTTTCCCTTTGAAATAAAATAACCCACTTGAAAACCATCAACTGTGGTAAATTTATTTTCCATATAGTCGGGATTGCTTGCGATATCAGCATCTACATCAGTTTTCAATGTTTTCACAGCCTTAATTACTTCAAGTAAATCAGAGTATTCAATGGAAGCTGTTGAAGATCCGTATTTTCCTTCTTTTTCAATTTGGTAAAAATAAGTTTCACTATTTCCACTTCTAACTTTTCTAATTCGAGTTTCAGCACTCGAATATGTTGTGCTTAAATTAGGAAGTTTTGTGTCAATAAATTTTGTTATTATACCTGTTTTTGAAGAAAAAACTTCCATTTTAGTTTTGACGTTTTCTGCTTCCTTTTTAGTATCTTGTGCACTTAACTGAAAGCATATTGATAAAAAACACACACTTGATATTAAAATTATTTTTCTCATTTTTCTATCCCTTGTTTGTGTCGGGCGCAACTTCTAATTTAATTTAGCTCTGATTACTTTTTTGTTATTGATTTCTGCAATTTTTACTGGACGCACTTTCTCTACACTTGCAGGCAACGTGTTGTTTACGCAATAAATATACAACTTTCGTAAACACTCGATTTATAACATTCATATACAAAGACCGGTATGAAATATTTTGCATTTATATTATATTGTTTGTTAGGTTGTTATGTTTTATTATGATTATTTCGTATTTTTGCATATACGAATGTTCCATAAAATCGAAAGCGATGAAAATAACCTATTTGTTGAATGAGTTTGAGCGGAAAATGATAATACAGCGATATAGTCCCAGCTCCATTCAAAACTACAAAAGTGCGGTGAGGAGTTTCCTGCAGCTGGCTGAAAAAAAATACAGCCACCCGTTGGAGATAACGGAAACGGTGATCGAGAAATACCTGTTCTGGAAAATAGAGAAACATCGCATCGGAACATCTTATCAACGTTTGATCGTGGCGTCGATAGACAAGTTTTACCTTTCCATGTTCAGCAGACAACTCAACCTCAAACATCTGTATCCCCGCTCGAAGAACAAAAGTCTGCCGGTGTACCTGACTACCCGGGAGGTGAGCCGCTTGATGGCTAAAGTGACCAACCCGAAGCACAAATGTATCGTCCAACTGTTATACGGATGCGGCCTGCGGCTAAACGAACTGCTTCACCTGAAGCTGGTAGATATCGATTCGAAGAACAAAATTATCCTGATCAGAAACGCCAAGGGAGGGAAAGACCGTGTGGTGATGCTTTCCCCCCTGTTATTGGAATCTTTAAGGCGTTACTACAAGATATATCATCCTGAGGAGTACCTGATAGAGGGGCAGGGAGGGGGTATCTACTCCGAAAAGAGCGTTCAGGTCATTGTCAAGAATGCAGCTTTAAAAGCGGGCATAGCCAAAAAAGTAACACCTCATACCTTGCGCCATAGCTTTGCTACCCATCTCCTGGAGAATGGAACGGATATCCGGTATATCCAGGACCTACTCGGACACAAATCGGTAAACACGACTGAAATTTATACCCATATTACCGATATTGCACAGTCAAAAATTAAAAGTCCGCTCGATTTGCTTTGATACCGTCAGACTGCAAATGCAATAAAAAAGCAATTACAGCCAGGTAGTTGCTTTTTTATTGCATTTGCACCCCGCCGAGGGTGTTGCTGTAGGAGAAGTTGGGAAACCAGCGTGCATAATGACGGCTTTGCTCCTCCATCTTCACATCGTCACTGTAATAATTGGAGTGGACATTCTCGAAGCGGACTCCGGCAGTTATCTGTCCGATGGGAGCTGAACGTGAGTACTCTGCAAAGAAAGCGTTATTTTCGTCGTGGATGGCTGTATTGAATGATACCCGTAGAAGCGCATTGGAACATTTGTTATCAGCAAGAAGTAAAAACGCACCCTCCTGATCGGTCGTCGTCCCCAAGATAAGTGTAGAATCGGGGAGAGAGTAAATGGCTACATTGGCGAATTGGGCATTCAGTGGCATTATTATTCCACACAGGAACAACGAAAATAGAATTTTGTGAGTCATCATATTTTTATTTAATTCGATGATATGACCATATCTCCAATCGTTTGGTTACAAAAAAAATTGTACCTTGCAGCTTTATATTCTTTTTAATTCAATATTTGCATAGATACTTGCTTACATAGATCTATTCATATGTATATGGTTGTAATTGAGATAGATGCGAAAATTTAATTTTAATATATACTTGTTGATTCCTGACTTATGCCTCACACACCACTGAAACGCAAAGAGGATATAGGGCTGTCTCCGTATGAACTGAAGTTTCGGGGCCGGCATCGTTCCGAAGAAGTACAAATGACCGTTTTCGATATCGATACCGAAAATGTGAATCAAGCAGTAATCCATTCTGCAGAAGAGCTTCAACCGTATTTAGATTCAGGTACTCTCACCTGGCTGAATATAGACGGGCTGCACAATGAGAAGCTGATGAGGGATTTGGCGGACTACCTGAATATTCCGGCTGATATATTGTCGGATGTAATGGAGCCGGGAACTCGCCCCCAGATGGAGGAGTTTGACAATGGCCTTTTTGTCTCCATAAAGATGATGCAGTTCAGTGAGAAGTTGAATCAGGTCTCGATAGATAATCTGAGTATCGTGATGACGAATAATATGCTGATCTCTTTTCAGGAAGAGAGTAGCAATCTGTTTAATCCCGTTAAAGATCGCCTTTGGAAGCACTATAAGAGATTCAAGGTTTTGGGGGCCGATTATCTTGCTTTTGCCTTGCTTGATGTGGTGATTGATAATTACATTTTCATTCTTGGAATGCTTGGCGAAAAAATAGAGAACCTTGAGAACAGAATGGTGCTTAGCCCCGACAGGGTAACACTTAAGGCAATTAACCTGCTAAAGCACGAACTTAGTGATCTTGGACGTTATATAAAACCTGCCAGGGAGATGATTATGAGCCTTGTGAAGCTTGATAGCGACTTTATCGGCCCTGAAAACGAGAAGCACTACAAAGAGCTCCAGGATAATATAAACCAGGCGGTGGAACTGCTCGATTATTACCATGAGCTCCTGTACGATGAGTTGAATATTTATCATTCGTCAATGAGTACTAGGCTTAACGACATTATGGCGCTGCTGACAGTCTTTTCCGTGATATTCATCCCGCTAACTTTTATCGTAGGAGTTTATGGAATGAATTTCGACAACATGCCCGAACTGCACACACGGTATGGTTACATTATCGTTTGGGTAGTAATGCTGCTGATTGTAATCGGTATGCTCTGGTATTTTAAAAAGAAAAAGTGGTTCTGATATATAAACAAGAAAAGCTTAACCACTACAGCTTGAATAGCCGATTGGTTAAGCCCTGAATTGTATTTCTTCCTGCAGATAGGTTCTACATCTTGCCGCCGCCACGCATACTTATGTGGTCAATAACAGGGCTGATGTTAAAATATACCCTTTCCACCCCGAAACGATTCTCTCCGACAGAGAGATAATTGACTTTGTTCCCTTTCATAATTTTGTCTTCCCCACCGAAGTTGTATCCCAAAAAGGGCAGTATATCATATTCATGTGCCATTTTAATCACGTAGAACGGGGTCTTGTCCGACATACCATCGCCGGTCCCTATGATAGCATCCTGTACAATTCTTCTCTGACGGGCCACACTTTTATATTCTTCCGTATTGTTCTGCTGCGCATATACCAGAAGTTTAGCGTTCAGCGCACGCAGATTGAATGGATCTTCCTGAAGCAATGCATCAGAGTATTGCAAAATATTTAAATAATCATCTCGGGTAAACGATTTTTTCGATATTATCTCAGCCAGCTTGCTGTTATATTCCGAGGTGTCTGTGGGAACATACCCCGGCTGATACACATAACCGAAATACAGGTGTCTCCCCTCTTCCGGAGTCATTTTAGTTGTCGCCGACTGATATTTTTTCATCAGATTCGGATAGTAGTAGGAAGATGCCGGCTCTTTCACGTTTCTCTCAATCTGCGCAAAATCGGGAGCTTCAAAAAAATCCTGCGACTGTGCCGCGAAGATAACAGACGCGGTAAAAGTGAGTACCAACAGTAGTTTATGCATAGTCTTTTGTATTATTTGTTGCTTAACAAAAGTATTTTCTAATTTTCGTTTAAACAAAAAAATGTTCCTAACAAAGCTTAAAGAGACTGTTTACCTGAAACGGCAACACTCTTGTCTATTTTTGATATCAATCCCTGCAATACATTTCCCGGTCCCAGCTCCACGAATTCTCTTGCCCCGTCGGCAATCATGTTTTGTACCGACTGTGTCCATTTTACGGGTGAGGTGAGCTGAGCGATCAGATTTTTCTTGATGGTAACCGGATCGGTTTCTCCCACGGTAGATACGTTCTGGTATACCGGACAGCCTGGTGCCGATATCACCGTTGCCTCAATTGCCTCCATCAGCTCCACTCTTGCAGGTTCCATAAGCGGAGAGTGAAAAGCTCCGCCTACTTTCAGCGGAAGAGCACGTCTGGCACCGGCCTCTTTCATCAACTCACACGCTTTTTCTATTCCGGTGTTGGATCCTGAGATCACTATCTGCCCCGGACAGTTGTAGTTGGCAGCTACCACCACATCATCTATCGATGCGCATATCTCCTCCACCTTCTCGTCGGCCAGTCCCAGTACAGCGGCCATAGTCGATGGGTTGGCCTCGCAGGCTTTCTGCATTGCCAGTGCTCGTGCATATACCAGCCTAAGGCCGTCCTCAAACGACAAAGCTCCAGCTGCCACTAAAGCGGAGAATTCACCCAGTGAATGTCCGGCGGCCATATCCGGTTTAAACTCGTCTCCCAGACTCTTTGCAAGGATCACCGAGTGAAGGAAGATTGCCGGCTGGGTCACCCTGGTCTGACGAAGGTCCTCTTCCGTTCCCGCAAACATCAGGTCTGTAATCCGGAACCCCAGTACCTCGTTTGCTTTCTCGAAAAGCTTCTTCGCTAAGGGCAATTTATCATATAACTCTTTTCCCATACCCACAAACTGGGCCCCCTGTCCGGGGAATACGTATGCTATTTTCATAATTTTAAATACTTTATTTTCGTTCAGATATTTATAAAGACACAAACGGGCTAAGCCAGGTTATGTTCAATTTTTGCTCTCAATTATGATTGCTGGATGGCGACCTCCGACAGCTGGTTGCTGACCTCCTACCTCCGACAGTTGGTCGTACGTTGGCGAGCACCGGCCTCCGACTGCTATTTATTTTTTTCCCTTATTTCAACCCGACGTATCTTCCCGCTTATTGTTTTAGGAAGCTCATCAACAAACTCAATAACACGCGGATATTTGTAGGGAGCCGTAACATTCTTCACATGTGTCTGAATATCCTTTGCCAGTTCATCACCCGCTTTTGTTTTATACTCCTCCGCCAGCACAATGGTCGCCTTTATGACCTGCCCCCTTATATCATCCGGTACACCTGTTATTGCACATTCAACCACAGCCGGGTGCGTCATTACGGCACTTTCCACCTCGAACGGGCCAATGCGGTAGCCCGAGCTTTTGATCACATCATCGGTACGACCTACGAACCAGTAGTAGCCATCCTCATCGCGCCATGCCATATCGCCCGTGTGGTAGATATTGTTGGCATAAACCTCTCCGGTAAGCTTCTCGTCACGGTAATATCCCATGAACAGTGAAAGAGGATGCTTCCCGTCGGTATGGAAAACTATCTCTCCCTGTTCACCGTCCTCGGCCGGTCGCCCGTCGTGCGTGAGCAGGTCCATATTGTACAGCGGGTTTGGAACACCCATAGATCCCGGTTTCGGCTCCATCCACGGGAAAGTGATAATTGTAGGAGCAGTTTCGGTCTGGCCGAAAGCCTCCATCATCTTTATACCTGTCTGCTTATAGAATGTTTCAAATACTGACGGGTTAAGTGCTTCGCCCGCTGTGGTACAGTATTGCAGCGAAGAGAGGTCGTATTTGCTCAGATCTTCACGGATAAGGAATCGGAATATTGTTGGAGGTGCGCAAAACGACGTCACCTTATAGTCAGATATCATCCGCAGCATATCCTTGGGGATAAAATGGCCTTCAAAGTCGTACACGAAAACGCAGGCCCCCACTATCCACTGTCCGTATAGCTTCCCCCATACCGCTTTGGCCCATCCTGTATCTGCCACGGTGAGGTGAATACTATCCTCGTTAAGATTGTGCCAGTATTTGGCTGTGGTAATGTGTCCGAGAGGGTAGGTAAAATCGTGTATTACCATCTTGGGTTGACCTGTTGTGCCCGATGTGAAGTAGAGTATCATGATATCGTTGTTACTGTTTACCTTTCCCGGCCTCACAAAGGGGGCTGCCTCCTCTACTCCCCGGTGAAAATTGATCCACCCTTCGGGAGTATGTTCGCCCACCATAATACGTTGTTTTACAGTAGGTGATTTTGGCATAGCCAGGTTCACGTGCCCTATAAGGTTATCGTCTTCAGTAGCCACAATCGCTTTAATACTTGCCGCGTTATTGCGATACACTATATCCTTATCGGTAAGCAGATGCGTTGCCGGAATGGCTATTGCCCCAATCTTATGCAGAGCCAGGATGGTTTGCCAGAACTCAATTCTACGTTTGAGTATAAGCATAACCATATCTCCTTTTCCAATGCCGAGCGACTGAAAGAACGACGCTGTTCTGTCAGAGAGCTTCTTTAGCTCACCGAAGTTCAGGTCGCGATGCACTCCTTTGTCATTCGTCCAGCAAAGGGCGCGTTTTTTGGGCTCCGTCACGGCCCATTCATCCACCACATCGTACGCGAAATTGAAGTTTTCGGGTACATCAATTTTGTAATTGTCAATAAAATCCTGATGCGATGTAAAAGTAGTTTTCTTTACAAATTTTTCTAACATGATAACCTATTTATTCACGGGTATAAAATTACCGCGAGAAACTTCACCTGTTTGTTGTCAAGTGCTTTCATGCCATGAGGAAGCGACGAGTCAAAATAGATACTGTCACCTTCTCTGAGAATCAGGTTTTTTCCGTTTATATTCATTATCATGCTCCCCTCAAGGATCATATTGAACTCCTGCCCCGCGTGGATGTTCTGGTAGAAATCGGCCTCCATTGGCTTGGGCTCCACTGTTACCACAAACACCTCCGCCACATTGTTTGTGAATCCTGAGGTAAGCGACTGGTATCTGTAGGCCGATACTCTCTCCACGCTTACACCCTTGTCTTTTCGGGTAATAAAGTATGAATTCATTCGCGGTTCAGTGCCGAACATCAGCGTTGAAAGGTCTACACTGAACTCTCTTTCAATGCGTTGCAGGAAAGAAACGGAAATATCTTTCTCACCCGATTCATACTGCAGATAATCATCTACATCCACTTCCAGCTTGTGTGCCATTTCATCAGGGGTGAAATCGAGTGCATCCCTTAACCCTTTTATCCTTTCGCCTATTTGTTTTAAGTCAGTCTTCATAGCTGTTTTAGTGTTGAGCAAGTAATTATATAAATCAATAACAAATGTACATAAAATTTTATACAAACAAATAAAGGCTTAAAGCCATCACGCCCATCCCCCCAACCATCCCTATGATTGAGAGGTGGTGCTTGCCATATTTCTCGGCGCTGGGCAGCAGCTCATCCAATGAAATAAAGACCATTATGCCTGCAACCATTGAAAGTATTATCGCATCCAGTACAGGGCTCCAGAAAGGCAGAAGAAACAGATAGGCTATAAACGCACCCATCGGCTCTGCCAATCCCGAAGCAAACGAAAGCCAGAATGCTTTTTTCTTGCTCCCGGTGGAGTGATAGATGGGTACTGCCACCGCTATTCCTTCGGGGATATTGTGTATGGCTATGGCTGCCGTAATGGGGATAGCCACCTCCATCGAGGTCAGCGCCGACATAAAAGTAGCAATACCTTCAGGAAAGTTGTGAATGGCAATGGTGATGGCAGTGATAATTCCTGTTTGTTTAAGTCGGTGATTCGATTTCATCTCCTCCACGCCATGCATCTCGTGCGGGTTTCTCGACTCGGGAACCAGAAAGTCTATCAACGCTATTAGCGCTATGCCCCCGAAAAATCCCAAAATCATGTAAAGCGTAGCCGGCTTCTCACCATAAGCTCCCATGAGTGAGTCGAGTGACTTTGGAAGCATCTCCATAAATGATACATAAATCATTACGCCTGCCGACAGTCCCAGCGAGAGGCTCAGAAAATTAGTGTTCGTCCGTTTGGCGACGAAAGCAATAAGGCTGCCGATCCCGGTGGAGAGGCCCGCAAATAGCGTCATTAAAAAAGCAATTGTTACTGTCTGGCTATCCATCAGTTACCTTCTATTATTGATCTCATTATCTCCTCGTGTATTAACCCGTTAGATGCCACTATTTCCTTCCCGAAAACGTAGTTGTCTCCTCCGGAGAAGTCGCTGCATTTACCACCTGCACAATGCAGGATAAATGCCCCTGCTGCCACATCCCATGGCGACAGTCCCGTATGGAAATACGTGTCGCTTATGCCGGCAGCCACGTAACAGATCTCCAGTGCGGCAGATCCTTTTATGCGGAAGCTGCATTTACGGAACTGTCTCATCGCATTCTTCAGCACCTGTTCACCTCTCTCATCCAGGCTATATGGAATTCCGAAACCTATGTATCCGTTCTCCAGTGTTGCCTGGCTACTCACTTTCAGTGGTGTTCCGTTCAATAAAGCCTCTCCCTTCCCCGTTGCGTAATACATCTCATCGGCTACAGGGTCGTACACCACACCCATTATTACCTCTTTCTTTCTCATAAGGGCTATGCTTACCGAATAAGGCTTGTCGCCATGCACATAGTTTGTTGTACCATCAAGCGGATCTATCACCCAGGTGTACTCTTTCTGTTCAAACTCAACCGTATCCTCTTCGGTCAGGAATCCGGCTTCAGGCAACAAAACATTCAACCCCTTCACCAGGCGGCTTTCAGCCTCTTTATCGACATAGGTCACATAGTTCCGTGTCCCTTTAAGTTCAATATCTTTTTTCTTTAATGCTGCCTGCTCAGTTTTCAGGAACTCTCCCGTTGCGCTAGCCAGCATTTTCACTTCATTACAAAGATTTTTCAGATTCATATTTTATAGACTTCTTCACATTTCTGCTTTCAAACTTTAAATGCAACGCTTTCAAACTCCAGGACCTATGCTTTCAAACATCAGTGCCAGCGTTACTTTTCCGGGTACATTGAATCCCACCAGCGTGAGTCCCCCTTGAGCCATTTGGCGAACCAGGCATAAATAGCATTATTCCATGCAATACGCTTATCGTAATTGTAGATGGCGTGGTTTTCACCCTCTACCTGAATAAATTCCACCGGTTTTCCCAGCAGTTTCAGTGCCGTATACATCTGTATGCTTTCACCAATGGGGACATTGGTGTCAGCTGTTCCGTGCAATAACAGCAGAGGAGTGTTAATTTTATCGGCATAAAAGAGCGGGCTTTGCTCTACATAGAGCTTGGGATTGTTCCATGGATAGCTTCCCGCGCTTGCTCCTGCGCCGTAGGAATAACCCCAGTATCCTTCTCCCCAGTAGCTGGTGATATTGCTAATCCCCGCGTGCGACACCGATGCGGTGAACAGATCGGTTTTGGTGATAAGATACTGCGTCATGAATCCGCCATACGACGCACCTATATTACCTATCTTTGAGCCATCAACAAAGGGGTGAGCGGCAACGAATGCCTTTACTCCCTCAATTATTTCTTCAGCGGTTTGTTCACCCCAGGCATTCACGTGGCGTGCAGAAAACTCCTGCCCGTAGCCTGTAGTACCGCTCGGCTGCAGAGTGTAAACCACATAATCCTGTGCTGCGTAAACATGTAACGGGTATGTACTTTCAAATGTTCTCGATGTGGGGCTGGTCCCCCCGTAATAGTAAACAATAAGCGGGTATTTTCTGTCCGGGTTAAAGTCGGGCGGCAGGTAATAGCGACCTTCAACCACATCGCCGAAGGAACTTTTAAAACTCCAGTCCTTAACATCACCCAGGTTTAGCTTGCTTAATCTCTCTGAATAGGGATCAGAAATAAGCGTCGACTCCATTGTCTTCAGGTTCAACAGGTAGCTCCTGTTTGAGTTTGATGTGCTTACACCCGTATATGTTGCCCAAGCTGCATTATCGGCAATATCAAATGAGCGGATCACATCCTCTTTGAGCGGAAGGCGTTCAAATTTTTTTGTTTTATGGGAGTACCTGTACATATTCACCCGGTCACCCTCTTCTACGCGGTAGTATATTAAATCATCCAGCTGATTCCACTCTTGTGCGTTTATGGTGGGATCAAAATTCTTGGTTACCGGGTCCACCCGTTTTGTTGCCAGATCCATGATGAACGACTGTGTATCGTAGCTGTTGGCAATCTGTCCTGGATCGATATTCTGTCCTATACCACCGAATGCTTCTGGAGCCCCGTGGATGAGCAGTTTTTTTCCATCGGGTGAAAACTGTGCCGAATAGGTATATTTCTCATCTTTCCATATAGTATCAACAGCCATTGTCTCTAAGTTCAGCATATACATAGAACTTTTTCTGAACGGGCGCTCGGTGAGGTACTCGTCAGATGTGCTGAAGAGCAGGTATTTCACGTCGTGTGTCACATCGTTGAGCGATGCCGTCTGACGCCCGAAGGTGAGGTGCTGCGTAAGTCCCGTATCAAAGAAGTAGCGATACAGGAAGTAACGGTCGCGATAACTCGACTGCCTGTCGTCTATTCCTATCAGACGCTTCAATCCCCCCGGGTTGCTGATGGTTATTGTTTCTTTCGAAGAAAAAAACATCGATTTCTCATCAGGCGAGATATGAAAATTCTCTTTTGGCAGGTTCTCTGCCACAGTCCGGGTTTCCAGGGTCAGCGGGTCAAGCGTGTAGAGAGCTCTTCCGTTGTTGTTGTCAGTCACGAAGTATAGCAGATCAGATTTAGGCATCCAGCCCAGTTGTGGCCGTCCTCCAGGTTCGGAGAAGATAATCCGTTTCTGTTTCGCATCGTATATTTCGGAGTAGTTACGGTTGTCGCCGCCCGGCAGAGTTTCGCGAAGGCTCAGCAGTACAAACCGGCCGCTTGGCGAAATTGATGAGTTGCTTACACGTTTCCCCTCCAGTATATCTTTAATATTGATCCTTCGTTCATTTACATTATTAAATGTGTAGTTAAGCAGAGAATCTTCTTCACCCTGCTTAAGCTCGATTTTTACGGCGGGATCAAGTTTGTTCCCTGCAGATGTGAGCATTTTAATAACGATGCGGGCGTTGTTTGTAAATCCGTTCAGGTTGGTGTCAACCGATCCAGAATGATGAAGGCTATCGTTCACCTGTGTCTTGGTGGCCCGTTTCACATCGTCTATCCATAATTCCAGCGGGTTGGGCGATGTTATGGTAAGCTTTCCCTTGCCGTAACGGTCGCCCGAAACACAAAGCGATAGCAGCTGAAGTGCCTCCCCATCCTCAGGTTTATCTAAGTGGAAAAATCCGGCACTATCGGGCGTCAACTCTGTGGTAAAACGTTCCTGTTCCGGGAAAGAAACAGAATAGGAGAGGAGCATCTCTTCCGAAAAGGGAGTGTCGTTCAGGTTCACACTATCCAGCAAAACCGGCCTCTGCACGGGGATGGAGCCAAAGGAATATAGTTTTAGCGGCGTTACTGCCTGTTGTGCTGAAAGGTGCATATTGAGCACCCCCAGCACGGTAAAACACCAAAAAAGTTTTTTGTTCATATTAATCAGATCATTAATTTCTAACCATGTCTGTTTTTGATTCTTTTCACTCCCGTCACTGTTGTTTTTTTCTCTCTTTTTTTGTTTCATAATTTTTGAAAAGAGATCAATTACAAGTCCTGATCGTTCCATACAAAACAGTTTTCAAACATGTCTCCCGGCTCCGGCTTCGAAAGGAAAAGGCCGAAGACCGATGAACCCGATCCGCTCATGGCAGCATATACTGCACCCAGATCGTACAGTTGTTGTTTGATTTTACAAATTTCGGGATATTTTTTGAAAATAGCTGCCTCAAAATCATTTTTCATCCACTCCTTCCAATCTGAAACTGGCCTTTTTACAATTTCTTTAAGCGATACCTCCGGTTGCCTGGGGGTAATCATATCAAAAGCCTCTTTTGTGGAAACCTCAATATCCGGTTTCACTAACAAAACCCTGTAATTACTTAAATCGAGTGCTACCGGCTCCAGAATATTACCCGTGCCAGT
The DNA here is from genome assembly GCF_022267555.1 of Proteiniphilum propionicum. NCBI lineage: Bacteria > Pseudomonadati > Bacteroidota > Bacteroidia > Bacteroidales > Dysgonomonadaceae > Proteiniphilum > Proteiniphilum propionicum. The sequence goes on from NZ_CP073586.1 coordinate 2,479,049, forward strand.
GGCAAACATTGGGGTGTTGAGTATAAAAAAGGGACAATCGGCACCAAGCATTTCAGCGAAGCGCAAAAGGTCATTGCCCGAGTAGCCCAGCTCATAGCTGTCGTTCAGCAGTCGTAACATGAAAGCAGCATCCGACGATCCTCCTCCCAATCCTGCTCCGAGAGGGATCTTTTTTAGCAGGTAGATATCAGTACCGGGTATCTCCCTCCCGGCAGAAACCAGCTTAAAAGCCTTTATTACAAGGTTGTCCTCTTCGTTACCAGTGACAGGGATGCCAGTCTGGAAAAATCTGAATTTCCGGCTGAGCTTAGTACTCACACCAACAGGTGTGGGTATAATCTCTAATGCATCCTTTAAGGCAACAGGATAAAAAACGGTTTCGAGATTGTGGTATCCGTCCTGCCTGCGGGAGACAATATGAAGGCCAAGGTTGATTTTCGCGTTAGGAAAACAGATCATCTGACGTTAGTTTTCTGCAAAGATACTGATTTTATTTTTAACTTTTCGGCATTACGAATCTCTCATTTCACAACTAATCACAACTATTCTGCATTGTTCATTTCTCACAACTAACTTTCCTCATTAATCAATACGTACCTCTTACTTCACCTCTCACCTTCTTCAACTCTAAACAAAGAGTAAAATATGCTGACCATATCCGGGGATTCTTTTTAACACAGCATCCTACTACAATACTGCCATTGTCAATTAAGAAGATCGGGAAAACTTATCACCACTTTAGTACCGCATACTACTGCAGTACCTGCTCTTCCCGTGCAACAACAACCCACTAAGTCATCAGTATGCCATACATATATTTAGCCATATTTGCATGAACCTTCTTTGAAACCTCTGAGAATTAACAAAGATTATTTATAATATATTAAAGATCAATATATGTTTTGTTCCGATCGGGAAAAAAGAGATTTTTGTGAAGAACTCACTCATTTAATGGGTAGATGCTACTAAATGAACAAATACTAAATTTTCAGGAAGATACTAAAAGAGAATGAAAAAGCAACGTATGCTATATTAGCCGGTGTTAGCTCATTGAATTGGCAAATGCAAAAATGAGTCTGCTCCGAAAATCCCCAAATCCGGTTTTAATAGTTTTCAACTCGCTGAAAATCAATGATAATTTTGGAAAATTTTCAGTAGAAAAGAGTTATCGGAGGGGACTCAAAAATTAAACTATTAAAACTCAAATGCAGCACGTACACCAGCCTCTTTAAACCCTGTCTTGTGGAACGCTACAAACAACCCGGCATTGAAGAATCTGTTTCCTATACCATACCCCAGCTCGCTGTATGATTTTATTTGCGGTGTGTAAAGCTGACTAAAGTACACCCTTTCCTTGTCGGCGAAGTCAGATATGAAGTGAATATTCTTAAGTATCAGAAAAGGTGTCTCTAACATTGCATGTGCCTGAATATAAGTATCAGACGCGTTGTACAGGTCCCTGCTAAGCAAATTAAAGCCCCCGCCCAGTCCATCGTCCCAGTTCTCGGGGAAGTTGCTTTTGGAAAAATAGACAAAATCGAGAAAGTACTCAGTTTTTTGGTTAACAAATCGTCCTGCACCAATATGATACTGTAGTGAACTCATCAGCCCGAATGGAATATTATGGCTTATATCCAGTTCAATGCGGTTATATTGAGATGTGCTACCCAGAAAATCCTTTATACTTCTTGAAAACTCAAGTTTAAAGGTCGGATAATCGGAGCGAACATATATCTTCTGCCTCCCCTCATACCTGTAATATTGCTGCGGGGTCCAGCTGATACGTATAAACGGGGCAAATGACTTTCTGTTAACGAACAGATTCTCAATATGCTCGCTCTCCTCGTTAGTAGATCGAAGCACAGCGCGGCTGTTTTTATTTTTACGTATGTGATAATCAATTCCCGTCTGTAAAAGCAGTCCGTTAGTCACCTCCAGGGTGTTGAATATTTTCAGGTAATAATCCCTGTAATAGTTCATGGATATATCTTCAAAAGCTAGTCCGTGGTTTTTCAGGCTATCCTGAATCTGTTCCACAAACAATGAACTGTATGTGGGATTCCCGTTTCCTATAGAAATGGTTGTGCTTCCCAAGTGATAAGGTTCGTAGTTCAGAGTAGTTGTCAGGTCCGTAAAAAACTCCCTGCGTCTGATCATATACCCTGCAAATGCATTTATATTAACCGAACGGCTCTTTTTCAGATCTATGTTGAACGAGAGCTTCTGGCGATAGGTAATACCATCGTTTGTTGTATATCCAAGCATCAGCGGGTTTAGTAATCCCGAGTATCCTATACCGGTTGACATGTACTTGTAATTTGAATTCATCACCATACGTTGTGCTACCTGCTGGGCAATATTGCGGTTTCCATCCAATTCTCCATTTGCCTTTCGCTCCTCTTTCTCCTTCTGCCTCCGGTTATACTCGGCAATCACGTCTCTCTCCATTGCCTGCAAAGGGATGGGCCTTTTTTCATTCCAAAAGAGAGAGTCGCTTCTTACCGGCACCGAATCTAGGCGCACCATATATATATCGCTGATGTTGAGCGATTTCCCTGGCTCTGTGTGTTGACGAAGCTCTATCTCCTTGTAGTCGATCTTTGCCAGATGCCTGCTTGCTAGCACATTGCCAAGGTATGATGAAGTCTGGTATATAGTGAAGCTCACCGGAAGGTAGTTTGTTACCCACTCATCTCCCATTGTTATCTCAAATGAGAAATCGGAGAATATACCCAATCCCTCTCCTCTGAAGAAAATAACTCGCCATGTACCTTTCTCAACGGTAAACGATCCCTTCAGCAATTTTGGATTTTCGTAGATAGGATTGAATTGAATAATGTAGTAGGTTTTATTGTTCTCATTAAATGTACTGTATATGTTATACCTGTAATATTTCGATGTGCTTGTCCTTATAGGCATAAAGAAGCTCTCATCGTTGGTGGTCTCACCATAAATATTAATGTTCAGAAGCTCAAAAGGTATCATATCAATATCCTTTCTTCCAATGAGTGTTCCTGTAACATGTCTAATATCACGCATGTAGTTGTTAGGAAATTCATATCTGAAATCGCTTATAGTTTCAATCAGAGCTTCATCGTTGTAGGGGTCGTGCAAAACAAAATTGGGAATCAGGCGTGTATGTTTATATAGCATGTTTTTTTTCACAGTCTGTACATACGTTCTCGTATAAACCTCAGCCGAGTAGCTGTCAACCAGATAATTGTATTTTTCGGCAGCACTCATTGCCCTGCTCAGTATTGTATCCTCTGGCAAATCGTAATCATTTGCCAAAGCATTGAACATTGAGCTAAAAAGAAAAAAAATAATTATGATATTTTTTTTTTGCATGCACGAAAGTTAGAAATTTCTCGGGTACAATATGATCCGGGCAGACTATGTAGCTATAACTATTAATAAAAGATATTTGATAGATACGCATACAAATTTACATGATTTTTTGTTTTACTGAAAAAAATGACCGGGTGATAAAACTATTTAACACAATTTATTTCAGAATGAACTTTATATTTAAAACTGTAAAAGAAAAAAATATTGTTTTTTTTGTTATTAATTGCAAAAAAACTTTTACATTTGTGTTTTAGAACATAGTTTTATAACATTAATGCAGGGAAAGAAGAAAGATGTGATAAATTTATCCTCTACACTGCCCGACATTTGGAGGATACTTTCTGACGTTGAGCGTGAACAGTTGCGCAGCAATGCCCGGGTCCTACAGTTCCAAAAAAATGATCTCATATATATCGAGGATGAAATACCCAAATTTCTGATGTGCCTTTTTTCGGGCAAGGTTAAGATCTTTAGGAGTGGAGTAGGTGGCAGAAGTCAGATAATCAGAATAATAGGGCCAGTGCAATATTTCGGTTACAGGGCCTATTTCGCCCGTGAGCCATACGTCACTGCCGCTTCGGCTTTCGAAGCTTGCACAGTCTGCATGATTCCTATGGAACTGATTGAGAAGTTTCTCCGCAAGAACGGCAATCTTGCAATGTTTTTCATTCAAATGTTGTCTGTTGATCTGGGTATTGCTGATCAGAGGGTAGTAAACCTCACACAGAAGCATGTACGCGGACGGCTTGCAGAGTCCCTGATTTTCCTTAAAGAGAGTTACGGACTGGAGGAAGATGGTGCCACCATCAATATTTACCTTGCCCGTGAAGATCTGGCAAATCTCTCCAATATGACAACATCTAACGCCATAAGGACACTCTCCAACTTCGTAAATGAACGCATAATAGCTATTGATGGACGTAAAATAAAGATAATTGACGAAGACCGGCTTCGTAAAATAAGCCATATAGGATAATTTTTTTCATTATTTGTGATTTTATTTTTTTGTATTCCGGAACTCCTGTCTACCTTTGCAAAACAATAGACAGGAAAGGAATGATTCGAAAAATAGCAAGGTCTATACTTACATCCTATTACAAACCGGTGGAGAAATTTATTGAGGATCCCTTCGGTACCCAACAAAGAACTCTCGAATATTTACTCGAACACGGCAGGAATACCCTCTACGGGCATGAAAAAAACTTTAATGAAGTATTCAACGATGAGGATTTTCGTGCTAGGGTCCCGCTTATATCATATGAGGAGTTACGCGACTATCTCAGGATGATCATTGTTGACAAAAAGGAAAATGTACTATGGGATACCCCGGTAAAATGGTTCGCCATGTCGTCAGGAACAACCGAGGACAAAAGCAAGTATATCCCTGTCACACGCGAATCGCTGTTCAATGGGAACTACCGTGCCGGCTACCACATGCTTGGATCATATTCGGCACATCACCCCGATACGGCTTTTATCTTGGGTAAAACGCTGGTTATGGGTGGTAGCCGACAAGTGAACCATATTGGCGAAGGTGTTTATACCGGAGATATTTCGGCAATACTGATGAAGAATCTGCCCCGGGCAGTGAAAAGGAGAAGGACTCCAGAGAAAATTGCACTTCTGCCCGACTGGGAGGAGAAACTGCAAAAGCTTGCAGATTATGCTATTCATACCGACATACGTGCTTTGGTTGGAGTACCTTCATGGATGCTGGTACTCCTGAAAAAAATTGTAGATGAGACAGGACTCTCCATTACCACCATATGGCCGAATCTTGAAGTGTTTTTTCATGGAGGTGTTAGCTTTCCCCCTTTCCGGGAACAGTACGAAAAGATCATCCCTTCGGGAACAATGAACTACTGGGAGACCTATAATGCTTCGGAAGGATTCTTCGGCGTTCAGTATTCGCCTGGCTCAGGCGATCTACTTCTTTTACTCGACAATGAGGTCTATTACGAATTTATACCAGCTGGTGAGTGGAACAAGGAAAATCCCGAAATAGTACCCCTTAGCGGTGTGGAAACCGGTAAGCAGTATGCAATGGTGATAAGTACCAGTGGCGGCTTGTGGCGATACAAGTTAGGTGATACCATTCAGTTTACCTCTACCGCACCCCACCTGTTCAGGTTGACCGGTCGCACAACACAGTTTATAAATGCTTTCGGTGAAGAGCTTATTGTAGATAATGCCGACAGGGCTGTAGGCGAGGCATGCCGTCAAACAGGTGCAAAAATCACCGAATATACAGCCGCACCGGTCTATTTTGGCGATAACAGTAACGGCGCACACGAATGGATTGTAGAGTTTGATACCTATCCTTCTGATATGGGCATGTTTGTGGAAGTGCTGGATGAAAGCCTTAAAAAGCTCAATTCCGATTATGAAGCCAAGCGCTCCTATAATCTTTCATTAGGCCTCCCAGTAGTAAGGCCGGTTGAAAAAGGCGCTTTCTACAGCTGGATGAAACAAAGAGAGAGAGCAGGAGGCCAGAATAAGGTGCCAAGACTATCTAACGACCGTAAATATGTCGAAAGCATATTGAATTTTGTTGCATCCAATTCCTAAAATTGAATAAAATCGGTCATCCCTTGCCTATTAATGAGAAAGATTCAGTAAATTTGCGGTCTAAAACCGACTTGTAACGAGATGAGAATAAAATCTGTATATTTTTTACTGCTTGCCTTGGTGCTGAGTTCCTGCAATGAGTACAATAAAATTTTGAAAAGTACCGACAGAAACCTGAAGTACACTTATGCGAAAAAATACTTCGAAGAGGGTAAATACAGTCGGTCAATCACACTACTTGAAGAGCTTGTAGCCTTCATGAAAGGTACGTCAGAGGCCGAGGAGTCATTGTATCTGTTGGCTCAGAGCCATTATAATTCAAGAGATTATATTTCATCTACGCAGGTGTTTACAACCTATTACACTACTTATCCCAACGGTACTTATGCCGAGCCTGCCATGTTTTACTCAGCCTATGGCATGTATCTCGATTCGCCTGATGCCCGTTTGGATCAGACAAAAACATATACGGCTATTGCTGAGTTTCAAAAATATATTGAACGTTATCCACAGACTGAACGTTCCGAACAGGCAAAGGGCTATCTGTTCGAGCTTCAGGAGAAGCTGGCCTATAAAGAGCTTATGTCGGCCAGGCTATACCTGAATCTCGGCAACTATATGGGTAATAATTACGAGTCTGCAGTTATTACTGCACGCGAGGCAATGAAGATCTACCCCTATTCAAAATATCTGGAGGAGTATCAGATCACCATCCTTAGGGCCCGTTACGAGTATGCTCAGCGCAGTACACTTAAAACGCAGCCTGAACGTTACCGTATGGTTGTTGATGAGTTTTTCAACTATACAAACACATTCCCGGAAGGGAAGTACACCAAAGAGGCGGAAGAGTATTACCGCGAAGCTCAAAAAAAGATTGAAGTGCTGCCCACAACATGATATTCATGTGAGTATCCTTCTTCAGGCCACCACTCCCTGTTCACAGGCACTCACGTCAACAGAAAACAATTAATATACATAATAATAATGGACTATAGAAAAATTGCTGCAAGCTCAAATACGGAAACCCGCGATGTGATGAAACTCGCTGAAACCGTAGGAAACGTATATGAAATGGTTATGATCATCAGTAAGAGGGCTAATCAGCTCTCTATTGAGATGAAGCAGGACCTTGATGCAAAACTGCAGGAATTTGCTTCATATACCGATAATCTGGAAGAAGTATTTGAAAATCATGAGCAGATAGAGATTTCGCGTTTCTATGAAAAGCTTCCAAAACCCTCACTGCTTGCCATTGAGGAGTGGAATGAAAACGAGATCTATTATCGCAACCCTGCTAAGGAAAAAGAAATGTTCGGATAATATGCTGCAACGGATACAAACGGTTTTTTTACTTCTGGCTTCTGCCGCCATGCTTGTCGCTACTGTTACACCTCTTGCCATTTTTATGTATAATGGTGACAGCGTTGTATTTGAAGCGATGGGAATCTACGTTAACGGCGAAATCAACGACTCTACCTGGGGCCTGTTCGCTATTGGTACTATCAGCGCGGTGCTGGCACTGATAACTGTCTTCCTCTACAGGCACAGAATTTTGCAAATACGCATATCCATCTTCAATATTGTAATGATGGTAGGTTTTTACCTCTATTCCGGTTTTATCATCTTTAAACTGTATCCCTTCGAGAGCTTACAGTTTCAAAAAATAGGAGTGGGTATCATCATGCCTGTCATAGCAATTATCTTCACTATCCTTGCCATTCGCAAGATAGGTGCTGATGAAACCCTAATCCGCTCACTTAACAGACTAAGAAAATAGTGTTCACTGACAATACGCTATTTTTTCAAGGTAACTTATAATACGGGATTATAAGTTACCTTTTTTCAATTCTACCTTTTCCAAATTTTCATTTGAAAACTGTCGGAAAATTAAACCTCTTTTGAGGAAAAATGTTTAATAGGTGGCAGCGGTAAGCTATGAAGAGATCGAAACAGCAAACATCTTTTGATGAAAACTGTTTAATTAAGTAGCAGTCATCTGATTAATTATTTCAGTTTTTTTTATACTTTTGTTCACTGATTGAGGTTTAAAAATGTATTCAACAGGGAAAAATCATATTATAAGCAACAACTATGGAAAAAGTTAATTCATACAGAGTAGCAAAATTCTCATTTGCTCTGTTTTTAATGATGCTATTACTCGCATCGTGCAGCAGCGTTCCATTTACTGGTAGAAGACAATTGCAACTGGTATCAAATCAGGAAGTTATTGCTTTAAGCTTGCAGCAGTATCAGGATTTTATGCGTACTGCTCCCGTGGAGAGGGGCAGCGACGAAGCCAAGATGGTAACGCGCATTGGCAGTCGTATAGCCAGCGCAGTAGAGACATTCTATACCAATAAAGGTTATAAATCTGAACTTGAGAATTTTTCTTGGGAATTTAACCTTGTCAAGGATAATAGCGTAAATGCTTTTGCTATGCCCGGTGGTAAAGTGGTTATTTTTACCGGCCTGCTGCCTGTAACTCAGACAGAAGATGCACTGGCAGTGGTTATAGGGCACGAGATAGCACATGTGCTTGCCCGTCATTCCAACGAGAGGCTCAGTCAACAAGTGGCTCTGCATTACGGAGGCAGTATTGCCGGTGGACTTCTTGGTAACTCGCAGGCCACCAAACAACTAGGCAACACAGTATTCGGGCTTGGTGCTCAGTTTGGCGTTATGATGCCCTACGCCCGCAAGCAGGAGTATGAAGCTGATGAGATAGGGCTAATTATCATGGCTATGGCAGGCTATAACCCACAGATCGCAGTACCTTTCTGGACAAGAATGGCACAAAGTTCAGGGGGTGCAAATGTTCCCGAGTTCCTTAGCACTCACCCAACAGACAGTAAGCGCATTGCAAACATTGAGATGATTATGCCAAATGTGATGCAATACTACAAAGGCTCCGGAGTGCAAAATACCACTACCGCACCTGTCAAAACCAAAACCACCGTGCCTGTAGAACCCCGTAAAGAAGCAACATCAAAGGATTGGACCTTCTGAAAAAGACAGAAATATCTTCATAATAAATATCCTGAAACAGGAGTTGGCTGATGATACGAAATTAATGCCACATCAACAATTCCTGTTTTTTTCTATTTTGAAATTATCCCTAAATTCTATATCTTTGAGCAATTTTTCAAACAAAAACAAGGCCATAATAAGAACGGTTTTTCGATTGCCGGCAACCAAGCCTGCCACTTGAAATTTCGTTTATTAAATTGATATATGTCTCCTAAATTACCTGACAACAACGATATTACTGACAACAACGAGTATGATGATGTGGAGGAGATCACTTTCTCTTCCAAAACCCCATCCGGCTCCAAAGTACCTGTGAGGTTGGGCGACGAGAGTACGCTCAACCTTTCGAAGATGTATCAGAACTGGTTTCTCGACTACGCTTCATACGTAATTCTGGAGAGGGCTGTACCTCATATTTCCGATGGTCTTAAGCCTGTTCAGCGGCGCATTCTTCATTCTATGAAACGGATGGACGACGGGCGATACAATAAGGTGGCCAACATCATCGGAAACACCATGCAGTTCCACCCGCACGGCGATGCTTCAATAGGTGATGCCCTGGTACAGATTGGACAGAAAGAGCTGTTAGTTGATTGTCAGGGAAACTGGGGAAACATCCTCACCGGCGACGGTGCTGCTGCACCTCGTTATATCGAGGCAAGGCTGACTAAGTTTGCTCTGGAGGTACTGTTCAATCCCAAGACCACAGAGTGGAAAACCTCATACGATGGCCGTAACAAGGAGCCTGTAACACTGCCTGCAAAATTTCCGCTGCTGTTAGCACAGGGAGCCGAAGGTATTGCAGTGGGCCTCTCTTCAAAAATTTTGCCTCACAACTTCAACGAACTGTGCAGCGCTGCTGTTTCATACCTCCGCGGCGAAGAGTTTAAGCTCTATCCCGATTTTCAGACAGGCGGATTCATCGATGTGGAGAGATATAACGACGGTGAACGAGGCGGATCGGTTAAGGTCAGGACAACCATCACAAAGTTAGACAACAGAACCCTTGTCATAAAAGATATACCTTATGGAAAGAATACTGCCGCTCTGGTAGACTCCATCCTAAAGGCCAACGATAAAGGGAAAATAAAGATCAGGAAGGTAGATGATATCACAGCTGAAAATGTTGAGATACATGTTCAGCTCGCACCCGGTGTCTCTTCCGACAAAACCATTGACGCACTTTACGCTTTCACCGACTGTGAGATAAGTATCTCTCCCAACTGCTGCGTTATCAGCGACGATAAACCTCATTTTCTCACTGTAAGCGATGTCCTGCGGGCATCTGTCGACAGGACAAAAGAACTGCTTCGCCTGGAACTTGAGATTGATAAAAACGAAAAGCAAGAAGCACTTCTGTTCTCTTCGTTAGAGAAAATATTTATCGAAGAGCGTATCTACAAGGATAAGGAATTTGAGAATGCCAAAAATATGGATGCCGCGGTAATGCATGTAGATAATCGGCTTGAGCCGTACAAGTCTTCATTCATTCGCGAGATCAACCGTGATGATATCCTCAGGCTCATGGAGATCAAGATGGCACGTATCCTGAGATTCAATTCCGACAAGGCCGATGAGTTGATAGCAAAACTGCTTGATGATATCGATGAGATAAACCATAACCTCGATAAACTGGTCGATTATACAATCTCCTGGTATCTCAGACTCAAGGAACGCTACGGCAAAAACTATCCCCGAAAGACCGTTATTCGCAGTTTCGAAAGTATCGAGGCTGTGAAGGTAGCTGTAGCCAACGAGAAACTCTATATTAACCGCGAAGAGGGATTCATCGGCACCGGAATGAAGAAAGATGAATTTATTTGCAACTGTTCCGATATCGATGATATCATTGTCTTCTTCAAGGATGGAAAATATAAGGTGGTAAAAGTAAGCGAAAAGATGTTCGTAGGTAAAGGCATCCTCTATGCGGGAGTTTTCAAGAAGAACGATAAACGCACTATCTACAACGTTGTTTACCGTGATGGGAAAATATCACCTCATTACATCAAACGTTTTGCAATTACCGGCGTTACGCGCGACAAGGAGTACGATCTTACTAAAGGAAAAGCTGGATCCCGCATCGCCTATTTCAGTGTAAACCCCAATGGTGAGGCCGAAACAATCAAGGTAACCCTTAAACCAAAGCCGCGTTTGCGTATCCTGCAGTTTGAGAAAGATTTCAGTGAAATAGATATCAAGGGAAAACAGGCAATGGGGAATATCCTCACCAAGGCCGAGGTTCACCGCATTCAGTTGAAACACAAGGGCGTCTCAACCCTGGGAGGTCGTGAAGTATGGTACGACCCCGATGTGTTCAGGCTCAACTACGAGGGCAGCGGCAAGTTTCTTGGCGAGTTTCAGGGCGATGACATGATACTGGTAATTGAAAAGAATGGCGATTTCCATATCTGCAATTTTGATCTCAGCAATCATTTCCCGTCCAACCTTTATCATATTGAGAAGTTCGATGAGGGCAAAGTGTGGTCTGCGGCACTGTTCGATGCCGATCAGGGATATGCTTACCTCAAGCGTTTCACCTTCGAAGCATCTGAAAAACCGCTCAATTTTCTAGGAGAAAACCCAGAATCGAAATTATTTTTACTCACAGATGTTGTTTATCCGCGGGTAAAAGCTATCTTTGGCGGTAACGACGATTTCCGTGAGCCCATAGAGATAGATGTCGATGAGTTTATCGGGGTCAAAAGTTACAGGGCAAAAGGTAAACGCATCTCCAACTTCGAGGTTGAGAAAGTGGAAGAGCTTGAACCTTTACGTTTTCCAGAGTCCGAAAATGAGCGACAGGTATCTATGAAGGTCGAGATTGATGACGAGAACGGCGACAGCGATATCTCAAATATCGATCTTATCGATGAAATCACGGGACAGATGAAGTTGTTCGACTAACAGAGTAGAAACTGAATCCGGAGTGTAATATATTATCCGGTTTTAAATATGCTATCCAATGAAAATAGTACCGCTACTGGTAAGCCTATGTTTTTTTTATTTCTGTGCGCTGTTTTCTCAGGATAATAGCACTTTTACACCGCTCAAAACGGTAAATGAATCTACCCTTTTTGGCGTTGGAAAGACTTTTCTTGACGATACTTACCTGTCTCCTCTCACATACAACGGTTTAAGTATGACACTTTTGCACGACCGCATCAGAGCAACGCGCCATTTCAATGGAAGCATGCTTCTTCAGCAACAGTTCAGCATACAGGTAGCAATCACCAAAAACCCAACAGCTTCAGCTTCTGAGTACTACGGCAATCTCGATTACATTTTAAGCGGTTATTATCCTGTTGCCCGATCATCACGTTTCCTTCTCTATGGCGGCGGGGGAGGGGAGGCATCGCTTGGAGGCATCTACAACGAAAGGAATACCAACAATCCCGGTTCCCTTAAAACATCCCTAAACCTTAACCTCTCAGCTATGGCTGTGTACAACTGGCAAAACATCACTTTTCGCTGGCAACTTTCCACACCCTTCCTGGGCATATTTTTTTCTCCCGAGTACGGGCACTCATATTACGAAATATTCACTCTTGGCAACAACAAGGGAACCGTCCATCTAGGCTCATTCCATAACCGCTGGTCGCTTCGGAACTACTTCACTGTTGATATCCCAATGGGTAACATAACCCTGCGTACAGGCTATCTTGGAGATTACTGCCGGACTAATGTCAATTTGCTGGATACAAAGATTATATCTCATCAGTTCTTGATAGGTATGAAAGTGGAGTCGCTCAATTTCGGAGGTAAAAAAGCTAGGAATAATAAACATATTGAGAGTGTTTTCTAGCACTCATACACACTATAGTTCAATCAGAGTCACATGCAATATAATTTTGATGAGGTTATTGACAGAAGCAGCACCGACAGTGTTAAGCTTGAAAAGATGAAGGCCATTTTCGGTCGCGACGATCTTATACCGTTATGGGTAGCCGATATGGACTTCAGGTCGCCCCCGGCAATAACAAATGCACTTATAAAGAGGGTTGAGCATGGCATCTTTGGTTATACCCTCCCTTCCGATGCCTATACAGCATCCATTGTCAGTTGGCTGTCAAGACGCCATGACTGGAGGGTCGCGGAAGAAGATATCAACTTCATACCCGGAGTGGTAAAAGGTTTTGCCTTCGCCATCGATGAATTCACTTCTAAGGGAGATAAGATTATTATACAACCGCCTGTATATCATCCCTTCCGACTGGTGACGCAGGCGCTTGAAAGAGAGGTGGTTAATAACCCCCTTATACTTGACGATGGCGGTTATAGGATGGATTTCGACGGGCTCCGGAAGATTGTTTCAGAAAACAGCTGTAAGATGTTTATCCTGTGCAATCCCCATAACCCGGGCGGCAGAGTGTGGACACCCGATGAGCTCTATGAGCTTTCTGAGTTATGTTACAGCAACAATATACTGGTTGTTTCAGACGAGATACATTCCGATATGGCACTACCCGGATATCGTCACACCCCCTTCGCCACCGTTTCAGACATGGCTGCAGACAATAGCATCACATTGATGGCACCCAGCAAAACATTCAACATAGCAGGCATAGTAAGCTCCTTCGCTGTAATTACCAACAAGACGATACGCCAGAGATACCTTGCCTATCTCCAACCGCGTGAGCTGCATCAGGGAACTCTGTTTGCCTATACTGCTACCCGTGTAGCATATGATGAGTGCGAGGACTGGCTCGATCAGATGATCAGATATGTGCAGGGTAATGTCAATTTCGTAATCAGTTATTTAAGTGAATTTATTCCACAGATAAAAGTTATAAAGCCGGAAGCTTCATTTTTAGTGTGGCTCGACTGCCGTTCACTGCAGCTACCACAACATGAGCTGGTTAAGCTTTTTGTTGACAAAGCACAGCTGGCGCTAAACGACGGATCCATTTTCGGCCCGGGAGGGGAGGGTTTTATGCGTCTCAATGTAGGCACATCAAGGAAGGTCCTCGAAAGAGCTCTTAATAATTTAAAAAATGCGCTCACGCTATAAATATCAAAAAACTTACAGTTGTTACCAGATAGTATTTTACAATACTTCGGTATTTTTTTTAAATAGTTCTTATAATTCACTGAATATCAATAGAGTATGACACTCCTTGAGGATCTGACATAAATCGTTGACTGTCAGTATTATAAATGAAGTTTTAACGAAGCATTAATTTTAATTACAATTCAAAAAATATTTAAATGAAAATTTCAGAAAATAAATACGTTACCCTCACCTACGATCTGAATGTGGGTGATGGAGATGAGCGTGAACTGATGGAACAGGCTACCGTTGAGCAGCCTCTTGAATTCATCTTCGGGACCAACTCAATGCTCGAAGCATTCGAACGCGGTATTGAAGGCCTTTCCGAGGGTGATTCATTCTCCTTTAAGCTGAGGCCTGAAGAGGCATATGGAGACTATGACGATGCTAAAGTGGTTGAGCTGTCCAAAAACATCTTCGAGATAAACGGCAAGATAGATGATGAGGTAATCTTCGAAGGCAATTCGGTACCGATGATGGATTCATCAGGCAACAGGCTTATGGGCTCTGTGGTATCCATTGGTGACGATGCTGTGGTTATGGATTTCAATCACCCGCTTGCTGGAGAGACCATGCATTTCGACGGCATGGTGAGAAATGTTCGCGAAGCCTCTGCCGAAGAGATCGCGGCTCTTTTCTCGGGAGGCTGCGGCGGTTGCGGTTGCGGTTGCGGTGAAGACGACGGTAACTGCGGCTCTGGCAGTTGTGGTGAAGACGACGGCAACTGCAGCTCTGGCGGTTGCGGCAACTGCTGAAAACCGTTTTTAAACGCAGTCTGTTATACTGCGAAATTAATCATTCCCGATTTCACAGTCCGGAAACGGGACAAATATGTATAGTTCTCAATGTTATCTGCACTCAATATTTCATTGCCTATAGCCAACCCTACGGTTCAGTTTCTTATTTTGTTCGTCATAGTACTGTTCGCACCCATACTTTTCAACAAGATCAGGATACCTTCGCTTATAGGGCTCATTATTGCCGGTGCTGTAATCGGTCCTTATGGAATAGGACTTATGCTGCGTGACAGCAACATGATAATGCTGGGTAATGCCGGACTGCTCTATATCATGTTCCTAGCAGGCATCGAGATTGATGCAGCAGAGTTTAGGAAAAACAGCTCAAAGAGCCTTGTGTTCGGATTACTAACCTTCTCCATCCCAATGCTCATAGGAACTTTTGCAGGCATCTATCTGCTTAATATGCAGCTCATCTCTGCCATTCTCCTGGCAAGTATGTTCGCCTCCCACACGCTTGTGGCATACCCCATTATAAGTAAACTTGGAGCAGGCAAGAACAGGGCTGTAACTGTCGCCATAGGGGGTACGATGATTACCGATACCCTTGCGCTATTAGTGCTGGCTGTTATTGTTGCTATGAACCGCGGAGAGGTGACACCTGCATTTTGGACAAAGATGACAATATCAATGACGGTTTTCGTGCTGATTGTCATCTTCCTTTTTCCTTTTATAGGAAGGTTGTTCTTCAAGAAGTTTCAGGATAGCACTTCTCAGTTTATCTTCGTCATGACCATAATATTCATGGGAGGTTTCCTCGCCGAACTGGCGGGAATCGAGGCTATTATAGGCGCTTTTCTTGCCGGGCTTTCCATGAACAGGCTTGTGCCAAACGTCTCCTCTCTGATGAACAGGATAGATTTTGTGGGTAACGCCATCTTTATCCCCATCTTTCTTATCAGCGTAGGTATGCTTATCGACTACCACGCTTTCGTCTCGGGGTGGGAGACCGTTAAAGTGGCTGTCATAATGACTGCAGTAGCAATGCTGGCTAAATACCTGGCAGCGCTTATTACACAGAAATTATTTGGCTATTCCAATGCCGAGAGAATGCTCATCTTTGGCCTCAGCAACGCACAGGCAGCCGCCACTCTTGCGGCTGTAATGGTCGGGCATCGTGTGGGACTGCTCGATGATAGTATCCTCAACGGAACCATTGTCATGATCCTGGTCACCTGTACCGTAGCTTCGTTCCGTGCACAGAAGGGTGCGGTGGAAGTAAGCTTCTCCGAAGGGATGGAAAATGAGAATGAGGCCAACCGCGAGGAGAGGATACTTATCCCGGTCGCCAACAAAGACACTCTCAAAGATCTTATCGATCTGAGCCTTGTGCTCAAATCGAAAACCAACACTCGGAACCTCTATGCCCTTAACATTATTAAAAGTTCCGAGACCACCCTTCATGTCGAGAAAGAATCACACAAGCTGCTGGAGGAGGCTGTAAAGCTTGGCGCAGGAGCCGAAACGGTGATTCAGCCCCTGCGCCGTTACGATATGAACATCCTTAACGGAATTCTGGGCGTGGTTAAAAAATACGCCATAACCGATATTGTGATGGGCCTTCATCAGGAACAGGAGATATCTAAGTCTTTCCTGGGTAACCTTGTCGAAGGTGTACTCAACAAGTGTCAGTCCACCCTTTTTGTTTATAAAGCTCTACAGCCCCTTTCCACTGTCAGAAGACGGCTGGTAATAATTCCGCCTGACGCCGACAAGGAGATTGGTTTCCCTCTCTGGCTATCAAAGATATGGAATTTGGGGCGTAACTCGGGTGCCAGATTCACATTCTATGGCAACAGCGATATACTTGAAATTCTAAGATATGTACACAAGGTGCATCCTATTAATGCCGACTTTAGTGAGTTCAGCGATTGGCGCAATTTTCTGAGTCTCACCAGTGAGGTTGGAAAGGATGAAGGGCTGGTAATAGTTATGAGTCGCTTGCGGAAGGTATCGTACGATTATACCATGCGGAATATTCCCGATTATATCAACAAGAATTTCAAGAACTGCAACTTCATACTGCTCTACCCGGTGCAGTCGGCGTCTGTTGAAGATTATCACAACGACATGGCCAACGCCTCAATCATGAACTCAATACAGAGCTTGGGGGGATTCGGCGAAACCATTCTTTCCTCCCTGAGAGAGAAGCAAAACCGGGATAAGGAGAGGGAGAAAACGCGTGAGCAGGGGCAGGTATGGGAGAAAGATCCCGGGCATAAGCACGAGAATGAACGTGAAAAAGGGCAGGGGCAGGAGACAGGGCTGGAACAGGAGCGTGAAAGCGTAGAGGTGGTTGAGTAATTATGATTAGTTACATACATCATAAAAAATAATGATATGAACACATTCGGAACAATATACAGGTTAACATCGTTTGGCGAATCGCACGGTCCCGCCGTAGGAGGTGTGATAGACGGTTGTCCGCCGGGACTGGAGCTGGATATGGATTTTATACAGTCAGAGCTCGACAGAAGGCGGCCGGGACAGTCGCGTATAACCACTCCCCGCAAGGAGCCCGACAGGGTTGAATTTCTTTCAGGAGTATTCAACAACATAACCACAGGGGCACCCATCGGGTTCATCGTGCGTAACGAAAACCAGCAGTCGTCAGACTACGATAATATTAAAGATGCTTTTCGCCCGTCGCACGCCGATTTTACCTACCAGCAGAAATATGGTATTCGCGACTACCGTGGCGGAGGTCGTTCCTCAGCCCGGGAGACTGTCGCCCGCATCGTTGCTGGTGCCGTAGCCAGGCTCTGGCTCAGGCAGTATGATATCGGTATTATTGCTTATTCCTCACAGGTGGGAGATATCGCTCTTGAGAACGACTATACCAAATACGACCTCACTCGTGTTGAAGATAATATGATGCGTTGTCCCGATCAGTCAAAAGCTGAAGAGATGATCAGGCTCATTCAGGAGGTACGAAACCAGGGCGATACCATAGGTGGTATAATCACCTGCGTAGTCAGAGGTACACCTGCCGGCTTGGGCGAACCGGTTTTCGGTAAGCTTCATGCCATGCTCGGATCGGCAATGCTAAGCATTAACGCTGTCAAGGGATTCGAATATGGCACCGGGTTCAATGTTTCCCGTCGCGGTTCCGAAGTGAATGATGTATTCTTCAACGACAACGGCAAAATAAATACCCGTACCAACCACTCGGGTGGCATCCAGGCGGGTATCTCCAACGGGCAAGATATCTACTTTCGTGTCGCCTTCAAACCGGTATCCACTATCCTGAGAGAGCAGGAGACAGTTGATATTCATGGGCACGACACCATTATCAAAGCCCGCGGAAGGCACGATCCATGTGTATTGCCACGTGCCGTCCCCATTGTTGAAGCCATGGCAGCGATAACCATAATGGATGCTTTTCTGCTTGCCAAAGCCGGTAAACCACTATAATAATTCCGCCTGTTTTGCTAACTTGGCTCAACCCTTTTTTAAACTTTTTCCAGAAGAAACCATCAAAGCAGTAATAAAAGAAGAAAAAGAAATCCTAAAACTTAGAATTATGAAAAAGATAATAACTGCTTTAGCTATAATGATGATATCTGTAACTCTGATGGCACAGGCAGACTTCAGGCAGTTTGCAGTAGATATAAGAAGCTACTCCAACTCATATAGCAACAACCAGATAGTTGCACTTTATGAGTATCACTATGGTGTGCCCCGTAACACTCTGATAGAGCTTTACGGCAGCTTCGGGAACAACTGGGGCAACGTGTTGCTGGGACTTGAGTTCAGTAGCTTTTTAGGAGTACCGGTAAGGGATATCGTAAGTCATTATCACCGCTATCCGCAAGGTAACGGATGGGGTGTATTGGCACAGAGTTACGGCATAAAGCCCGGTTCTGCCGGTTTTCACCGGATGAAAAACATGATGAGAGATAAAAACCGCTACTGGAGAAATATCTTCTACGACTATGGACGACATCGCGATCCGGTTATCGCCCGGCGTAGCGGTGTTATTTTCGACAACGGAGTGGTAATATACGGTCCTGTTTCTCACAAGGAGGTGAAAAAGATAAATAAGCAGATTGAAAAACGGAACAAGGAGATCTACAAACAGGAGAAGAAAGAAATGAAGGAGTGGGAAAAAAGGGATAAAAAAATCAGGAAACAGAATGAAAAGTGGCGCAAGGAGGACGAAAAGCGAATAAAGAAAATGAATAAATGGTAACAAAATGGTGACGAAATGACAAGCCGGTAATCAATGAAGACGATCTGTATAACCCTCGCAATAATTTTGTCTGCCGGAGCAGTCTCAGCACAGCCGAAGGCCTTTTATACACCTGAGGATGTGAAAATATTTCATGAATACATCTCATATATCGCTCCCTGGCAGACACAGCCTACCGGTAAGTTGCTGGAAAAGACAGCTGCTTTCTTTCTCGATAAACCTTATGCTGCCCATACATTGGAAATAAACGATGAAGAGGTACTGGTGGCCAATCTGCGCCTATTCGACTGCACCACCTATGTTGAGACAGTTATTGCGCTAACCCGTGCCGTCCGTTCCGGATACCCCGCTTTCGATACATTCCTTAACGAGTTGCAGCGTATTCGTTACAGAGAGGGAAAAGTGGAGGGGTATCCCTCGCGTTTGCATTACACAACAGACTGGTTATACCACAACGAAACAAAGGGAATACTTAAGAATATCTCCGCGGAGCTGGGTGGTGTACGCTTGGAGAAAACCATCAATTTCATGACCTCAAACCGTGAGTCATACCGTCAGTTGAAGTCCAATGACACTATGCTCACAGAGATGGCGGCAATAGAAAAAGATATCAGTGACAGGGGGGGATTCAATTATCTTCCAAAAGCAAATATCGCCATCACGGCACCATTAATCCCCCATATGTCGGTTATTGCTTTTACTACCTCTATAAACGGCCTTGATGTAACCCACACGGGCTTCGCCTATCAGGAAGAAGAGAGACTTACCTTTATTCATGCCTCCTCGGCACAAAAAAAAGTAGTTATAGACACTAAAACGCTCAGTGACTACTGTGCTTCACAAGCGGTATGTACCGGAATTATCATCGCAAATGTAGAGTAACCCTGAATTCAGGTAACGGCCATTGTTTACTCAAAGTCCTCATTACCGCCCTGCTTCTTCTCTTTGCGATCCTTTATAAACCACTTGTCCATCTTTTTAAAAGAGAGATTTATCAAAATCACCATTGCCGTGGAGACCGCCAGCTCCCAGTACATCCCGAACCCGGCAAGGCAGCCCAGTGCAGCGCTGCACCAGACTGTAGCGGCAGTGGTCAGCCCCCGCACATTCGTGCCCCTATGCAGGATTACCCCGGCACCAAGAAATCCTATTCCGGTCACTATTTGTCCCACTA
Source organism: Proteiniphilum propionicum (assembly GCF_022267555.1). Classification (NCBI taxonomy): domain Bacteria; kingdom Pseudomonadati; phylum Bacteroidota; class Bacteroidia; order Bacteroidales; family Dysgonomonadaceae; genus Proteiniphilum; species Proteiniphilum propionicum. Next base: position 2,499,202 of record NZ_CP073586.1, read on the forward strand.
TACGCGTTGGATCGCCATCCGAACCCTCAATCACCCGACCGGCAATAAGCACATAAATACATGCACCCACTGCCACAAGTGTGTTTGTCCTTAGGCCTGCGCTTTTATTGCTCGTCTCCCGTTCCAGGCCTACAGCACCCCCGGCAATGGTCGCCATTAACAGGCGTACAACAAACATCAGCGTAAACATTTTAAATATCAAATTATAAGATACTTAAAGGTAGAATATGGCATAACTCAATAAAGAAACCGAACAGGAGATACTCGACAATCTGAAAGCTCAAAGGCGGAGCATGGAATACCTCAATCTAAGCTTTAAGAGTATTGATTTTTCAGCTTCTCCTTTATCTCTTTTGCAGGAGGTACATTAGCGGGCAAAGGCTTAAGCGCCGACTGGTACATATCCCGGTCCTTCAGCACCTCCACAGCTTTTTCGAACACCTTATCTCTTGAAAGCTGGTGGAGAAGTACCCCCTTCTTATAGTAATAACGCTGCACTATTTCCGATTCGATCATCGATTTTATATCACCCTTAAAAAGCTCCAGGTCGTTGTCCAGGTTAGGGTGCAACTTAGCCTCCAGCGCCTTGAACTCATCAGACGCTACATTCAGATAACCTTCGAACTCCATCACACTCTTCAGTTGTTTCAGCGACTGTTCACTTATCTTATCGTACTCGAAATTCCTGGACTTCACGAACTGTTTAAACGACTCATAGTCCGTATCAGATATTCTAAACTGTGCGGGTGGAGCAATCTCCTTGTTTTTCTGAACCCATTCTGTTACATAGTCGAAAATAATGTTCTGTGTCATCAGGTAATAGGCAATGGTCCCCCCCGACTCCTGAGGTAGAGTAATGTCGGGCGTTATACCGCCCCCGTCACGCACGTGGCGGCCGCTCCTTGTCTTAAACACGTTAGTCAGTGAATCGGGCACCCTTGCCACACTGCCATCCGGGTTACGGTGCGAGTAATCCAGAGCCTGAATGCATCGTCCGCTTGGTATGTAATACTTCGATGTGGTGATTTTAATGTTTCCGCCATAGGGAAGGTCTCGCGGGGTCTGCACCAGCCCTTTTCCAAAAGAACGATTACCCACTACAACAGCTCTGTCCAGGTCTTGTAATCCCCCTGCCACGATCTCCGATGCTGAAGCCGATCCCGTGTCTATAAGCACCACAATGGGTATAATCTCATCCAGCGACTGATTCTGTGTATAATATACTCTGTCCCATTGTTTCACTTTGCCTTTCGTCGCTACAATCTCTTCACCTTTCGGCACAAACAGGTTTACCACGTTCACTGCCTCATCAAGTATTCCACCCCCGTTTCCGCGGAGATCCATGATAAGCGATTTGGCCCCCTTGTTCTTCAGATCGGTAACCGTCTCCTTTACACGTTCTGAACTTTTAGTTGTGAAGCTGCCGAAATGAAAGTACCCTATACTGTCATTCATCACTCCTGCGTAAGTAACAGGATCCATCTCAATCTTTTCGCGAAAGATGGTCAATGTTCGTTCACTCTTCTCACCCGGGCGCTTGATCTTCAGCTTCAAGGTAGTTCCGGGTGTGCCTTTTAACCTTTCGCTCACCTCTTTTACATTGGCTTTGCGCATATCATCACCATCAATCTCCAGGATAGCATCGCCCGCTTTAAGTCCCGCTTTATCTGCCGGGAGCCCTTCGTAGGGTTCATTGATAACCACTTGTCCGTTGTTATATGATATAATGGCACCTATACCGGCATATTCTCCCGTGGTAAGAAACTTCAGGTCCCCCATGCTCTCTTCAGGATAGTACTCGGTATATGGATCAAGCCTGGCAAGCATATTCACTATAGTGCCCTGTATCAGTTTGTCAACCTCAATGCTGTCAACGTAGAACATGTCCAGCTCCCGCAGCACAGAATTGAAAATATCAATGTTTTTGTTGATATCGAAGTAGCGCCGGTTTTTATCATCTGCCTGATTTTGTGCTGAAGTGTGCATCACTGTAAGAGCAAGCAGCACAAAAAGAATACTTTTTCTCATATTTATAATGATACCTGTTAATATGTTATCTTCCTATGATTTTGTAGCAAAGGAACAAATTTTTTGCGAGAATATATTCTTCTTTTCGTTATATGTTTATAAATAGGCTAAAGGAACAGGCGTTATTCTCAAAAAAAAATATATTTATTCAACTTTCGCTTTATCCATTCAACAAGCATACAGCAAGCCGGCTTCGATAAAACCATTGCGATAATATTTCCGTCAAGTGATTGAAATAGAAGACAAGTCTGGCACAGGCAATACCATTGCTGTTATCATAACACATCTGAAAATTCATTGTCAAAAGCAACAAATATGCAAGTTGTTCAAATTTTCGCGACCTTAATTGTGCTAAATTATGTGATTGATATTATCTTTGTGGCTAATGTTAAAATTATAAATTGATGCGCACCTTGCTCCGATACACAATAATCCCGTCTCTGGTCGGCCTTGTTATTTTCATCGCGACCTGCATTCTGGGTCCCGGCAGCATCCCCGATATGCCGCATGGTATTCAATGGGATAAGTTTGCCCACTTCGGGATGTTTTTCCTGCTATCGGCTGTCTCTCTCTACGATTATTACAAAATGTGCAACGGCAACCCTCTTGTTTTACGCTGGGTTTTCTGGGGATTTATTTTACCGGTGATTTACGGTGGCACAATCGAACTTATGCAGAAATATATATTTACATCGCGAAGCGCTGAGTGGGGAGACTGGATTGCAGATATACTTGGTTCTCTGGTAGCTATGGCAGTAGCAATTATTTTACTGAGGATAAGGAAAAGAAAGAGAAAAAACATATCTTTGTAGTTGATTTAACCCTTTAAGCTTATATGATCTTAAGGGGTAGCATCATCGGCGGTCATATCAGTTGATTCAACAAAAAACCTCCTGATATGGGTTGCACCCGTCACCTGCTTACTGGAGGTTATATCAGTAGATTCAGCTCATAGAGTTTATATGATCTTAAAAATGGAAGTATCACCGATAGCGAAAATAATATCAACAACCCTCTATGTGATTTAGGATGGGTACAAATTTTAAAAATTACAGCATGTTTAAACAGATACTATTCAGCCTGCTCGCACTCACCCTTCTTGCATCGTGCGGCAGATCCACAGAAAAGAGATCAGGCGATACAAATATTATTGCCGGCGATACAACAAACAGAGCAGTGCTGCCAGTGGCCGGTACCGACCGGCAATATCTTGTGAAAGTGGGAGACCAGGCTCCCGATTTTGAAATGAAGCTGCCAGATGGCAGCAGCGTTACACTCTCCTCGTTGCGCGGGAAGGTGGTGATGTTGCAGTTCACCGCCAGCTGGTGTGGTGTATGCCGCAAGGAGATGCCATATATTGAGTCGCGTATATGGCAGCGTCATAAAGCTAACCCGGGTTTCGCTCTCTACGGTATTGATCGTGATGAGCCTGCCGAAAAGATAAAAGAGCTTATTGAAGCCACCAGGGTAACATATCCTATCGGCTTTGACCCCAATGCCGACATATTCGGGTTGTATGCCGAGAAAGAAGCAGGTATAACCCGTAATATTATAATCAACAGGGAAGGAAAAATTGTGATGCTCACGCGACTTTTTGAAGAAGAAGAGTTTAATCGGATGGTAGAGACTATTGACAGACTTCTTCTTGATTAGTGAAAGCCGGCACGAACGGCAGTCAATCAAAAAAACAAATCAAAAAAATCAAACCTATGAAGTACGAAGATCTGAAAATTCTCGACGAATTACGTGAAAAAGGAAGTATTACCGAAGAGGAGTACCAGCGTGAAAAAGAAAAAGTACTTAAGAGCGAAGGCAACGTCTTCAGCAAGGCAGGCAGAAGGCCCTTGTTCGGCCTTACGGAGAATACCTACCTTATGCTCATGCATCTGTCACAGCTATCGGGGCTTATCGTACCCCTTGCCGGCTTCATCGTCCCCGTAGTCATGTGGGTTACCAACAAAGAGGAGAATGCTAAAGTAGATCTCCATGGCAAGAATGTGGTCAATTTCATGATCAGCTACGTTATCTATGCTTTGGTGTTATGCATTACCCTCATTGGAATACCTTTAGCAGTCGTCATCGGTATTCTTTACGTCGTTTTTGTGATCCTGGCCAGCGTCAAGGCAAACAATGGCGACTACTGGAAATATCCGTTTACGATACAATTCATCAAATAATTCAACTTTAGCATGTGTTATTATTACAGCCCTATCGATTCATGCAAAGGTTCAGTAAAAAATTAATGGTACAGGAACAGTTAGTAAATTATTCAAACGTACAGCTTAACAGGGGGGAGAATGTTATTCTCCGCGATATAAATCTCACGTTGAACCGTGGCGATTTTCTTTACATAATAGGTAAGGTGGGATCAGGGAAAAGCACGCTCATGAAGAGCATGTACGCCGAGCTGCCCATCGAGTCGGGTAGTGCCCGGGTGTTCGACTATGAGCTTGCAACTATCAAACGCAGGCTCATCCCCTTTCTCAGAAGAAGGATTGGAATAGTCTTTCAGGATTTTCAACTGCTTATCGACCGAACGGTAGAGAAAAACCTTGAGTTTGTGCTTCGTGCCACAGGCTGGAAAAACCGGCAGGAGATAAGAGACCGTGTCAACGAAGTGCTGGTGCAGGTGGGTATGCAAAACAAGGCTTACAAGATGCCGCACGAGTTGTCGGGAGGTGAGCAACAGCGTGTGGTTATTGCGCGTGCGCTCCTTAATTCGCCGGCTCTTATCCTGGCCGATGAGCCCACGGGTAACCTCGACCCTGAGACCGGCAGTCAGATCATTGCTCTTCTGCAGGAGATCTCTAGCCGCGGTACCGCTGTAATCATGTCAACACACAACTACTCCATTGTTCAGGCATTTCCCGGGAGGATTAATCGCTGTGAAAACATGAGCCTTGTTGCTATATAATCTCTAATTTTTTTGTACCTTTGCATCTTTGAAAAAAATCAAAGATTAAAATATTTCACAATCGTGGCTGATACAAAATACATTTTTGTTACAGGTGGTGTAGTTTCTTCACTGGGAAAAGGAATCATTGCATCATCGCTGGGTAAGCTGTTACAGGCAAGGGGATATAAGGTGACCATTCAGAAGTTCGATCCCTATATCAATGTAGATCCGGGAACACTCAATCCCTATGAGCATGGTGAATGCTTTGTGACTATCGATGGGCACGAGGCCGACCTCGACCTTGGTCATTACGAACGTTTTCTTAATATACAGACAACCAGGGACAACAACATCACCACCGGGCGCATCTATCAGAATGTGATAATGAAAGAGCGGAGGGGCGACTACCTGGGAAAAACCGTACAGGTCATTCCCCACATCACCGACGAGATAAAGCGGAACATAAAACTACTTGGTGTAAAGAGCAAATCCGATTTTGTAATCACAGAAATTGGCGGTACCGTGGGCGATATAGAGTCCACACCGTTCCTCGAGGCTGTGCGTCAGCTGCGATGGGAGCTTGGAAGGAATTGTTTTTGCCTCCACCTGACCTATGTGCCATATATCACTGCTGCCGGAGAGGTTAAAACCAAACCTACACAACACTCAGTTAAAGAGCTGCAGTCGGTCGGTATACAGCCCGATATGCTTGTGCTTCGTACCGAACGCCGCCTGAACAAGGATATTCTCGATAAGGTTGCACTCTTCTGTAACGTAGAGCAAGGTGCCGTTATCCAGTCGGTAGATGTCTCCACCATCTATGAGGTCCCCCTCATGATGCAGAAGCAGGGTATGGACGAGGTTGTTCTCCGCAAGATGAACATGCCGCTTGGAGGAGATTCTGCAATGGAAAACTGGGCTGCTTTTCTTCAGAAGCAGAAAAACGCGAAGCATGATGTATGCATAAAGCTGGTAGGTAAATATGCCGAGCTGCCCGATGCCTATAAGTCCATCAACGAATCAATTTCTCAGGCAGCCATCTATAACGACAGAAGGTTGAAATTCGATATCTGCCACTCAGAGAAGATAACCGATGAGAATGTTGAAGAGACTCTCCGCGATGCCGATGGCATAATTATTGCCCCCGGGTTCGGACAGCGAGGTATCGAGGGTAAGTTCATTTCTCTGCGTTATGCGCGTGAGAACAATATACCCACCTTTGGTATCTGCCTTGGCATGCAGTGCATGGTGATAGAATATGCCCGCGCGGTGATGAATATGCCAGGTGCCAACTCCACAGAGATGGATCCTAAGGCCGAGCACAATATCATAGACCTCATGGAAGAGCAGAAGCACATCACCAACATGGGAGCCTCGATGCGACTGGGAGCTTACGACTGTGTGCTGAAGAAAGGCTCGCTGGCTTATAAGGCCTATGGCAAGTCGAAAGTGAGTGAGCGCCACCGCCACCGTTACGAGCTTAACAATGAATATAAGAATCAGTTGGAAGTGGCAGGAATGAAATGTACCGGTGTCAACCCCGATACCGGCCTGGTGGAGGTAGTAGAGGTTCCCGCCTTGCGGTGGTACCTTGGTACGCAGTTCCATCCTGAGTATAATAGTACTGTTGTCTCGCCCAACCCGCTGTTCCTCAGCTTTATGCAGGCCGCGGCGGCATACAGGGACGAAAAGAAGAAATAAACCCTTAATAAAAAGAGAGATTTATTGTCGCTACTACGCGGCAGTTGCACAAAAAATGGATAAAAATACAGTTATAGGATTACTTCTGATTACCGGCATCATAATAGCCTTTTCCATATACAACAGGCCGAGCAGGGAGCAGTTGGAAAAACAAAGGAGCATGCGAGATTCCACTGCCCTGGTGGAGGCACAGCGTGCCAGACTTGAGGCAGAAAAAAAATCAGCAGAAATAGACTCCGGCTCCTCTTCCCTGGACCAGGGCAGCAACGTTGGAGACTTTTTCAGCGCTGCCTCAGCCACATCATCAGTTCAACCCGCTTTGACTGATACGTCATCCATTGCCCGGGACGAAGCCATCACAGCCGATTCACTACTCACAGCCGGTTCACTCTCGTCTTCCTCAATCTCATCGCAGGCCGATGAGCAACCAGTTATGCTGGAGAACGAACACATACGATTGCTGCTTAACCCCCGTGGCGGTTCCATCTATTCCTTACAGCTGAAAGATTTCCTTCAATATACAGAAGACAGCCTCTATCTGTTTGAAGGTGATGAAGCACGTTTCAATCTCGACCTTTTCAACCGGAACAGTGTACGCCTCTCTACCGAGGATGTGCTCTTTACCCCCATACGCAGCGCAGACGGTCGTTCTGTCACAATGCGCCTGCAGCAGACGCCGCAGCAATATATCGATTTTGTTTATACTCTTCCTGCCGGCGAGTACATGATGGATTTCGATATACGTGTAGCAGGAATGAAAACCGGCCTTCATCCTGAAAGTCTTACCAACTTCAGAATCAACTGGGAGCAAAAAATACGACAGCAGGAGAAAGGTCGCCTATTTGAGAACCGTTTCACACGCATCCACTATAAATACGACAAACAGGATGTACAGAAGATGAGTGAGAACAAGAACGACCGCAGGGAGCTCTCCGAGCCGCTTAAGTGGTTTGCTTTCAAGGATCAGTATTTTTCTGCCATAATCATAGGCAAGCAACCTTTCAGCAACACCATCCTCACTTCTGAAATGCTCAGCAATAGCCCTAATTACACAAAAGATTACAAAGCAGAAACATGGGTACCCTGCGTGGTGAGTACCGACAGCGATCTTATAACTGCAGGCTTCAACTACTATTTCGGGCCTGCACACTATAACACTCTTAAAGAGTACGACAAGGATGTGGTAAACAGTGCCGACAAGCTTCAGCTTGAGGAGGTAGTATATCTCGGCTATCGCTGGTTGAGCTGGGTCAACAAATGGTTTGTGATACCCGTATTCAACTTTTTCCTTTCACTCAATTGGGGTATGGGGCTTATAATACTTATCCTCACCTTAATGGTAAAAGCAGTTACACTGCCCCTCACATACAAGTCGTTCATGTCATCTGCAAAGATGCGGGTGCTCCGACCACAGATACATGAGATAGAAAAGAAATACCCCGGCAACGAACAAGACATGATGATGAAGCGTCAGCAGGCAACCATGGAGCTATACAGCAGAGTAGGGGTTAGCCCTATGAGCGGCTGTCTTCCTATGCTCATTCAGATGCCTGTTCTGCTTGCTCTTTTCTTCTTCTTCCCATCAGCCATTGAACTTCGTCAGCAGGCATTTCTTTGGGCCGATGACCTATCCACATATGACTCCATTATCTCCTGGAGCGGTAATATACCCTTAATAACACGTTTCCTTGGCAACCATATCAGTATTTTCTGTCTCCTTATGACCGTAGTAAACGTTATATACACCAAATACAATATGGCCATGTCCGATACCGGGCAGCAGTCCATGCAGGGAATGAAGTATATGCCTATATTCATGTCCATATTCATGTTTTTCTTCCTCAACTCTTATCCTGCAGGACTCAACTACTACTATTTTCTCTCCACTCTTATCACCATTATCATCACCACCATCATGAAACAGGTGATCGACGAAGATAAGATTCTTGCGCAGCTGGAAGAGAACAAAAAGAAACCGAAAAAGAAATCGGGATTTATGGCACGCCTTGCTGAAGCACAGAAACAGCAGGAGAAAATGGCGCGCGAACAGGCAAAACAGAATGCCAAGCGCAACTATCGCCGCTGATAGCTAATATAATTCTCTTAGATACTAAAAGCCCGTAAGACTCACCTTTTACGGGCTTTTTTACTGCATTTCCTTCATGCTTAATCCTCCCCCTCAATCAATCCATCACTTCACCTTTTAATATTTGAGTCTCCTCCGATAAGTCTTTTTTCTTGAAAATTTCACAAGATGATCATTGATTTTCAATAAGTTGAAAACCAATAAAATTGGGTTTGAGGTTTTCGGAGAGGACTCATATTTCATGTACATAACATTAAAAAAGCCGTATGCATCACACTATGTAGAGAAAAACAACATTGTAGTGAAAAAAGTGGTTCAGTTGTCTAACGTGTGAACTTATTTTTTCTATCTTTGTTCAACATTAAAGTAAGTATCTTTATTAAAAAAAAGACTATTATGAGCGAGGAAAACAAAGTACTTGAGTATGACGAGGACGATTCATTGAAGTTCATCCGTGAATTTCTTCCGGAAGAGATGAAAAACGAGTTCTCCGATGATGAGATCAATTACATTGTAGATCTTATTTACGAGTTTTATGAAGAGAAGGGATTCCTCAACGAGGATGATGAAGACTCTGAAATTGAGATCGATGAAGACGAGCTGCTGGAGTACATTTTTGAAAATGTCCGTAAGGATAATATCAGAGACTATACCGATGAGCAGATAGAAGCAATAGTCGCCGGCGAGTTGGCATACTGTGATACTCTGAATCTGTTTGATTAATGTCGGAAAAGTTTATTTTAAAAAGTAAGTATATACAATATGAAATAAACAGAATAAACGAAAAGACAAAAAGGACATAAATATTTTTATTTCATATTAATAATTCATTAATACATAAACTAACTATGAAGTTTTTTTCAAATTTATTTGCTGTCGCCCTGTTGGGCGGAGCTTTGGTATTATCGGGCTGTGGAGCCAGTAATACTGTTAAAGGTACAGGGATTGGAGCCGGAGCTGGAGCTGCAGTAGGTGCAGGTATTGGAGCCATTGCCGGAGGAGGCCGCGGAGCCGCATGGGGCGCCGGTATAGGCGCAGTTGTCGGAGGTTCTGCTGGTGCAATAATCGGCAACAAGATGGATAAACAGGCCGCCGAACTGGAGAGGATAGAAGGTGCACAGGTAGAGAAGGTGAACGAAGGAGAGGCCATCAAGGTCACATTTGAGTCAGGAATTCTTTTCGCTACCAACTCAAGCACACTCAACACCGCTTCCCGTGCGTCACTCGATAAGTTTGCCACTTCACTTCAGAACAACCCCGATACAGATGTAAAGATCTATGGTCATACCGACAGCACCGGTAGCGATGCCATCAACAATCCGCTTTCACAGCGCCGCGCCGAGTCGGTTTACAACTATTTAATGTCTAAAGGTGTTTCCGGATCTCGTATGATGTCGCAGGGTTTTGGCTCCACACAGCCAGTTGCCGACAACAGCACCGTATCAGGCAGGGAACAAAACCGCCGCGTTGAGGTATTTATTTTCCCTAACGCCAAGATGGTACGCGAAGCACAGGAACAAGCACGATAGACTATTGCACCATTGCAATACGTTGTGCAGTTTAATTTTTTTAATTTTTTCATAAAACTAATAGAAATTTAATTAGTGAGGTCGCGTTGTCCGTGAGGACAGCGCGATTTTTTAAACACTCAACATTTCTTTTTTTCAAACACATTATAAAGTCATGTCAGAAGAGTTACATATTCCACACGGTGCTCCCAAAGAAGAGAAATACACTCTGCTCCTTCCTCAGCTGCAGGCGCTCACAGAGGGTGAATCCGATCTTATTGCCAACATGGCAAATATCTCTGCGGCCCTGAAAGAGGTGTTTGGCTTTTACTGGGTAGGTTTTTACAGGGTATCTGATCGCCATCTGGTGCTTGGCCCATTTCAGGGCCCCATAGCCTGCACAACCATTGCTTTCGGCAAGGGTGTATGTGGTACAGCATGGAAAGAAGGACGCACCCTCATTGTGCCCGATGTCGCCCTGTTTCCGGGGCATATAGCTTGTAGCTCCCTTTCCCGTTCCGAGATCGTTGTACCTGTCATGCGTGAGGGTGAAATAATTGCTGTTCTCGATATCGACAGTGATTATCCCGATACGTTCGATATGGTTGATGCCGCTTTTTTGGAAAAAATTTGCGCCCTGATCCGGTAGATTTCGATAGCAAAATTTTGGGATAATAAAACTAAAGGTTATCTTTGCACTCTCAATCGCGGCAGTAGCTTCGCGGCGAGCGGAAGTAGCTCAGGATAGGTAGAGCACGACCTTGCCCCAAAGAATCAGGAAATGGAACCGGCCTTGGCAAGGTAAAGAAAGAGAAATAATTGGTTTATTGATATATTGCGGAAGTAGCTCAGTTGGTAGAGCACGACCTTGCCAAGGTCGGGGTCGCGGGTTCGAGTCCCGTCTTCCGCTCAGATTAAAACCCTCCAGGTTTTCGGAAAAGCATTCATTGAATGCTTTTTTTATTTATATATAGAGCATGGTATTAAGCGTGCAGGATAAAAGTTCCTGTATGCATGAGTTGATAGGAAGCGTTAGTCAAAGACAAGGGGGTTGCGCGCGACCGCAAATCGGAACGTTTTTTATTATATTCCGTACATTTTTGTTCATATCCGGACTGTTCTCATTCAATAACAAAGTTAACCAATGCTGTCGCTTTAAGGTACCAGTCGTACATCTTTTTCACCCCCTCTTCAATCTCAATAGAGTGCTTCCATCCCAGGTTGTTCAGCTTCGAGACATCCGTCAGCTTTCGCATCGTCCCGTCTGGTTTAGAAGCATCAAAAACAATGTTACCCCGGTATCCTACAGTCTCCCTGATGAGGTATGCCAGGTCGCGTATGCTGATCTCCTTCCCTGTACCTATATTTATATGGCAGTTTCGCACCTCACTGCCGGAACCTTTCAGGTCGGCAAAATCAACCCTCTCCATTATAAAGACGCAAGCATCTGCCATCTCCTCGCTCCACAGAAATTCCCGTAGCGGCTTCCCTGTGCCCCACAGCTCAACTCTGTCGGCATATATGCCATACCTGTTAAGCAGGGCGGTTATCACCTCATCCGGTGCACTGCCAGGCACACCCTCTGCAGGTCGCGCGTTCAAGTCTTTCCGTATCTCGTCATGGTCACCCTCCATTAGGCATTTCGCAAGATGAATCTTCCGGATCATTGCCGGCAGCACATGACTCTTTTCCAGGTCGAAGTTATCGTTCGGCCCATACAGGTTTGTAGGCATCACCGCTATAAAGTTGGTCCCGTGTTGCAGGTTAAAGCTTTCACACATCTTGAGCCCCGCTATTTTAGCTATCGCGTACGGCTCGTTGGTGTATTCCAATGGTCCCGTCAGCAGCGCATCTTCCGTCATTGGCTGAGGCGCCTCTTTCGGGTATATGCATGTGCTTCCAAGGAAAAGCAGTTTCTTCACCCCGTTGCGCCAGCTCTCCCCAATAACATTGTTCTGTATTTGCAGGTTCTGGTATATAAAATCAGCCCGGTAGGTGTTGTTGGCGATGATACCCCCCACGTGTGCTGCCGCCAGAAACACATATTCCGGCTTCTCCTCCTCGAAGAACCGTGATACCGCCTCTGCATCCAGCAGGTCCAGCTCTTTATGTGTCCGCCCCGTCAGGTTTGTATAACCTTTCTCCAGCATAATCTTCCATATAGCCGAACCCACCAGTCCCCTATGTCCCGCGACATATATTTTCGAATTTTTATTCATCGTTGTAAAATTTACATTTAGGCTTTTTCAAATAGAAAATAAACCTCTGAGAATTGAATATCAGGCATTGTTTTCCGGCAAGAAGAGCACGAATTAACAACCCTTATCGCCTATCTTACTTGACAGTCGAGTTAAGTTTTAACTTTCTGACAAACCTCATATCATGCTCCACCATTTTCCTGATAAGATCGGGGAACGATGTTTTGGTAGGGTTCCATCCCAGTATCGTACGTGCTTTGGTGGGGTCCCCAAGTAGCTGCTCCACCTCGGCGGGACGAAAATATTTAGGATCCACCTCCACCAGTATTCTGCCGGTATTCCTGTCCACACCTTTTTCATCTATACCCGAGCCCTCCCATCGCAGATTGATACCTACTTCGGCAAAAGCCAGAGTACAGAACTCGCGCACCGAGTGCATCTCTCCAGTGGCAATAACAAAGTCCTCCGGCTCAGCGTGTTGCAGCATCAGCCACATACACTCTACGTAATCCTTCGCGTAGCCCCAGTCCCGTTTCGCATCAAGGTTACCCAGGTACAACTTATCTTGCATACCCTGTGCTATACGTGCCACCGCAATCGTTATCTTTCGTGTCACGAATGTCTCGCCACGCCGTTCACTCTCGTGGTTGAAAAGGATCCCGTTTACCGCGAACATACCATATGACTCCCGGTAGTTCTTCGTTATCCAGAAACCGTACAGTTTAGCCACCCCGTAAGGGCTTCGCGGGTAGAAAGGCGTCGTCTCTTTCTGCGGCACCTCCTGCACCAGTCCGAACAGCTCCGAGGTCGATGCCTGGTATATCCGCGTCTTCTTCTCTAATCCCAGTATTCGTACCGCCTCCAGCAGCCTCAGTGTACCCACCGCATCCGTTTCGGCCGTGTATTCCGGCACATCAAAGCTCACCTTCACATGGCTCTGTGCCGCCAGGTTGTATATCTCATCAGGTTGTATAGCCTGTATCACCCTTATAAGCGAGCTCGAGTCAGTCATATCAGCGTAATGCAGGTTTATCAGCCGCTGTTGTTTCATGTCACGTACCCACTCATCTAAGTAGAGATGTTCAATTCGTCCCGTGTTGAACGATGACGAGCGCCGCAGAAAACCATGCACCTCGTATCCTTTGTCAATCAGCAATTCCGCCAGATAGGAGCCGTCCTGTCCTGTTATTCCTGTTATAAGAGCTGTCTTTTTCATAATCATATTTTATAATTCTTATCTTTGCAAAGATAAAATATAACTTTGTACAATGGAAATAGTTCAAATAATAGATCGATAAATTTACTTATACAAAATAAGTTTCCTCCAATAAGTCTTTTATGCACAAAATTCACATAAATACCCTGGCAAACATTATTATGCAATCCGTTAAAATCGGTTTTGTTTTTTACTGATTCGACCCGAAAATTGATATTCTTTTGTTTGGACTTGCTGTGCATATCAGCTGGTTATAACATTGGCTCCGGGGTTGGAGGAAAATGACTTAAAACAGCTTGCAGTGCATATCACCCGGTTATAACGGATAAATATCAACAACCCCGGCACAATCACGGTTTACATTAGGCAATCATGCCAGGGCAATGAATTATTAGTGTGAAACAATTACGAGCGTGAAACCCGGAACCCTTTACCTGATAGCTCCATATCCACAAATCTTGCCTTGTCGTTAGGCCTGTATTCGTTAAGAATCCTTCGGATATGTCCGGCGGCATCAGGATCTTTCGCCACCATGTATAGATACCCGCCTCCTCCGGCACCGGGCAGCTGGTACCCCAGAGTATAATCTCTGATAAGAGCAATAATCTTTTCCACATCGGGAGTATTGGTACCGCAGTCTATCATCTTCTTTTGTTCCCATGTTTTAAGCACCAGCTTACCATACCTCTCAAAATCGCCAGTCTGAATGCAGTCCGCCATCTCCGTCGCATGCACCTTAATATCATTCAATATCGACAGATGGTTCGCCGAGTTAAGAAACATCCCCCGCACTATCTCTCCCAGAATACTCTTTGCAACGCGTGTAATTCCTGTGTAATAAAGCAGGTGGCAACTTCTGTAAGCCCCATCTGTGAACAGGAAGTCGGGCAGCCATCCTATCTGTGGTTTCTGCATGAATCCCCGTTCCGACTGCAGCATTTTAACCCCGTGAAAAACACCTCCGTACTGGTCCTGCCATCCACCTCCGCTTGTCAGCAGTTGCTCCAGCACCAGCGTGTTTGTACATATACCCTGTTTTGTCCACTGCAGTCCGCAGAAATCGTTTAGTGCACCCAGTACCGTGGAAGCCAGTATAGAACTCGTCCCTAACCCCGATCCGGCCGGTATTGCTGCAAGCAGTGTCAGCTCCATTCCCGATCCGAAAGCCTGCAGCTGCTCCTTCAGTGAGCAGTACCGTTCGGCAGAAAATTCAGGTATGAATCCGCACAGCGCCAAAGCCGCTTTTGGTATCGAGAATGGCGATCCCAGCCTCCTGTAATCCCTCAGCTCCTCATAGCTCTCCACCGTCTCCATAGCCCCCATATCAATTGAGCGCATCACAATCTGGTATTCCCTGCAGGGTTTAATGTACACCTGCAGCGGCTGCTGTCCGTTCAGTTCTATAGCTGCGTTCACCACGTTCCCTCCAGAGTAGAGCGAGAAAGGCGGCGTATCTGTCCATCCTCCCGCCAGGTCTATCCTCACCGGGCTCCTTCCCCACACAATCTGGTCAGGCAAAGCAGATAGCCGCGGCGTCCGCTTCATATTTTCCACAGCCTCCGCCATAGCGTTGCGCAACAGCTTAAAAGCCTCCTGTTCCTCTGTGTCCGCCTTTGCCGCGTCACCTTGCAAGGAGAATATCCTCGATCGCAGCATCCTGTTATGTATCTGCTGCATCTCATCTGCCATTGGAGAAAGTGTCTCCGGTGGCGGCAGCCCCATGAAGCTATAATCCTTTGCCACATCACTCAGATCAAGCTGGTAGAAAATACTCTTTTCAAAATTCCTTTCCAGCATCACATAGTTTTTTCTTCTGAATTTCTCTCGCTGCTCATACAGTCTCAACAGCGAAGCTCTCTCCATCAGTTCGTCCGCAGATAGCTTTTGTGAGTCCAGCCATATTTGTCTTCCTTCATCATCAGCTCCATCAGTGCCTATCATCCATTTCAGCACCATCTCCATCTTCTGCAGCGACTCCATGCAGGGGAACAGCCTGCAGTGCTGAATATCTCCTGTGCCGCCCTGCAGGACAGTAATATCCATTCCCCGCTCATTCAGCCACTGCGTAACCGGTCGTCCCATCCACAACGTCGCCGGCGAGCCTATCTCCCCTTTGAACAGGTCCTCCATCCCGTATGGCCTGACCGCGTATTTCTGTTCACCCACAGGCACAACATCAATGCAAATTCCCTCAGGCACCACCATTCGCCAGTTGTTCACGGGCACTCCTGTGATCACGTTATCCGAAGAGATGCTCCATCCGCTTCCAATGCAAGAGTTCTCAATCCATATGTTATGGTTTTCCTCAGTGAAAGGGATGCCGATATCAGCGTTTTGCGTAAAGATAGCAGGGTTAGGTTTTATCTTCCTGTGCATAATCAGCCGCTGATCGCACACCTTGTTCTGTATCGCCAGGGTTGATGATATCATCTCGCGTGTAGTACCGTAATGGTAAAACTCACCACCCAGTAGAGGCATTATCTTTACCGACAGTTTATTTATCTCCTTGTCCTTTATCTTCGGATGTGTACCCAACGCCGGACCAAAGTCGCTGTACAGATCGTAGTACTTTAACGATCCATCCTCCTTTTTTGATCGCTCCATTAGCAGTTTCACCGCCCTGTCGCTTAGCAACCACAGCCCAATATCCATAAGGAAAAAATGCGAATGCGAGAGGCTCTCCAGCTCTTTCAGCGATGGCTTTTGCATCATCCTTTCCAGCACTTCCGGCCTGTCCCTTCGTGCCGAAAAAACCCCATGGCGTGTCGCCAGTGATGAGTCGGCCCATAATCCGTAGCACACCACGTCAGCCTCAGGAATCTCTTGTAACGCCATTTCAGTACGAATCAGCACATCCCCGCTCACAATGAAGGTACGCAACGAATCAGGTGCCAGCATCATTATCTTTTCGTACAACGCCAGCTGCAACGATATCAGATCCTGTTGCAGCCTCTGTCCTCTTGCCCATCGGAACACCGGTACCGGGAGTCCAGCCTTACCTGTTACAGCATATGCAGGCAGTCTGCGGCTCTGTCCCCCCGCGTGTATAAGTATCCGTTTCTCTGCTGCGAGCCACGTGTCGAAGTCCGTTCCGGCAGCTTCATTCCTATGGCACTCCTCCATCAGCCATGTTGTACCGCTCCCCGAACCCAGTCGTTTCTCCTTCGGATCCGATGTACAGAACCACTCATTACGGCTGCGTCCATGCAGCTCGTGATAATTATCAACCGCATTTTGCGGCAGTGACAGCAGCTTCTTCATTATAAATTATATTTAGTTGTTCAGCCCAAAAATCGTTTCAGTCGTTCAGCCCAAAAATTTGCTCCATCAATCTCCACTTCTTATATGATGGCTGTTCCGGTTGTGACGCCTGATATTTCGACATATGCTCTTCCCACTCTTTCTGGCGTGGCAAAGAAGCCAGCCGCGCATTATCTTTTTCCCAGTCGAAATCGTCCACTGTATCCACAATCATAAACAATCTGTTACCAAGAAGATAGATTTGCATATCCAGGATACCCACTTCGCGGATCCCTTCTAATATCTCCCCCCACACATTTTCATGCTCCTCCACATATGCGGCAATCAGTATCGGATCATCTTTCAAGTCCAGTGTCTGGCAATACCTTTTCATAGAATATATTGAGTTAGTTAATAAAGTTCATCAGACAGATTCAATATTTTAAACATATGAACTTTACTTACAAATGTAACTAATATTTTCAGTAATTTACTTCTCTTAGAGTAACTTTACAAATTTCAACGCCCAAGATTCATATTCTGGTTTTTTCCGGCATTAACGCTCGCCAGCCGGGACAAGGGGAAGATCCCGTGACCGGGAAACATAGTCGTAATCGTAATCAATATATTTATAATCAATGCTATTGTCATTGTTCACATCAATCAGTACAAAGCCCTTTTCCATTTCATTCATTTTTCCTATCCACCATTTGCCGGAAAATGAGGGAGCCGAGATCACCGTCGTCCTGTTCAGTATATGCAAAACCTCGTAGTAATGAATATGTCCCTGTAGTATCAGCCGTAGATTTTTATTTTTGAACAGCCTGATAACCTCCTCGCTGTTCTCAATGGCAATTTTATTATTGTTAGCATTCGTTCCTCCCCCGTACCACTGAGAAAGAGTTGTAACCAGTGGCACATGCACCATCACGGCAACCGGAATTGTATCTGCAATTTGGCCGATATCTTTTTTAAGCCACTCCAGCTGAATGGAATCGATCCTTCCCTCATAACTTCGCCCTTCGGTCAGTACAATATCATCCAGCGTAATAAAATGCCATCCCTTATGGTCAAAAGAGTAGTAGCGGGGACCAAAATACTTCTCATAGAATTTTTTGCCGAAGAGAGAGTGACTAAGCCCTGTATTCCTGTCGTAAACGCCAAAATGATCGTGATTGCCAATAGCGTAATAGAGTGGGGCGTTCAGTTTTGCAGCTTTTTCCAGAAACAGCGAGGCCTGTCCTTCTGCATCGTCCTGCGACCTTCTCAGAGCATCATATACAATATCTCCGCCAACCATTATAAAGTCCGGATTCAGCTTGTTGATCGAGTCAATAGCCGCATCGATGGCTCGTGGTGCATCGTTTTTATCGTGATAATGCACATCAGCCATGAATACAAACCGGAATTTTTTTTGAGCATGCAAGTTGAATACATAAGAGCTGAATATAAAGGAGCCGAATATGCAAAAGATAATTAGCAGCGTGTTAGTTTTTTTTATCATAAGGGTATCTCTTTTTTATTGAAAGAAATTAAAATGAGGAAAGGGTTCAACCCGATATAGACAGTCAAACCCTTTCATTCTTTTTATACGCTATGTTATAAGCGACCGGAAGTCATTATTGACAGGTCAGCACAGCTTTCATTCCACTCATAAGCTATGGAACAGCAGCCTTATTGTCCGGGTGCATCATATTTATAGCTAAAAATCTTACGGCTCTTTGTAAATACCAGGTAAGCCTTGCCATCGGGAGCAAACCCGAGGTGCAGATCATTTGCTTCGTTCGCTTCCAGTACAAGAGGAGTAGTCCAATCCTGTGTATCCTTATCGAGGGACACCACCGTGGGGAAATTGGTTTCGTTCCGATAGAAGAGGTACGGTACGCCCAGCGGGGAAAGGGCCAGGTCAAATTTGAGCGACGATCCCGTGGCGGCGCTGATCGGGTTGCCTACCGGCGTCACCTGTTTTGTCTCCGCATCCACTTTAATCACCCTGCTTTTTTCCGCCCCGTCGTTGCTGTTGTCGGAAAAGGCCACGTACACGTCACCCTGCTGATTCACGGCGATGTCGAAATCTCTCAGGCTGATAGCCGTCGCTTTCTCGTCGCTCCACTTGTCAAGAAGCGTCGTCCAGTTGTTGTTGGCATATTTATACACCGAAATACTGTTGGGCGAGACGGCATTGTAGACACCCAGGTAGAGAACATCACCCAGTGTTTCCGACACCTGCAGGTATGCCACCAGGTCCGACGCCCTTCCCGGGATCGTCGTATTATTGGTCCAGGTACCATTTTCGAATGTGTTTACGCTCAGTTCTCTTCTGGCAAGGACATTGTCTTTGGCATCGTACGTAGCCAGCAACATCAGTTTATTATCATTCAAATAGTTGATGGTGTGGTAGCTAACCTTATTAGTAGTAGCTGTAGCACCACCAACGAAACTCCATGTGGAACCGTTCAGTACTTTCACCGATGCCTGCTGGGAGATTTTATTCGTATAATCGACATACGAAACGGTCGGCATGCCCGCCGCGTTGAACGCCATGTCCATGTAGGAGCCCACGCGTCCTTCCGATACCTTTCCGAGCGACGACCAGGTGCCATCCTTCAGTGCCAGTACGCCGAGCGCTTCATCCGCCGAAGTTTCCCTTTCCATCTTGTAGGCAATATATGGCGTACCGTCGGGGCTCACTTTCATAACTAGCGATACTGCCGAGTCCCCTGTTACCGGAGGCAGCGCCGTCCATACATAAGCGGGAGCTTTGCCAATTGTTACTGTGTACTTAACGTTTGTAGTACCTTCCGACACAAAATAATCTACCGGCACCGTGAAGTCATTTGCTGTCACGCCGCTTTGTTGCACAACGTCACCCACTTTAACAACATCATTATCTGTGACAGTAAAACGTGCCACCAGCTTGCTTTTATCCACTTCCTCAGGAAGCAGAACTGTGATGTTCGTTTGTGTCACCGGGGATACTTCATAATCCTGAACAATCAATCCCTTATTGTCTTCAACATAGAATCCGAAGGAGGTCATTCCGGCCTCATATACAATCACCTCCGGATCATCGCTTGAGCAGGAGGCCAGTATGCCGGCCAGTAAAATACCGGCAGACAGAAATAAACTTTTCAATTTCA
This sequence comes from Proteiniphilum propionicum, assembly GCF_022267555.1. Classification (NCBI taxonomy): domain Bacteria; kingdom Pseudomonadati; phylum Bacteroidota; class Bacteroidia; order Bacteroidales; family Dysgonomonadaceae; genus Proteiniphilum; species Proteiniphilum propionicum. Next base: position 2,519,215 of record NZ_CP073586.1, read on the forward strand.
TAATTACATCTGTTTATTGATTAGTGATTAGTCTGTTTTTTTTGTTTTGGAAGCAATATAGCTTCAATCATACTGTCTTCATTGTAGTAAGCAGCAAGGAAGTCCGACAACTCCTCTGCGCTAATACCGCGCACAATATCCGGGAAGTTGGAAATATAATCCCAGTCGTTTTCTTCATTAAACGTTGTGTTTCTTATATAAGAACTCCAGTAGGTATCCCGCTGCACGTTCACTGCCATGTCGTTGATCAGGCTCAGCTTCACATTTTCCAGTTCCGGGACAAAACTCTCCGGGTTTGCGGCCATCTCGTTCAGGATGGTTCTGACCTGGTCTATCAGCAACCGGCTGTTTTCGGGATTTGTGGCAAAGGAGATCGTGTTCCGTGCCAGTTCGGCAGGATATTTCCGCAAGCCGGCGCTCACGCTTACACTGTACACCATGCCCATCTTCTCGCGAAGCTCCGCGAGAAGCTTCGTTCGCAGCACGCCACTCATCAGGTCGCTTTGCAGGCCAAAGCGTTGCGTATCGTCCGGTATGTCGGAATACTGAAAGATCAGCGAGACAACGCCCCGTTCCGAATCGCCGGCGGCACGTGTCAGCTGCGCGGCAGTGGTCCTTATTTTTCCACCGTCGTACCGGTACGGCGTTTCGTGGTTCCCCTCCGATGCGGGCAGTGAAGCAATGTATCTCTCTATGTAGGGAGTCAGCTTGTCGAGCCCCATGTCCGAAATAATCACAAAGGTGAACCCGTTGGCATCACCAAAGGCCTGATGGTATAACGGCACCATGCGGTCGAACTGCAACTGGGCTTCCATCACCGAGTCGGTCATCTCCCTTGTCACATAATCTTCTCCCTTCATAAGGTAGTTCAGATCCCTGAAAAAAATGGTCTGATCGGTAATATTTTTACTCTGGTAGTTTTCTATTGATCTTTTTTTTGCCAGTTCAAATACCGAACGGTCTGCTTTGGGCTGTGTCCATTTTAAATACAATAGCTGAAACATTGTTTCAATATCTTCAGACGATGATCCCGCAACCATACCGGCTCTGGTACTCTCAATCAGCAGCCTCACCGAGGCAGAGCTGCCGGCGAGATAATATGAAAGCTCATCTCTGGAGAAATTACCTGCCCCGCTAAGAGATATCACATTGGGAGAGAAAACGCCATTCACATAGTCGGTTGAATCCAAAGCAAACAAACCGCCTTTCCTGTATGCCGACATGCTTATCCTTTCTTTAGCCGACACCGATTCTTTGTATATCAGCCTTATTCCGTTGGACAAGAGAAGCTCTGTTCCTTTAATCGCCGGTATCTCTTTTTCGCTGACAATTCGTCCCGCTACCGGTTCCTCCTCCAGTAACTGAGAGGGCACTTCAATCTCAATATGATAGGGGTCAATCGCCTTGTTAAGGACGGAATCCACAAACTGAAGCAACCGCACAGAATCGGCTATGCTGTTCTCTTCAAAGGATGAAAATATATAATGAGTCCGGGCGGGGTCAGCCAGCTGATGTAACTCATCGACTATGGATACCGAGTCGATACAGTCTATATATTTTTTTGTCAGGCGATACTCTTCCTCCGGGGTTGTAATCATGTAGTCCTTGTAGAAATCGGCATAGACCTCGTCCATCAGTACTGAAGAGCTGGTCGGTTGTGTCGATTTTGCAGCCCTTTCTTTTGAACTGATGAATGCTCTTTTCACCTTTTCAATCTCTGCGGGAAGAAAGCCGTACTTGTATATTTGTGACAACTGTGATGTAAAGAGTGAGACACCCTCTTCAATTTTGTTAGGCATCAACTCTACCGATGCCATCAGGATACCTTTTGTATTCAAAAAGTCTGAAATACCAACGCTCCCTTTTGCATAGCTGTTATTTGTAAATGAAAGGGCATTCAGCCTGTTTCTGAACAACCTGTTCAAAAGAGTGCGTTGCAGATATGGATAATACTCGCTTTCCTTTCTTACCGGCTCCGAGAGAGGAACAAGCTGGATCATTGTCAGATCAGGTTTTTGGAGATCCTTGTTTATAACCACCCTTGCTTCCGCCCTGGCGTAATCGGGTATGGAGTGTTCTGCCGGATTATCCCTGTTTATGTCTTTCATCCCCGAGAACTTACTTTTTATCATCTTCTCAACCTTCACAGGGTCAATATCACCTACAACCGCAACGGCAGTAAGCCCGGGACGGTACCACGACTCGTAATAATTACGCAGTGTTTTGTATTTAAAATTTTGGATAACAGCCGTGTCTCCGATCACTTTTCTCTTTCCGAATATCGAGTTGTTCATCAGCTCATCCAGCAGCACGTCACTCACTTCTGCTTCCGGTTTCTGCTTTGAGAGCCACTCAGACATAATCACACCCCGCTCCGAATCAATCTCCTCCTCTTCCAGCAGCAACCCATCCAGCCAGTCGGCAAGTATGGTCAGTGTTGTATCCACCATGCCTCCAGTTGTAGGAAGCTTTAATTTATACACGGTTTCGTTATACGAGGTGTGGGCGTTCAGGTCTCTGCCGAATTTAGCCCCCTTTGACTCCAGAAAGCTAACTATCTCATTCCCGTGAAAATGTTTTGTCCCATTAAAGGCCATATGTTCCAGAAAGTGGGCAAGCCCTCTCTGTTCATCCGTTTCATTTACCGATCCCGATTTGATAAACAGCCGGTATACAGCCTCCCCCTTGGGGTAATCATTTGGATAGATATAGTATGTAAGCCCGTTTTTAAGAGTACCTTTTATTAATTGGGGATGCTGTTGAATATCTTTTGCAAAAACAGTCCCCGCAAAGAGGAATATAATTATTAGAACAAGTGGCTTTTTCTTGAAATGCATTATGATTTTGTTATAGTTAGTTCCGATTGATTCTGCGCCGGTCCGGGTAACCCTATTGAGTAGCCTTTGTCATTGCTGATCAATCTTATTTTAATCGTATTATCTTTTGCCGGATCCACAGTATTGGCAATCCATTGGATGCGGATTGGCATATCGTATATTCGTTTCAAACAGGGAGAGCTGGCCCGGATCCAGTTGCGAGAGTTTCTCGCTTTTACGCCCGTAGAACTGGCGGGTGAACCAGGCGATCTGTGCCAGCAGCTTATCCATCCGCTGCTGCATCCCGGTGAGCTGTCCGGATAGCTTCGCGTTAGCCTCAGTGAGCTGACGGATTTGTTCCGCCTGCGATTGTATGAGGAGCTCTACTGCTTGCATCTGGTCCATTTACCGGGCTTTTATTCAGTCATAAAAATACTAAAAAAACCTGATCTGGACAAGCTTTCAGGAGATTATTCTCACTCTTTTCCCGATTATTTTTATCACCCGTGTCTCATCGCTTTGAGCCTCTTCAAGCGGCTTCCCGGATCATCCTGTATCCCTTCCACCATCATCACCAGATCGCGCCACTGCATGGGATAGGAACGACTCTTTTCATCGTACGCGGGTATGCGGAAGGTACCCTCCTCGAGCCTTTTCATGTACAGAACCAACCCTCCATCTTCCGCATGCAAAAGCTTCATGGTTGTACGGTTTCGATTGATGAAGATGAAGACATCACCCATGCGGACATCATATCCCATCAGGTTTTGAACCACACCACAGAGCGAGTTCATCCCTTTTCGCATGTCTGTCTTTCCCGGACACAGGAAATAGCGCATGGTGTCATTCAGGCAGAACATGGCGTGAGCAGATTTGATTCAGTAAATTGATCGCGAGCTCTGCCTGGGCAGTGCCAATGAAACTAACCTGAATACCTCCCGGGAGCTTGATCCTGATCTCTCCCTGACTGCTGCGTGGTGATGAAGCCGGCGAGGATACAGGGGCTTTAACGGGAAGATTGATACTGATCGGTGCCAGCGTACTCGTGGGTGCCTCCGGTGCATAATTGTTATAGGGACGGGTGAGTCCGAACTTGGTTTTCCAGTAGTGAAAGCTGGAGACCGTATAGGACTCGTTCGCACAAAAGTCCTTGATGCTTAACCCGCTTTTCTGTTGGCGTTCCAATATTTCCAGGAATTCTTCTTTGCTTACAGGCTTCATAAAAAATAGGTTTGCCGGCAAAGATCGAAAAAAACCATTTACGCTAAAATGGGTATTTTATCGGGGGCTTACAATATACTCATGATCAGGATCAAATTTTTGCTAATTTTACAGACTTTACTTCTGCCGATGAGGATATTGATCCCATCTGCTTAAAAGGTAAAGAGTGGGAGTTGATAAAATTGGATTTTGTGGAGATACGAGTATAACTTTGCTTATAGTCACTTTGCAGGTAACCGGTAATGGAAGGGCGAGTTTTGAGTTACCTAGAAAGAAAGTAGTACTTTCCTGATGGGGGATGACCACCAAAAGTGACGAAGAACCGGTATGCTCCGGATTATCCACCTGCGGGGCAAATCCGGAAAGATATCCCTGAGAATCTATGAAGAACGGGAAAACAAGGTCGTTTTGGTGGCAGAAGATGTCGTTGAATATGACCAGACCCCGTCAATTTCGAAGACCGGAGATCATTGAGCGTCCCGCATGATTTTGGATTTAAGCACTTCCGATAAAGTCGCTGAGAACGGTTTGGCCGAATTTCTGTATGTCTCAAATTGGGTCAATCTCCTTAAATCGATTCTTATTTTTTCAAAATCGTCAGAAGCATCTCTCTCGAGTTGAAAAACGACATACAGCTCACCTCTGGGTTCAGGATAGCCCTTTTTCAGTAAATCATTTCTGGAGAAGATTCTCGGGCCTTTGGCAGTTAGCTTGAAAATCTTGTCTGTCTCCAGTTCATCTTTCCCGTGAAGAATCAGGTATTTTGCATGAAGGTGCATGTCGGACAGGGGAAGCGACCCTCTATCGGTACCGGTACGGAAGTTATAAAGATTGTTCTTCAAGATCCATTGCAGATGTTCAGCGTTCTTATAGAATCCGATCAGGACAGATACTTCATCTGCAAAGACCTTCTCTTTATCTACATACTCGGGTATCCGTTCGTGCAGGACATTATCATCCTCCTTGGGCACTTTGAATATATGATAGGTCTCGTCCGATAACTTTTCACGCTGGGAAGTTCTGTCGAGTAGGTGGTCGATCACCAGATCGATAAAATCCGACAACCCCTTTATATCCGCATTACTGGGAGATGGATTCACCGAAAAAGCCCCTAAGCCGGGAATAATTTCGTGAAAACCTCTGAAGGTTTCATCGGTTGCTCCAGGATATAAGATATAGGCTCCTCCCGAACGACGGATGGCATCTTTATAGGCATGCATCTTGAGTAGATCTACATTCTTGTAGGTGCCTTTTCGTTCGTCGATCTTCGTCTGGTCAAGAGCATGTTCTAGTTCCGTACCTTCCAGATCCGGTTGAACCGTCTGGTAGAAATTGTCGATCTTGTATTTTGCATCGAAGTGGATATGGACAATCGATTCGTTCCCTTCCGCCTCTTTCTCGGAAAAGATTTTCGGCCAGATACTTAATGTGTAGTCAGGCCTGAGAGGAGCGGTCCAGGTTCCACTGTTCTTATTCTTATAATTCACCCCGCCTTTGAAGGTCCTGTTATAGGAAAATTTGATGCTTAGATCCCGGTTCCTTTTTGTAAAGGTTCCTTCCAGTGCTGTCTGTTTCCCCGATTTCAACATCACATTTAAACCGTCATTCGTTGGTTCTATCAGATGTTTGTAGGCTTTGCCATCAAATGAAACGGAATCGATCTCGAATTTCTCCTTCACCAAATCATACAGGGTGAAGAACAACCAATACTCATACAAAGTGGCGATATCCTTTTTGCCAGCCTTGTAGACATCATCCCCTCCCTTCCATACTAGTCTGGATGCAAAATCGAATTGTAGCCAGCGATTCAGGATTTCCCTGTATCCGCTTCTTTTCTGCAGAACGGGACTGTTGAGTTTAAGGGAAGTAGGTGAATTGATATTTTTGAAGAAAGGATGTTTTAGGTGAGTCTCCAGTTTGTTGATGAGGTATGCCGCTTCTTCAGTCGGTTTGGTCATTCTGAATTTCTCGAAGACTGCCAGACATTCTTCACAAAACCGTTTGAATGTTTCCAGTACATGTTTGATAAATCTGTTTTCGGCCGTATCGATATTCTCGATTTTCCGGAAGCTGTCTATCCTCATCGGGATTGAACCGATCCCGCAATTCCTCATTGAATGGCTCGAGGGCAAATCTACGCGATTTGTGCCCGAGATAATCTGACGAAGCAGATGATTATTGATCCGTCCGATTTTTCGGATGTCGGTCGATTCGGATTCCTCCTCCCAATTTGTTTTGGGGTTACTGATGATTCTTTCTACCGATTCGGTGAAGATCGGATTGTGGATGATGGAATGCACAAAACAAAAGCGTTGATATACCGTTCCCTCGTCACAATCAAAATCAATCTCAAAAGTTTGATAGACAGGCGTGTTTATCTGCATCAACAGTTCGGAGCACTTGTCCGTGATGTTTTCCAGCATGAATCGGTAATTCTCCCGGTAGCTTTTATCGATCTCCTTGTTGAATTTCGTGGCCAATACCTCCAGATTCAACGTGTCTATAAACTTGTCGTTCTCGCCATCTATGATTTCCAGGGCCAACGTGCCTACGTAGATATTCGGGATGATCCTTCCAGAAGAAGCGTGTTTTTTTGATGGAATAACGATGCCCGGAATATTCGTTTTGAGTTGATAAGAACTTTTACTGAAACCGTATTCGTAGGTATTGCCTTCCAGAATCTGATAAGCGCTTTCTGAAAACTCCTTGGCATCGAGAGCGTCAATTAACCGGAAATCGGAATTTCCTTCCGGATAAATCGAAAGTGTTAATCCGGACTCAATCTCATCCAAAGGTATTTGCAGACAACGCTCTTCCATGGATTAAGCTTCCGCATAGCTGGTAAAACCATTATCCAAGGCATTCCTATACATGCGGACCAGTTTTTCGAAAGTTATCGGATAAAGGATCTCCTCCGGTTTTATCTCGTCGCTTTTTGCAATGGTGAATGATACCCCTTCTTTTAGACACAAGCTGATCAACGCATCCAATACTTTGGATATTTTACTTCTTGAACCGTGAAGTTTGGGAAGTAATTTCTGCATCAAGGCAATATCTATACACTGTTCTTTGGTGAATTCCCCGACAGTGTTCAGTTTCTTGATTAATAACAGCATTTCGATAGCGGTCCTATAGCCGAATTCCGCACCTATTTTCTTTAACTCGTTAAAGAACTTCACAAAGGTTTCGGTATAGATCTTGTCCTGCTCAATCTGATTGTCTTTCGCCAATGCCAGGAAATGTTGAGCCATTGACGCCCCTTTACCATCCAGAACCGATAAATCAATTTTTGACGGCTGCTCTAAAAAGTTCTTGATGTGATTGTCGTCAATACGGAACTCTATGGTATTGGCCCTATCCAGTACTTTTGGGCTGAACATATATGTTGTCTCATCGATATTTACCGTACCGATCACAAACAAATTTTGCGGCCAGGAAATCTTGTCTGGCACCTCTATCCCATCCGAGCTTTTTCTTTGTTTTCCGGAGTAGAGCATAATCTCTTCATCCGACTCCATTACGCTAAGGAAGTCGGCAAAATAACGCTCGACGTGACTTAAATTCATTTCGTCAAGGATCAGGAAGTAAGGCTTCCGTTGGTTTTCCTCTTTCGATGCTTCAATGATTAACCTCAAAGCTCCTGAATCGGGTAGGATATATTCATCGGTATCTAATCCGTTGGGATAACCCAATAACGGCTCCCTGTTCGTCCAGTCTGAGCCGACAGGGATAATTTTGTATTGACTTTTATTGTTACTAATCCATCGGGCAAAACTCTGTGCAATTTTTGTTTTTCCTGAACCGGACAGACCTGTCAATAGCACGAATGGCTTTGTCAGCAAAGAGGCAACAAAACGGCTGATGAGTGTGCCGGAGAAGACTAGGCCAGATTGGGAAATGTAGGACCGTAATTTAACTACGGAGAAGTTTTCTTTGCGTTCAGCTGTTACAGTTTTTGTTTTAGGCTGGACGTCTTCCATCTGGTTTGTATATATATTGATAATATTTTCTAAGTCGGATTCTAAAATATCTTTAGGAGGTAGTTTATTCACATCATATACTTTGTAGATATATGAACTCCCGTATCTATCTGGTTTTTTAGAAAAATTCGTTGCAAAATATTCATTAATAGTCTGTTTGTGTAACCTTCCCTATTTGTAGGACAGTTCCGAGTTAGACAAAATTATTAACTTTGTTTGGCATAGGAAATAAAATGAAAAAAAAAGTACACAGTGAGTCAGAGAAGGTAAAGGCAGTCCATCAACTTGAAAGTGGGGTGGATGCCGCAGTTGTAGCTCGTGACTACAATATATCCAGGGCTACCCTTTATAATTGGAAGTCCAAGTATAGTGGAATGGAGATCAGTCAGGTTAAACGTCTCAAAGAGCTTGAAGATGAGAACCGCACGTTGAAACAGATGTATGCTGACCTTGCACTTGACAACAAGATACTGAAGGAGGTCATCGAAAAAAAACTCTAGAGCCCGAGGTAAAGAAGGAATTGGCAGGAGATATAGTGGAAGAATATGGTGTAAGCATCTCTCGGGCGTGCAAGCTGATGGACATCCATCGCTCCTACTTCTATTATACTGACAAGAAAGATGACACTGAAGTTGAAGACGCAATCCGTGCTGCCGCCAACTTCGGTGATGGCTTCTGGAAGATTTATTCAAGGCTGAGACGTGAGGGTAAGACATGGGACCACAAGAAGGTTTACAGGGTTTACAAGGCAATGCACTATGAGAAGCGAAGCCGTTTGAAGAAACGTCTGCCTGCAAGGGTGAAGAATCCTCTGGTTATGCCTAAAGAGCCCAATGTTACCTGGTCCATTGACTTTGTCAGTGACAGGATTGAGTGCGGAAGACAATTCCGTGTTCTTAATATCATAGATGATGCCTGCAAGATTGCCGTGACACAGGAGATATCGATGTCCATGCCGGCAAAGCGTGTCATCAAAGTTCTGGAAAAGGTCATATGGCTTAATGGCAAACCAAAGAACATACGCTGCGACAATGGTCCTGAGTTTATCGCCCAGGTGTTCAAAGATTGGTGTAAAGGCAATGAGATAAACATTATGTATACTCAGCCTGGTAAACCCACCCAGAACGGCTACATTGAACGCTTCAACGGAAGCTACAGAAGGGCTGTACTTGACAGATACATTTTCCGAAACTTGTCTGAAGTCAGGGAACTGACAGAAGCCTGGCGGAATGACTACAACGAAGAACGGCCCCATGAGGCGTTGGACAACATGACACCCTTTGAGTATAGGGAAGAACTGATAAAACGAAAGGAAGCAGTATGACAGATGTTTTGACAAGCAAAGGTAACACTAGCCACTACAGCGGTCAAGGCCAAGACGAGTGCCCTGGCGGGCAGTCTTGCCCGCTGTATCGTCTAGTATTGGGAGTGGCTTATCAAAAATCTGTCCGACATCATAACATTGTATACATAAATAACTAATTTAGCAGTCTAATCAAAGACTGTCCTAAAAAGGGGTAGCTTACATTTGGATTTTATATCTTCCCAGTTGTTGGCAGGAGCAGTTGTTTCGCTTATACCATAGGCCAGTATGAGAATATTGTTCTCCTTGTAATAAAGATAGACAGGATAAATTCCATGACTTGTGGTGTTCGGCTCTTTCAAAAAAGATATCCATGGAATTTTTGCGGGAACACCTTGTCCAAAACTAACCTTTACTTTGATATTTAAATACTCGGATTTATAATGTTTTGTTTTAAGATTACCAGTATTTGCTTGTTCCAGAAATTTTTTGAGTTCTTCAAAGTATCCCATGATTCCTTATTTTACAATATATATAATGCAAAATTATGATTTAATATCAATATTGAAAAGACAAATGCGTATTTCCGTAAAAAAGTTGTTTCATGTTTGTTTTTCGTTTGGAGTAGCTCATAGTTGTTTGTCAGAATCGTCTTCATACTACAATCTTAAGTAATTCTGTCCGTATATTTTGCCAATCTTGATTTAAGTTTATAGACATAATTCTTATTCTATGTTTTTTGTATTTGAAAGAATGGACAAAATTATTTTGAACTGAAGGATATAATAAAATCCCTTCGCAGTTTACCGTAAGGTCAGAATCAGTCTCTTGATTTTTTAAATATGCAAATAGTTGATATAAATTACCCGAATTTATTTTTTGTTTATCATATCTGGTTTGAAATGCATCCTTGTAATACTTTGTGTCAATTATTATTTTTTGATTTTTGGTTTGTAAGGTTATGTCTGTCAGCATTGTAGGTAACATTTCTAAATCCTCTGCAAATTCTGACTCAAACTGCCATGTAATTGAGTCACTTGAAACAGAAAGGTCAGTTTCAACCTTATAAAAATTTCTTACAAAAGCTTCAAATAACCTTGCCATTGACTTCTCTTCCCGAGTAAAATCTTTGAATTTATAGTTTCCTTTGGTCTCGTCAATAAATAGATTTTCATTTACAATTTGGCATACTTTTAAAATGAAATCATAGTGATAATTATTGCGATGTAGCCTAATTTGATTAAATAAAGACTTCCGAATAACTATTTCGGAGATGGGCGGCAATTTCACATAAATTTTATGTAACTCTTCTTTTAATGATGAATCTAGATTCTTTGTTCTTAATAATTTACCGATTGTCGTTTTTAGAATTTGGTTGTGTAAAATATCGTAATCAAACTCATCGTAAATACAACTTGTTTTACTTAATGGAAGAACATTTTGTTTTATTGTTGCTGAAAAATTAAACTTCCCTTTAATGCCCATTATTGTATCTTCGTGCTCAACGTAATATCTATCCAAACCCTGTTTTAATAATCGTGAACAACTATTTGAAAGGACTTTTGCAAATAAATCTATTAGTTCGGTAGAATCAATTTCATTTACATTGACTATGTCACTTTCTTCAAGCTTATTCCAGGCATAACATAGCAAATAATAGATATTTTGAATTGGTATTTGCATAATTACGACAGAAGCAGATTTATTTCATGATTAACTTTTTCACTATCATCAAACCAGTATTCCTCCAATAAGGGTTTTATCTCAAACTTTACAATATTATCGAACCACTTTCTTTCATTTTCAGAATTTGCATTGCAAAAAAAACTATGCCCTATCAAAAAGCCGGAGCCTAAATTTTTATCGGATTTTATTTTTGCATTAAGTAAATTAAGCTTTGAAGATATTTCCTGTATAAAATCTCTTGAAAATCCTTTAGAGCCGAGGAAATCTTTAAACCTGCTGTTAAATTTAGGTTCCAAAGTAATAAACCTGAATCGCCTACGTAAAGCATAGTCAACAATAGCTAATGAACGGTCGGCAGTATTCATTGTACCAATTAGATATAGGTTCTCTGGAACTGAAAATAAGGCATCATCCTTTTCGGAGTAGGTTAACGGAACGCTGTATTTACCTCTTTTATCAGACTCAATTAGCATCATTAATTCACCAAAAATCTTACTAAGATTCCCTCTGTTTATTTCGTCTATTATAAAGAAGAACTTTTGGTCAGGCTCTGATTCTGCCTTTTTACAAAAATCATAGAAAATGCCATTTTTAACCTTGAAACTTTTTTCCGAAGGTCGAATTCCTTGAATAAAATCTTCATATGCATAAGACTGATGAAATTGAATCATCCTGATTTTTGTATCATCGGTATTTTTCATCATTTCATAAGCAATCTTTTTTGCTACGAATGTTTTTCCAACTCCGGGAGGCCCTTGAAGGACAATATTCTTCTTAATTTCAAGTGAATGAATGATTTCGTTTATTTCATGTCCTTCCAAAAATGGTTTTTCGGGGTCATCTGAAAATGAATAGTCCCTTATTTCGACTTTCTCAATTGCCTTTTCAGTAATGATGTTCTTTTCATCAATTAAATCACGTATTATGTCGAATTCATCAGCTGTGAGTTTAAATAAACTTCCTTGATTATTTATAAAGACTTCGCATTTTTCAAGTCCTTTAGTTTCCTTTAATTCATCCCATAAAATGGGGTCCTTGACAATTTCTTTAATTTCAAAGCTTATTATTTCTCCTTCATTATCATCAATGTGCAACCCTTCAGTAATTTCAAAGATTGCTTTAATTTGTTTAACCGGTGTGCTCTCGTATCCAATTACCAAATCACCTGGTTTTACTTCTTCAAAATATTTATAAATTCTGCGTTTGTTCCCTTTATCGTTATGTGATGTATAAGATTGAATATCTCCAAGTTCGTAACTGTCAATACGCCAGATTTTAGGATTAGCATTTAACCACCAAAAATTCTGTGATTCAGAGTCTTTTGGTAATGCTTTTGGTGGTGGCAGTATATCCTTTCCTGATTCTAAGTCGTTAAAAATTTTTTCGAATGCAGGATTGCTTCGAACGTATTTCTCTTTTATATTGCTCCATTTTAAAGTTGGTGTAAAGGTGTCAGGCCTGAAAATGGTCTTTTCAAAATCAACCAATTGATTGATTAACCATTTCACCTTTCTGATATGTTTGTTTTCTTTCCTTTCAGGTTTATACTCGTATTCGCCAGTTATGACACCAATCCCAAGGGCCTTGCTTTTTCCTTTATTGGCTATAACAACATCTCCAATACTTGCATCCCGAAAATTCTCAATATTCCAGATCTGATTAGAATTATCTAAATTCTCAACGCCTAAATCTTCTGCAAGTGTTTCTGTTGTATAAGTCTTTAAGTCGGCTAAATCATCCCAACCAATAGCAATTATATTTTCTTTATAAAACTCATCCCAATAGACACCGTTTTCTCCTGGTGCGAATTTCCAATAATTAATTAAAGCATTATTTTTTCTTTCAACAGTTTCTTTTGAAGCTTTAAGTTTTTCAACAACTTCTTCTATTAAACTAAAATCCTCAAGAGTGTTAGATGTTTTATCATTAATATCCCAGCCTGCTAAAATTCCAGCTTCAATTTTCTCAGCACTAATTTTTAGAAATAACTGATATGCTTTTCTGTGAGAAATCTTTTTTTCTGGAAAACTAGCAATCCAACAATATGATGTGCCGTAATTTTGAGGTCCATCAAAATCGACAATATGACTTTTGTAATTTTTCAGTTTTAATACTTTCTGAAGTCCATTTACAACTTTACTTAATGCAGAACTTGTTTCATTCTTTATTGGATTAGTATAAAAGAATGGAAAGAAAATACAATAATTCCTTTGCCAGTTAACGAAAGGAGATTTCTTTTTTTGAGGATAATTTGTTAAAGCATTTACTAATATGTCACCGTACTTTGAAAAATATTCTTTGTCTTTCTCAATTATTCTAGACTTAATATTTTCAACAGTTTCAGAACTAATTTGAACACCTTCTCTCAATAAATGAAGAATGTCAAACCGCAATAAGTTAACAGGTTGAAATAGAGTTGCGGAAAAATCAGAACGGACAAAGCTGAAATCACTTATCAATCCTTCAATTTCAGATTTAGATTTAGTATTCAAGGAATCGAAGAGATATTGTTCACTTTGTTCTAGTTTTTTTAGCTCTTTTGCGTGTTTTTGTATTATATCAATTTCTTTCTGCATAATAATATTTTTAAAAGTCTTTCAATTTATCACTTTCTTTTCAATGAAACGGTATGTTAGTAAAAAAATATCATTAGTGTCCACTAAAAATTCGCAAAAGCTCTTTGAAATTATTGAATATTAGATGGTTGTAGCGTCTTTTGGGGTGCGACGATTTCAATTTATCTTTGTATTGATATACAATACATTATGCATAAAGAGAAGTTCGTTTTTGCCCAATTAGTCGAGTTCCTAAATGCCGACAAGTTCAGGCATATCGTGGATAAGTACCAAGGAAACCGCTATATCAAGTCTTTCACCTGCTGGAATCAACTGCTTGTTCTCATGTTCGGCCAACTCTGCAATAGAAAAAGCCTGAGGGATCTGGCAATGGCTATTGGTGCACATCGGGGAAAAGGCTATCATCTCGGGTTTGGCAGTGATGTCAAACTAAGCAATCTATCCAAAGCAAATACCAATCGTGACTATCGGATCTTTGAAGAATTTGCATACTACATGGTTGGCAAAGCCCAATCAAAACGTATGGACAATATCTTCAAGCTGGGAGGAAAAGTCTATGCCTTTGATTCTATCACCATTGACCTATGTTTGAACGTTTATCAATGGGCTCGTTTCAGAAAGACCAGGGGAGGAGTTAAAATCCATACCCTGTTTGATCTGGAAACCCAGATCCCAACGTTTTTCCATATCACTCCCGCAGCAGTCAATGATGTAAATGCTATGGATGTCATTCCCTATGAACCCGGCTCCTTCTATGTCTTCGACCGTGGCTACAATGACTTCAAACGCTTGTTTAAGATCAACGAGATTCGATCAATGTTTGTGGTGAGAGCCAAGAACAATCTGCAATGCAAGGCTGTAAGATGGAAAAGAAGGATGCCCAAAAACGTTCGCTCAGATTGTGTGGTGATATTCACCGGATATATGAGCGAAAAGCATTACCCGAAACCCTTGCGAAAAATTGTCTTCTACGACGAAGATCAAGACCGGGAGTTCACGTTTCTTACCAACGTTTTTAGCCTTGGCGCATTGCAAGTTGCACTTCTTTACAAGAACAGATGGCAGATTGAGCTGTTTTTCAAATGGATGAAACAGCATCTCAATATCCAAAAATTCTGGGGTGTAACTGAGAATGCAGTCCGTATCCAGATATACTCAGCGATCACCACTTACTGTCTTGTGGCTATCGTACATCATGATTTGAAACTCGAATGCACCGTCTATGAGATGCTTCAAATACTCAGCATGTCACTAACGGACAAGGCCAATTTAAAAGACTTGCTCAACAAATCTAACTTCAATAATGTCAATGAACGATGCGGTTCAAGTGAACCAAGTTTGTTTGTTTTTTAATATTTATACAGTGCCAATTTTTTAGTGGACACTAGTGGTTTATTATATCTATTGCAGAATCTATAAGAGGGGTAATTTTATTTGCAACTGTGTATTTCTGATAGTGCCACTCTTTTCGGTTCAAACCGTGCCACTATAATTCATATTTTTTCTACCTATTTGAAAGATCATTGACAAAGTTAATAATTTTATTCAGTTGTACTTATTTTTCCTTTTCTAAGTCTATGCGTAAAAGAAAGAAAAAATAAATTACATTTGTGAGTGAAGACATACAGCTCATTATGCAGTACTGTTTGCAGAGACTCCTCGGTACCGTTACGAGCGACGCAGTAGTACGATTACATCGACGTTATCGGTTACTTTTACCTCTGGAAATAAATGAATGTAGTCTGCAATAAATTTCACCTCTCAATGCGTTAATAAAAGTTATATTATTGTTAAATATCAGGTTTTATAACAAATATTTAAAATATTCTTCATTTATTTGTCAGACAAATCAGATTAATAATATCTGTTGTGCATTTTTATCTGAAAACATCGCTCATTTTTAAGTGAGAAAATATATTTGAAAATAATCTTACGATGGAAAGGCTTAGGATTCAAAACAATTCAACTACACTGGTAGATCAGGTCGAGGACAGGCTTTTGAACTATTTCAAAGAGAAGGACTTGCAAAAAGGAGATGCTATTCCTAATGAAATGGAATTAACCGTCTCATTGGGGGTGTCGAGGAGTGTAGTACGGGAGGCATTAAGCCGACTGAAGATGATGGGAATAGTGGAGACACGCACACGACGGGGCATGGTACTTTCCGAGCCTTCTATATTCGGCGGAATGAAACGTGCTGTTGATCCGAGAATTCTAAGTGAAGATACCCTCTTTGATATTCTCGGATTTAGGATTGTTCTTGAAATAGGCATTTGTAGTGAAATATTCCGAAAAATTACTCCTGATGATATTGCAGATCTGGAAGAGATTGTGAATGTAGGAATCATGTATGAAAACAACGAATATGCTCCTTTTAGTGAATTTGCTTTTCACACAAAGCTTTATAAAATAACTGGCAACAAAACTATCTCCGAATTCCAGAATATCATTCATCCTGTGATGACATTTGTGAAGGACAAATTTCAGGAGTTTCTGGCACCCATTAATATCCGTTTAAAAGAGGAAGGGCGGATTGTAACCCATCAGGACTTGCTACAGTTACTAAAAGATGGAGACGAAGACAGGTATAGAAAGGCCTTGGAGGAGCATTTTGAGGTTTACAGAATTTTTATCAGTCAAAGAAATCAATATCACATTGCTCAGCAAAACGGTTGATTTGATCGGTACAGTGCGATGTTGCTATTTAAAGTGTTTATAAGGCTTTTTCATCCTTGTAATCATCAGCCGAACACAAAAAGTATATTTACCAATTAAAATATCTATGAACAATTACAAAAAACTAAAAGGGCTAATTGCTGCAACCTTTACACCCGTTGATACTAACAGCGATATAAATTATTCTGTGATCAGAAAATATGCACAGCATATTAAAGATTCCGGAATATCGGGTGTATTTGTTTGCGGGACGACAGGAGAGTTTACTTCCCTCACCACTGTCGAAAGAAAACTGATCTTGGAGGAATGGATAAAACGTGGTGAAGGAGACTTTCAAATTATTGCCCATGTGGGCAGCAATAACCAGCGCGAGGCAATGGAGCTGGCACGTCATGCTGCAGTGAAAGGCGCAGATGGAATCGGATGTATCGCCCCTTCTTTTTTCAAGCCTGAAAAAGTGAAGGATCTGATCGATTTCTTTACGCCCATTGCTTCTTCCGCTCCTCAATTGCCATTCTATTACTACAACATGCCCTCCATGACCGGGGTAAACCTTTCGGTTGCACAATTTCTTCACGAAGGGAAAAAAACTATTCCCAACCTGGCCGGAGTGAAGTTTACACACAACAACCTGATGGAAATGGGCGACTGTATTCAGCTGGATAACGGGGCATTTGAGGTGTTGCATGGCTTCGACGAGACACTGATTTGTGGATTAGCACTCGGAGCCGTAGCCGGTGTGGGAAGTACGTATAACTATATACCCGGCGTATATTTAAATATAATGAAAGCAATGAGAGACGGTGATATTGAGAAGGCACGTGCTTATCAGATTCAGTCAGTTGAAACAGTAAAGGTCATCATTAAATATGGAGGAGGCGTAAGAGGTGGCAAAGCCATCATGAACCTTATCGGAATGGAATGCGGTGAGTGCCGTTCCCCCCTGGCCTCATTCAGTAAAGAGGAGTATGTTGCCCTCAGGAGCGACCTGGAGCAGATTGGTTGCCTGAAAAAATAGAGAAAGGGGTATGTCCTGCCAACAGTACCCCTTCCTGGAATAATTTTAAAACACAATTATCTTAAAATCATAACAAAGATGAGAAAAAATTATCGATTTTTGGTCTTATTTGTTTTTATATTTACTTCACTGTCGCATCTTCTGGCACAGGATATATCCGTTTCGGGAGCAGTATACGACAATGAGGGAGAGACACTGCCTGGTGTTTCTGTCGTAGTCAAGGGTACTACCCAGGGAACAGTCACCGATATCGACGGTATCTTCCGGATCACCGTTCCGAAAGGATCCACCCTGCTGTTTTCCTTCGTGGGATTCAGAACTCAGGAGATCAACATCACGGAACCGAAGCAGCTGCGCGTTGAGATGCAGCTCTCCACTGTTGAGCTGGAGGAGTTTGTGGCAATCGCCTACGGGAAACAGTCCCGTGCCCTGCTCACTCACTCCATTTCGAAAGTGGGGGAAGAAGAGTTCCTGAAGACACCGGGTCAAAATCCATTGTTACAACTTCAGGGCAAGGTGGCCGGCCTCTCGTTGCAGGTATCCAGCGGACAGCCCGGCGCCAACCCGCAGGTATTCATCCGTGGTGGTAGCTCCACTTCTCCCGAGGGTGACGCCCCCCTGTTCATCATCGACGGTATCGTCTCCCAGGGCTTTAGGAATATCTCCGATATGAATCCTGCCGATATAGAGTCGGTAGAGGTGCTCAAGGATGCGGCATCGACAGCCATCTATGGCTCCAGGGCTGCCAACGGGATCATCTTGATCAAAACAAAATCGGGGAGGAAAGGCAAGGCGAAGGTCAGCTTACGTTATACCTACGGCATCGAGATGCAGCCCGAGCGGATACCCCTGCTCAATGCCAGAGATTATATCTACCTCACCCGCAGCAATATCGCCAAGTTCAACCAGCCCGAACTCACCTACAACGGTAAGCAGGACCAGGCCAAGTTCCTCAGTGGCTCCTTCGGCATGTCCACTGGCAATCCCAGAAATGCGAAGAACACGCTCGAGTTCCTGGATGTGTACCTCGCCAACTACGGCCAGCAGTATGTGAGCGACCTGCTCGGAAACCAGGGATGGGAGACCATGCAGGATCCCGTCACCGGCCGCCAGCTGATCTTTCAGGACAACGACTTCCAGGATGCCACCTTCACCACCGGACAAAAGCAGGAGTACGACCTGAGCGTATCCGGCGGCAACGACAACGGCAACTACTACATCGGCCTCCGCTACATGGACCAGGATGGGATCCTGCGGGGCACCAACTACAAGAACTACAGCGCCCTGTTCAACGGCGACTATAAGCTGAGCGACAAGTGGAGCCTCTCCACCAAGGCCAACCTGCAGGTGAGGGACGCCATCGGCGGCGGCAACACGGCCAACACCATCTCGCGCAGCATCCTCACACCCCCCACCTACCGTCTCTACTACGAAGACGGCACACCGGCACCCGGCGAAGGGATCTCCTCCTTCAGGAGCAGGCTCCATGAGATCTACTACAAGACACGCTACGATGATGTGACTGTCTACAGGACGACCTTCCAGACGGCTGCCACCTGGGACATCCTGCCCGGGCTGGTCTTCTCCCCCTCCCTCTTCTACTTCGGCACGGAGGGTATCGAGAACTATTTCCAGGCACACAACGAGACTACCGGCAACACCATCCGTCCGGCATCGGCCAATCACAACTACGACAGGCATCTCCAGGGCGATGCGCTGCTCTCCTACAACAAGAAACTGGGTGAAAACCACAACGTCTCCGCAGTTGCCGGCACCAGCTACACCCACGACTATAGCTACCGTTTCTCCGGCAGCGGCAGTGGCTCCATGATTGACCTGATACCCACGCTCAATGCGACGGCCGACAGCACCCAGCGGGTGAGCTCTACCAAGACCTACGAGGCCACACTCAGCTACTTCGGTCGCGTGAGCTACGACTACAAAGGCAAATACATGGCCTCTGCCAGCCTGCGCACCGACGGCTCGTCGCGCTTCGCGGAAGATAAGATGTGGGGCATCTTTCCCGGGGTGTCGGCAGGATGGAACATGCACCGGGAAGGTTTCTTCTCCTCTCTCGCCGAAGTGGTGAGCCGCTGGAAATGGCGCGCCAGCTGGGGACGTACCGGCAACAACAACCTGAGCGTGGCCAACTCACGCGGTGCCTATGCCATCACCGGCACCAACTACATGGGCAAGGTGGGGATACTCAACACCACCCTGAAAAATTCGCAGCTGCGCTGGGAAACGACGGATTCCTACGACATCGGGGTTGACCTGGGCTTCTTCGACAACCGGCTGAATATCTTGCTCGACTATTACAACAAGCTGACACACGACCGTCTCTACGATGAGCCGCTTTGGTACTCCACCGGCTTCAGCTCCATCAAAAGCAACTACGGATCCATCCGCAACAACGGCTTCGAGGTGGAGCTCAACGCCACACCCGTGCAAACAAAAGATTTCACCTGGGATCTGGGCCTCACCTTCTCCTACAACCAGAGCCTGGTGGAGAAACTGCCCTTCAACGGAGAGGATAAAAACAGGGTGGGCGGTAACTTCGTCTTTGATCCAACCACAGGAGAGGAGAAGAAAGTGGGCGGACTGGCTGAAGGAGAACGCTTCGGCGGCCGCTGGGCCTTTCACTACCTGGGCACCTACCAAACCGAGGAAGAAGCAGCCGGCGCCCCTACCGACCCCAACGCGCAGGGAAGAACCAAGCATGCGGGCGACTCACGCTTCGAGGATGTGAACGGTGACGGACGACTCGACTCGCGCGACATGGTCTTCATGGGTTATATCCGCCCCGACAAAACGGGAGGAATCACCAACACCCTCCGATTCAAGGGGTTCACCGTACGCGCCGTGATGGACTGGGCCATAGGCCATGTGATCGACAACGGCTTCAAGGGCCAGATCATGGGCAGCTCCCGCAACAACAACAACGCCATCCAGGAGGCGATGACCAACACCTGGCAGAGCGCCGGCGACGGCACCCGATATCCCAAGTATACGGTGCAGAGCGACTACGACTACCAATACCGCAATCACATGCGCTGGGACAACCAGATCGGCAGCACGGCCCAGGGATCCACCAACAACAGCCTCTACTTCACTAAGGGCGACTATCTCGCCTTCAGGGAGGTATCACTGAGCTACCTGCTGCCCGCTTCACTCACCTCCCGGATGAATCTGGGAGAGGTGGAAATCTTCGCCGGAGCCTATAACCTGGGTTACCTGAAGAAGTATGAAGGGATGTTCCCCGAGATCTATAACGGTGTGGATTACGGCATCTATCCCCGCCCGAGACAATATAACATGGGTGCAAGAATCAATTTCTAACAATAAACAGCTACAGGATGAAACGGGTCTGCCGGTCAGCCACACACACCGTGTATGATCATCGCCCGTTGCCCGTGGCCAAAATGAAATAAAATAAACAGAATCATGAAAAAGAGTATCAAATACATGCTTTTCGCAACGTCACTGCTCCTGCTGCATGCCTGCAACCTGCTCGAGGTGGACACCGTCTCCAGCATCACGGGCGATGATTACTGGAACTCGAAGGGCGACGCCGAGAGCTACCTGATGGGTATCTATACCCGTCTACGCGATGTATCCAACGCCACGCTCCATTTTGAAGACAGGGGCGATGCCTTCACCACCGGCCTGGAGGGAGGCCCCTCCAACCTGTGGGCACAGAACCTCACTGCGCAGAACGGCTACAGCTGGCTCGACTACTACGCGGTGATCCATCACTGCAACCTGATGATCAAGAATGTGGAGACCATCCCTTTCGGTATTGAAGCGGAGAAGAATGCCATCCTCGCCGAGACCTATTTCATCCGCTCCATGATGTACTTCAACCTGGTGAGGGTATGGGGCGATGCTCCGATCGAGCTGGAGCCCACCGAGAGTGCCAGCAAACCCAAGCTGCCCCGGTCGCCCGCTACCGCGGTGCTGCAGCAAGCACTCGATGATGTGAACAAAGCCATCGAGCTCTTCCCAAAGGAAGGTTATGCCAATGGCAAGGGCCGTGCCTCCAAGCCGGCAGCATGGGCGCTAAAGGCCGACATACTCCTGTGGAAGGCCAAGGTGCTCGACGGAACCGACCAGGACCTGCAGGAGGTGATCACCCTTGCCGACAAGGCTTCGGCAGGACTCTCCCTCGAAGAGGTCTTCGGCAACATCTACGCCACCAAAAAAGGCAAAGAGGTCATCTTCGCCATCCACTTCAATATCTTCGAGAAGGATGCCCAGTACAGCCAGAGCCTGAAGCCACGCGATGTGTTCGTGGAGAAGGCGGTCAACAAGGACGATATACCCTATGCCAAGGGTGGTGCCCGCAGCACCTATGCACCCAGCAACGAGCTGATGGCCCTCTTCGCGGTGAACGCGGCAGACGTGCGGCGAGACCAGTCCTACATCAGGGCGGTCGATGCGGCAGGCAACCTCATCGGCATCTTCGACAACAAGATGCGCGGGACCAAGACCGAGGGCGACCGTAGCTACGACTCCGACATCGTGGTCTACCGCCTGGCCGAGATGTACCTCTTCAAGGCCGAGGCCTATGCAGCCCTCGACAGGATCCCCGAGGCAATCGCCGAGCTGGAGAAGGTGAGGAACAGGGCAAAGACCGGCCCCTACACCGGCGCCACCGACCGTCTCTCCGTGGAGAGGGAGATACTGGACGAGAGAGGCAGGGAGCTCTACCTCGAGAGAAAGAGATGGCCCGACCTGCTGCGCTTCCACTTCGGCGGCACCATCGACGTGTATGAGGTGGTACCCAACCTCCGCAAGAAAGCCGACGAGGGAGTCACTGTCCCGCTCTACCTGGCCATACCGCTCAGAGAGCTCGACCTGAATCCCAACCTGATACAGACAGAAGGTTATGACACTGGCAACTGATGACATCAGCACACCGCTGTCCATGACTGTACATCCTCCTATTTTAGCACACCCTGATAAAAAAACAAGTAAGTATGATATTTTACAGTAAGAAATGCTGGTTGATCCTTTTCCTCCTCACGCCCATGCTCTTATCGGCCTGCGGCGACGGAGGGGGAGTGATCAACCCCGATCCCGACCCGAACCCCGATCCCGTACCCGTCTCTGAATTCAACTATGTATTCAGGCAGGCCACCGCCGGCTACGAAGTCTACCGCATCCCCGCCATCGTGAAGACCAACGGCGGCACACTCCTCGCCTTCGCCGAGGCACGCAAGCTGCGGAGCAACGGCGACACGGGTGATATCGACATGGTGGTGAAGCGGTCGTCCGACAACGGCAAGACCTGGAGCAGCCAGATCATGATATGGGACGACGGGGCCAACACCTGCGGCAACCCCGTACCCATCGTCGACGACAAGGGAAGGGTGCACCTGCTGATGAGCTGGAACCACGGCGACGACAAGTGGAGCACCCTGGTGAATGCTACCGGAAAAGATACCCGCAGGGCCTACTACACCTGGTCCGACGATGAAGGGGTTACCTGGAGCGAGCCCGCGGAGATCACCTCAGCCGTCAAGGATGTCTCCTGGGACTGGTACGGCACGGGCCCTGTACACGGCATCCAGCTGAAGAAAGGTGCGCACGCCGGACGACTGGTGGCACCCTGTTACTTCACCCGCAGAGAGAACGGCAGGGTCGTCGACTACTCCCACGTGATCTACTCCGACGACTACGGCACCACCTGGAAGGCGGGCAGCCCTACCCCAGCGGGTAGCGTGGGTGAATGCACTGTGGCTGAGCTGGCCGACGGCTCACTCCTCCTCAACATGCGTACCAGTGACGGCTTCTACCGCAAGCAGAGCCTGAGCAACGACGGCGGTCTCACCTGGTCCACCCCGGCAGTGGCTGCCGCCCAGCTCGATGCCAAGTGCCAGGGCAGCATCCTCACCATCGGCAGCACGCTGCTCCTCTCCAATGCGGCGGCAGCCACGCGTACCAACATGACCATCCGCCGGAGTGCCGACAACGGAGCCACCTGGAACGGCAGCTATGTTGTCTACACCGGCAACTCCGGCTATTCCGACATGGTAGAGCTGGAGGGCGGCAAGGTGGCCATCCTCTATGAAGGCGGTAAAAACCGCTATACCGAAGGACTCGATTTCAAAATCATCCCTATCAGCGATATCAAATGAGAAGCGACTATTCATCCATGCTCTTCCTCATCGGGTTGATGCTCTTCACGGCGTGCACGGCCGAGACACCACCCATCGACAAGCCCGGTCCGGATCCTGACCCGGAAGAGACATCCGTCACGGCTCCCGATATCTTCCGCGCGGCCACGGAGGGCTACAGCTGCTTCCGCATACCGGCCGTCAGCCGCACGAAGAAGAACACGCTGCTGGCCTTCGCCGAGGGCAGGAAAAGAAACTGTAAGGATGAGGGCGATATCGATCTGGTGCTGCGGCGCTCTGTCGACAATGGCAAGACGTGGAGCCCCCTCATCATGGTATGGGACGATGGTGGCAACACCTGCGGCAACCCCAGTCCGGTGGTCGATCCCGAAACCGGGAGAATACACCTGCTCATGACCTGGAACCTGGGAGAGGACAACATCGGGGCCATCAATGCCGGCACCAGCACCGACACTCGCCGGGTGTTCCACAGCTGGTCCGACGATGACGGCCTCACCTGGACACGTCCGAAGGAGATCACCTCCTCGGTGAAAGACCTCTCCTGGGGATGGTATGCCACGGGCCCCTGCCATGGCATCGTCCTGACCAAAGAACCCTACCGGGGAAGGATGGTCATACCCTGCGACTACATAGAGGTGGGTACAGGCCGGAAGCAGTACTCCCATGTCATCTACTCCGACGACAAGGGGGAGACATGGCATATGGGTGGCAAATCGCTGGGCGGCAACGAATCTACCGTGGCGGAGCTCTCAGACGGACGCCTGGTTCTCAACATGCGGAACGCTAGCCCCTACCGTACGGTTGCCTTCAGCAGCGACGGCGGCGCAAGCTGGTCCCCGTCGCGGCAGGACTATGCGCTGATCGACCCCACCTGCCAGGCGAGCATCCTCAACCACACGACCGACGGTGAGCACCTGCTCTTCTTTTCCAATGCCGCCAGCTCCAAAAGGGTGAATATGACCTTGCGGCGTAGCAGCGACGACGGCACCACCTGGCCGGCCTCCTACGTGGTACACAGCGGCCCTTCGGCCTACTCCGACATCGTGATGGTCTCCGACAGTGAGGTAGGCATTCTCTATGAACGGGGAGTCAACAACCCTTACGAGAAGATCAGCTTCGAAAAAATCAACAAGGAACGAATAAAATAACCGCAGGGCCGGGCATTGCAACATGACACACGTCTGTGCCCCGTCACCCGCATCATCATACAAAAAAAGACAAATCATATGAAGACAATCAAATTACTCTGTTTACTCGGTTGTGCCGTCATCACCCTGATGGTTGCCTGCACCGATGAGGCAGCACAGGTGCTGACACCTGAGTTCAGCGCAGACGCCCAGGAGATCGTCGCCGGCGAAGAGGTCTCCTTCAGGGATGAATCGCTGGGGAACCCCAGCAAATGGAACTGGTATTTCGAGGGAGGATCGCCCGACAGCTCCATCCTCTTCAGCCCGAAGGTGAAGTACGAGACACCCGGGACCTACAGCGTACGCCTTGTCGTGGGCAGAGGCAGCAACTCCCAGACCATCACGCGGGAGTCGTTCATCACGGTGAACCACCCGTCGGTGATCACCGTCGACTTTACTGCCGACAAGACCATCGCCACCAACGAAGATGTCATCACCTTCACCGACCTCTCCGTGGGTTATCCCACCGAATGGCGCTGGGAGTTTACCCCTCTGGAGGGAGCGGTAATCACCAGCAGCGAGCAGCACCCTTCTCTCACCTTCGTGCCGGGGATTTACACCGTAAAGTTGACCGCCACGAACCCCAACACCTCATCGAGCAAGACAATGACAGACTACCTGACGGTGATCGACAAATATTCTGTTGCGGCCAACTTTGCTGCCCAGGCAAGAATGACCTATGCCGGCGGCAGCATCCATTTTCAGGATAACAGCTCCGGCAACGCCACAGGCTGGTCGTGGGCCTTCGAGGGAGGAACCCCCGCCACCTCGGGCGAGCAGAACCCCGTCGTGACCTATGCCGCAGCGGGCCGGTACAAGGTGACACTCACCACCTCCAACGAGATCAACAGCTCTACCATCACCAAGGAGGCATATGTCTCGGTCATCCCCGCGGAAGAGCTGGTACTCTTCTATCCCTTCGACGGAAGCAGCGCCGATGCCGGTCCTCACGGACTCAACCCCGACATCATCAGCAAGGGTGAGGTGAATATCCTCTTCAATGCCGACACGCGGTATAGTGGTGTCAGCGCGGAAGGACGCACGGCAGCGCAGTTCATGAGCGCCGACGCCGGCAACTATGCCATCCTGTCGGTACCGGAGACCAGTTATCTCGATTTCCAGACGTCCGACTTCACCGTCGCCTTCTGGGTCAAGGTGCCTCCCATCACGCGCAATCAGGCGGTATATCACCATGGCTCCGGCCCCGGTGCACGCCCCGACAACGAGAACCGTCAGAGCTGGTTCCGTTTCCAGCCGGCCAGTCCCTTTGCCCGCTTTGTCGTGGAGCAGAAGGGCAAAGCCGGTAACTGGGTCGAGTACAAGGATCAGTCGATGACCGACGGCCAGTGGCACCACTTTGTCTGCATCTACAAGGAGGTGGCAGGCCGCAAGGACGGCTACATGTACATCGACGGCGTACTGAAGGTGAGCAACCTGGGCAAGGACATCAAAACCATCGACGGAACGCCCTACTACATCGGCTGTAACTACAGGATCACCAGCGGGGCATTCAGCCCGGAGAACTTTTTGAACGGTTACCTCGATGATTACATTCTCTATAAAAGAGCGTTGAGCGATGAGGAAGCCAGAGACCTGTATAACTATTAATCATACAGACAGATGATCAGACAAGAAATCATACTGATAGCGGCATTGCTGCTGATTTCCTGCGGAACAACCGGAGAGGTGGGAGTTTCCCTCACCTCCCCGGTGCTTCCTGTGCTTACCGGAAAAGAGTTTAACCCGGTGCAGAAGATAGCATTGATACGGCAGCAGCCGGGCGACTATACGCTGGAGAAGGTGGTGCTCTCGCTGAAGGGGACCACCGATATCGGCGATATCACGAAGGTGACGCTCTTCGGAGCCAACGAGAAAGGGCTTCCCGATACTGGGATCACGGTGGGCGAGGCAGTGCTGCAGGGCACTATGGCCACTTTTACCGATCACTTCCCCGTGACCGGAGACACACTCACCCTCTGGGTGACCGTCACCCTGAAGGAGGAGATTGACCTCACCCACCGCATCGGCATACAGTGCAGCGAGATCGTCACCGACAAGGGCAGGCTACGCCTCCCCGACAGTGACGCGCAGCCCCTGCGGACAGGTGTGACCCTTCGGCAACATGGACAGGACGGTGTACACACCTCACGCATACCCGGTCTGGCTACTTCAAAAAAAGGTACGTTGTTGGCAATCTATGACGCACGCTACGAAAGTGCGCGCGACCTGCAGGGTCATATGGACATTGCCTTGAACCGGAGCTTCGATGGCGGACGTACTTGGGACCCCATGCAGGTGGTACTCGATAGGAAGGAGTGGGGCGGCATGCCGGAGAAATATAATGGGGTGAGCGATGCCTGTATCCTGGTGGATGATCGAACAGGAGACATTTATGTGGCCGGCCTGTGGATGCACGGATTGTTGGATGCGGAGACAGGGAAATGGGTTGAGGGTTTGACTGCCGACAGCACACGGTGGCTACACCAATGGCGTGCGAAAGGTTCTCAGCCCGGCTTTGGTGTAAAGGAAACCTCCCAGTTCCTGATTACGAAAAGCAGCGACGATGGCCTCACCTGGAGCGAGCCAATCAACATCACCTCCGTAAAAAAGAAGGAGTGGTGGCTCTTTGCGCCGGCACCCGGACAGGGAATCACCATGACTGACGGCACGTTGGTTTTTCCATCACAAGGTAGGGATGAAAATGGCACCTCATTCTCTAATATTACTTGGAGCAAAGATGGAGGAAAGACATGGAAAACAAGTAACCCGGCAACCAAAAATACGACAGAGTGTGCCGTGGTTGAACTCCAAGACGGATCACTGATGCTGAATATGCGGGATAACCGCAACAGGGGCAATGAGGAGGTGAACGGCCGATCGGTGTTTGTTACCAGTGATCTGGGCGAGACTTGGAAAGAACACCCCACCTCCCGGAAAGCTCTTATAGAACCCACCTGCATGGCTAGTCTCCATACACATCGTTATATGGAGGATGGTGTGAAAAAATCGTTGCTACTGTTTGTCAATCCGGCATCTACCTCAAAACGGAATAACATCACCCTGAAAGTGAGTTACGACGGTGGCAATACCTGGCCCGAAGAGAAACAGATCCTGCTTGATGAATACAGCGGACGTGGCTATTCCTGCATCACATCGGTGAACGACTCCACCCTTGGCATTCTGTATGAGAGCAGCCAGGCTGACATGGCCTTCCAGACGGTTTCTCTTAAAGAGATACAACCATGATGCGTTCGAAGATTTACATTTTTTTATTCACCACAAACTTCATATAAATTTACTGCATGATCCGAAAGAAAATTTCACGTATCTATCTCCTTATATGGATGTGGTTATCCATATCTGTCACTTTCCTAAAAGCGGATAATCTAAATACCCTTCACCAGATCAACTGTTTCTCCATGGAGACATTGGAAGATTCTACCCTGTGGGAGGGGCTGGCAGGTACTTTTTTCGGTAAACAGGAAAACCGGTTTATCATGGCTGGAGGATCCGCTTTCCCCGGAGGGAAACCATGGCAGGATGGAATCAAACATTTTTCGGATCAGGTATTTGTTTTTGAACAACTCCCTGACGGGTATTTCAGCAAGGTCTATCAGGGAAATGACCTGCCTGTACCCTTGGCGGAAGGCTCCTATGCCACGCTTCCCGGAGGACTGCTCTGTGTGGGTGGACTTACCCCGGATGGCATCACCGGAAAATCCTGGTTGCTGGCATACTCCGGAAGCGGCATCACTGTCACAGAATATCCCTCGCTACCAGTGCCGGTAAAAAATTCCACAGCTACAGTCATAGGCTCAAAGGTTTATTTGGTTGGCGGCGAACTGGCCGACGGCACCTCAACCGACCAGTTTTTGGTGCTCGACCTCTCCAATCCGACAAAAGGATGGGAAAAACTACCCAATTTTCCAGTACCGATTTCGGGAGCTACCCTTACTTCCCAGCAGGATGGGGAAGAGGTGGCTCTCTTCTCTTTTGGCGGAAGGGCCAGAAGAACTGCCGGAGAAGCCACAATCTTTTATGCATCTGTTTACCATTTCCGACCTTCACTCAACAGGTGGACCCAAAAAGGAGATATCCAGCACGATAAGGACACTTCAGTTTCTTTGGCAATGGCTACCGCCTCAGTTGTGGGTGGTTCACATGTGCTGCTCTACGGCGGTGATACTGGCCATATTTTTAACCAGGTAGAGAAGGCTGTCCGGGAAGGCAATACAGCTAAAAGAGACAGTTTGTGGATACATCATACGGGATTTCATAACAAGATATTGATCTACAATACCATCACCGATACATGGTTTGAAGCAGGAAAAACTGTTAATCCTCCCGTGGCTGTCACATCGGATGTATCCGACGGAAAGAATGTTTATATTGCCAGCGGGGAAATTCGCCCCGGAGTGCGTTCCCCCCTCATCACGCAGCTTTATTATACCTCACAACCCTCTTTCGGATGGATCAACTACCTGGTGCTTATCCTCTATTTTGGAGGAATGCTGCTGATGGGCTTCTACTTCATGAAACGAAATGAGAATACCGAGGATTTCTTCAAAGCGAGCGGACGCATTCCCTGGTGGGCCGCGGGAATCAGTATCTTTGCCACAACGCTGAGTGCTATTACATTCCTGTCGATACCTGCAAAGACTTATGCAACCGACTGGCGTATGCTTGTCTTTAATATCTGCATCATTCTCATTGTCCCGGTGGTCATTCGTTATTTTCTTCCTTTCTTTACCCGCTTCCGGTTGGGTACTGCTTACGAATACCTGGAGAAACGCTTCAACCGCACCACAAGATGGCTGGCTTCTGCCCTGTTTGTTGTCTTTATGGTGAGCCGCATTGCCATTGTGCTGTTTTTGCCGGCACTGGCACTGAATGCGGTGACAGGGTTCGATATTTATCTCTCTATCGTAGTCATGGGGTTGGTAACCATTATCTACAGTACTAGCGGCGGTATGGAGGCCGTTGTCTGGGGAGACGTCATACAGGGATTTATTCTTGTCTTTGGAGCACTTGCTGCATTTGTTTTGATGGTAATGGGTATCGATGGAGGCTTGGGAGAATTCTGGCATACTTCCATCGAGTTTCACAAATTCCGGACGTTCGATTTCCGGTTTGATTTTACACAGCCGGTATTCTGGGTCGTATTGATTGGCGGAGTGGCTAATTCGCTCATCACCTACACCAGCGATCAGTCTATCGTACAACGTTATATGAGCACAAAAGATGAAAAATCCACTTCCCGCAGCATCTGGCTGAATGGTATCCTAAGTGTTCCGGTCACCATTTTGTTTTTTCTGATAGGAACCGGCCTTTTCGCATTCTATAAAGATAACCCCGCAAGCATGATGGTTACCAATCCCAATATCGATTCGGTATTTCCGCAGTTTATCGTGTCGGAGATGCCGGTAGGGTTTGCCGGACTGCTCATTGCCGCCATTTTTGCCGCAGCCATGTCAACCCTTTCATCCAACATCAACTCCTCTGCCGCCGTGCTCACATCCGATTTCTACCAGACCATTTTCCCGAAAAGTACTTTTTCATCACAACTGAAAATGGCCCGCTGGTCGGGCCTCCTCTGCGGATTACTGGGAATGGGTATGGCATTGATGCTGGCCACCTGGAACATCGCTTCTTTGTGGGACCAGTTCAACACGTTCCTGGGACTTCTCACTAGCGGAATGGGGGCCCTCTTTATCCTGGGAATATTCTTTCCCCGGGTGGGTGCAGGGGCAGCCCTTGTCGGCGTGATCACAGGGCTCTTCCTGCTACTGATCATCAAGGAGCATACTCCCTTGTCGTTTTTGCTGTACGGTTTTATCGGAGTGTCGGTAAGTATCCTGATTGCCTGGCTGTCAAGTTTTTTGTTACCCAACAAAAAGGAGATCAAAGAATACACCTGGAAGGGTATGCAGAAAGAATGACATGCTACCCCTTTTTTAGGGACAAGATAACTTGATCTTTTCAAAGTGGCACAAATCAAACCGTTATATCCAGGTTGCAGACATTCCGGCAGGTTGAGCCCCTGTTATCCATTTAAAATATTACTTGTCTGGATGTAGTTATAGAGGGGTCAGTATTCCGGAATGGGGGGTCAGGATAAAACGGAATTTGCAAGCTATCTGTTTTTTGGTTTTATATCTGTACAAGCCCTGTAGCAGTGTCTTTTCAGATGACTTGAAACGGCTACGTAATTCTTCAAACGTAAAGGCATAACGTCCTTGGGATTGCAGTTCAACAAAGAATTGATCCCACTTATTACTTCTCTCCGATTCCAAATTGGCCATAAATCACATTTGCAAAACACTACATAACCTGTAGTTGTTTGCAAATGTATGTAATTTATTTGGGATTTTTAGCTTTGGTACATAAAATATGAAAAATCTGAATTGAAATTTTTATCTTTGTAGTCGTAAATGCTATGTTACCCTGTGTGGTTTTTCAAATTCCTAAGCAAAACTTAAAATCGAGTCATTTGTATATCTTATGGTGTCTTCTTCTTTTGTAAGCACCCGAGCAACTACCTCTTGATTATTCCGGAGCATACGCACCCACGGATTTGATCTGATTATTCATTCCGACAGTTACTGGATCTCCAGTAAATTGTTAGCGTATTATTAGAGTGCCTATAGGCATTTATTAGAGCATTATTAGATTTTGACTGGTGATTCGCTAGTTTCCTTCGTTTTTCCAGTAATGCGGCAAGAGCTTCTTCAGGTTTTCATCATTCCCCGGTTTCTGGTAATATGGCATCTTGCCTATAACATCGATGAGCCACTCCCGCGGGTTCACGCCCTGCTCCTTGCATGAGGTCAACAGGGAGCAGATTATGGCCATGGGCAGTAACGGGAGAGGGGCGATGATCACACCGGGTGTGCCATCAACCGTTGGTGTAGCATTATCTTTTAAACCGTACTTGGGGCGTACAAGCTCTTTCACGTACAGTTTCCCGGGTTCAAACTCAAGTGTACGGGTACGTTCCTCACCGACGCGCTTGTATTTGTCCAGATCAAGTTCTTCCGGTTCCAGCACAACCTCCACCACGGGCAGATCCTCCAACATCTTGCGGCTGGATCTCTCTTTCTTCCTTGTGCGCGTCTGCTCTTCTATCTGCTTTTCGGCAGCAGCACGGGCCGCTTCAATCTCGGCAAGCCTTTCCTCTTCGTCTGCAATCGTTTCAAACAGGGAGAGCTGGCCCGGATCCAGGTGCGAGAGTTTCTCGCTTTTACGTCCGTAGAACTGGCGGGTGAACCAGGCGATCTGTGCCGGCAGCTTATCCATCCGCTGCTGCATCCCTGTGAGCTGTCCGGATAGCTTCGCGTTAGCCTCGGTGAGCTGACGGATTTGTTCCGCCTGCGATTGTATGAGGAGCTCTACTGCTTGTATCTGGTCCATTTACCGGGCTTTTATTCAGTCATAAAAATACTAAAAAAAACCTGATCTGGACAAGCTTTCAGGAGATTATTCTCACTCTTTTCCCGATTATTTTTATCACCCGTGTCTCATCGCTTTGAGCCTCTTCAACCGGCTTCCCGGATCATCCCGTATCCCTTCCACCATCATCACCAGATCGCGCCACTGCATGGGATAGGAACGACTCTTTTCATCGTACGCGGGTATGCGGAAGGTACCCTCCTCGAGCCTTTTCATGTACAGAACCAACCCACCATCTTCCGCATGCAAAAGCTTCATGGTTGTACGGTTTCGATTGATGAAGATGAAGACATCACCCATGCGGACCTCATATCCCATCAGGTTTTGAACCACACCACAGAGCGAGTTCATCCCTTTTCGCATGTCTGTCTTTCCCGGACACAGGAAATAGCGCATGGTGTCATTCAGGCAGAACATGGCGTGAGCAGATTTGATTCAGTAAATTGATCGCGAGCTCTGCCTGAGCAGTGCCAATGAAACTAACCTGAATACCTCCCGGGAGCTTGATCCTGATCTCTCCCTGACTGCTGCGTGGTGATGAAGCCGGCGAGGATACAGGGGCTTTAACGGGAAGATTGATACTGATCGGTGCCAGCGTACTCGTGGGTGCCTCCGGTGCATGATTGTTATAGGGGCGGGTGAGTCCGAACTTGGTTTTCCAATAGTGGAAGCTGGAAACCGTATAGGACTCGTTCGCACAAAAATCCTTGATGCTTAACCCGCTCTTCTGTTGGCGTTCCAGTATCGCCAGGAATTCTTCTTTGCTTACAGGCTTCATAGAAAATACGTTTGCCGGCAAAGATCGAAAAAAACCATTTACGCTAAAATGGGTATTTTATCGGGGGCTTACGATTTTCCTATTTTCACTGTATTTTTAATTCCTGTTTACAGCCGGACGTCCGTTATTGGGACAATACATGGGATGGGGGGTGAGAGCTCTCTTTCAAACATCTCCCAATCAAATTTATTGGCCGGAATGAAAAACGGGTGCTTATAATTCAATATGCTTTCCAGTGAAAAGAACAACGAGTGTTGTGACCGGTCTTGTTGTTTTGACAGCATGATTTTCTGCAGGATTTATATCTCAAATGTAAGCTACCCCTTTTTAGGACAGTCTTTGATTAGACTGCTAAATTAGTTATTTATGTATACAATGTTATGATGTCGGACAGATTTTTGATAAGCCACTCCCAATACGAGGCGATACAGCGGGCAAGACTGCCCGTAAGGGCACTCGTCTTGGCCTTGACCGCTGTAGCGGCTCGTGTTACCTTTGCTTGTCAAAACATCTGTCATACTGCTTCCTTTCTTTTTATCAGTTCTTCCCTATATTCAAAGGGCGTCATGTTGTCCAACGACTCATGGGGCCGTTCTTCGTTGTAGTCTTTCCGCCAGGCTTCGGTCAGTTCCCTGACTTCAGATATGTTGCGGAAAATATATCTATCAAGAACAGCTCTTCTGTAGCTTCCGTTGAAGCGTTCAATGTAACCGTTCTGAGTGGGTTTGCCAGGCTGAATATAAATGATGTTAATCTCATTGCCTTTGCACCAATCTTTGAACACCTGAGCGATAAACTCAGGGCCATTGTCGCAGCGTATGTTCTTTGGTTTGCCATTCAGCCATATGATCTTTTCCAGAACTTTAATGACCCGTTTTGCCGGCATGGACATCGATATCTCCTGCGCCACGGCAATCTTGCAGGCATCATCTATGATGTTAAGAACACGGAACTGTCTTCCGCACTCAATCCTGTCACTGATAAAATCAATAGACCAGGTAATATTGGGCTCTTCAGGCATAACCAGAGGGTTTTTAACCCTTGCAGGCAGACGTTTCTTCAATCGGCTTCGTTTCTCATAGTGCATTGCCTTGTACACCCTGTAAACCTTCTTGTGGTTCCATCCCTTACCCTCACGTCTCAGTCTTGAATAAATCTTCCAGAAGCCATCACCGAACTCGGCGGCAGCACGGATTGCTTCTTCTACTTCGGTATCATCTTTCTTCTCTGTATAGTAGAAGTAGGAGCGATGGATCTCCATCAGCTTGCACGCCCGAGAGATGCTTATACCATATTCTTCCACTATCTCTCCTGCCAGTTCTTTCTTTACCTCGGGCTCTAGAGTTTTTTTTCGATAACCTCCTTCAGTATCTTGTTGTCAAGAGCAAGGTCAGCATACATCTGCTTCAACTTGCGGTTCTCATCTTCAAGCTCTTTGAGGCGTTTGACCTGACTCACCTCCATCCCACTGTACTTGGACTTCCAATTATAAAGGGTCGCCCTGGATATGTTGTAGTCACGCGCTACAACTGAGGCATCCACTCCACTTTCAAGCTGATGGACTGCCTTTACCTTCTCTGACTCGCTGTGTACTGTCTTTTTCATTGTTGTTCCTATGCCTAACAAAGTTAATATTATTGTCTAACTTGGAACTGTCCTATAAAAAGGGAAGGTTACACAAATATACGGAAACTTGAAAAATTAACCAAGGAAATATCTACTATCTTACTGTATTATAAATGATTGAATGCTTTTTAAGGGACGACTAATTATTTGTTAGTGATTATATAAAATTCATTCCCTGTTCTCTTTAATAGCAAGTCAGTTGCGCCAAGTAATGACAATAATTCGGGACTGTTAGCCAATTTATTCTTTTCTATTCCCGGCTGAACAACAAATATATTAAACTCAATGTCGCAATAATTCGATAATAGCATATTTTGTATTATCAGTAATTCATCATCACTACCTTTCTCAAAACGTGAAGGATTTCCTTGCCAGAGGCGATTACTATTTCTGCGGGTCATGTGGTTCAACAACTCCATTGCATTATGCTTCCAATGATAACTTCTTTGCGCTTGCCCACATACTTCATATAAATCTTTCAATCGTCCTCCGGGTTTTTCTTTGGATGAAAATTTACAATGGTATAATTCAAATATAAGTTTATTATGTTCTGATTCGTAACTTTTTATTGCGATGATGTCACTTGCTTCGTTTGAATCATCATCATCAAAAATAATATCATACTCAGGTTCTTCCTTCAATCGTTCAAGCACCCTATACTGTATCGAATCTTCCCGTTTAGTTTTTTTCTGCGATTCCTTAGTAATATCAATGCCATCCCAATTATAAGCTAATACCTTTTCAGTATCGAAAATTGGGGATTTGTAGTTGAATAAGAAAAATAAATCATTGTACATTTTTGAATTGTCCTGAAACCATATAGTAGGCGGATACTCAAAGAATAAATCAATAATGTCCTTACTTTCTTTTCTTTGATTTACGATAATTGGATTGCCTTTGATGAGGGTATATTTATATCCTCGTCCATTCTTATCTTCATCTAATTCCAACTTATATGAAGATGCTTCACTTTCCGTGATAATGTCAAATTCAACAGTATTAGGGGTAGAGGTTACTAACTCAATGTTATAGTCTATTAGCAAGTTAGAACCATAAACCGCCGATTGCGGGTCATAATAAAACTTCTCATTCCATTTGATTGATATTGGAACTTTTCCTTCGGGAAATTTAGATATTCTTTCGGGCTTTTGAATGAAGTCAAAAATGTTTTTTGTATCAATCGTTTCATCTAACAATTTAATTCCGGTCTTATCGCACCACTCACAATAATCCGGTATAGATTTAACCAACTTTGTCCACACACGTCCCTTATTCGAACATCCAATGGTTATTTTTTCTCCGTCCTCATATCCTGTTCCAAATAAATTTGAACTATGCATTCCTTTCTCAATTTCGCTTAACCCTTTGACTATACCATTTCCGGCATACATTGTAAAACTAATTGGACCATCTAAATGCGATTTTAATCCAAGATTAAACAACTCTAACTGAAATACATTATGTAAAACCCTGTATATATCACCTTCATTGTATAAAGAAATATTCTTACCGACTAATGCTTCTGCAAGTTTATCATGGGTAGAACTATTATTCGAACTGTTTATATATAAAAGTTTCTGTTCGGGATTCAAATATGCAATATACAAGTCATATTCGGTATTAATCAGGTCATCGATTTTTCCCCAAGGGACTTTCTCCGTGTTACGTGCTATGATTATCTGTAAGTTCTTTTTATTATGTTCGACTGCAACCGTCTCATATTTTTTGTTTTTGAAATAATCAATATATTTTTCTGGATGCCAAGACACATTACTATCATATAATTTAAAGACAACAGTACTCATCGCAGGCGTAATATTCCGTATAGGGATTTTGTAGGGTATCGGCACATCAGCAAAGTTTTTAAAGAAACTTTCTTCTTTAACGATATTTTCTATAATATCTTCATTTGATTGACTTATAATTTTATCCCAATCCGAATCTTTACGATACAATTCTTTTAATACACCTTTAAAATTATTATCAACGATATTAGCAATTATAGTTGCGGGGCCAAGATTATTTCCTGTTGTTCTTGTAAATCTTCCGATAAACTGAAATGTTGTAGTTATGTTTTTGTGCATTTCGTGCATTGCACAGATTTTTAATTGAGGGAGGTCAAATCCTTCTCCAAGCATATCCACACAAACAATAATTCGATGTTGTTTTTCTTTGATTCCTTCAAGTATTTCTCGCTGTATTGTTTTCGATATGCCGCTATGAATAAACACAGGGTAATACTCTGAATACTTTTTATATATCTGCTCGTAAACTTCTTCTGCTTTCTTTCTCTCATCAACACGCGCCATTAAGATATGGTCATATCCAACTTCGAGGTCTCTCTTTAGTGTTTCAATAGCCTTTTCCGCAATCTTTTCATCGGCTGTTGCAGGATTGAAATCTACAATAGGGGTAAATATGATTTTTTCGTAATACTTATCTCTCTGTGCTAAAGATAAAGGATAATTATATATGGTTTCTCCTTCAATACGACCTCCATCATTTCTGAATGGAGTTGCAGTAAATAATAATACAGGCTTTCCCGCCGCTTCGAAATTCAATTTTATCTCTTTCCATGTCTTTGCAGCGATATGATGTGCTTCATCTACAATCAAATTATTACATTGTTGAATAATTAGTTTGAAAATATCACTTTTCTCTGTTTTAAGAAGGTTTGTTAGGATTTGAGGGGTAGAAACAATCACATTGGCATCTAATATTTTCTCTGCATCTTCAATCGTATCAATGGTTGTTTTAAGTACAGATACTTTAGGATAAAGAGCAGAATCAGCAACTATTTCAAATGGTTTAACTTTAAGAATACCCAATCCAATATATTTATTAGAAATTTGTGTCCGTAATGAATCTGTTGGGACAATAACTAATGTTCTTTCGTTTTGATTTGCAATTGATAGGCAGAGCATTGTTTCTGTTTTCCCCGTCCCTGTTGGCATAATGACCAATGCTGGTTTACTTGAAATGCTCCAGTGTGCTAAAATGGAATGTAATGCACCGATTTGTGGTGGACGTAGTCCATATTGTACTATTTCGCCCATCTCGCTTCGCTTCTCTTGTTTATAATGAAACCCATTATGCCAAGAGGAAACAATTTTTGAAACAGACGGATGTTTGCCAATAAGTAGTTTCTTTTTGCAGTTTTGTACCGTTTCTAAAGTTGTTTTTTGATTTTCATCCAATTGAAGATAAAATACAGCATCATAACCTTCTTTGGGATATTTGTCTTTATTCTTCGAGAGAAAATAGATAAATCCATGTATAGTACGAAACTCATAACCGGAAAAGGTATCACCTTCATACTTTTTAAGGATGCCTTTTTCTTTCCCTATGAAGTAGGTTTTTTTATTCTTTCCAACAGGAATAGATACTTTGACTGAAAAATCAATGGATACTTGCTCGTCTGGGAATAAACTATACATAACAACTTAATTTAGAAACTATTCATTCTTCAAAGTTAAGAATTTAACAGTTGATAAATAATTATTTGTACTTTATTTGTCAACGCTGTTTCAACATGGTATCTTATGCCTGAAATAAGCATAGAAATTATTCCTCTTCTTCAATAAATGCAGTAAATGACTGTAACAGAATAAAATCTTGGACATTCATATAAAAAAAAGAAAAACAGACTGTTTTTTTCTCTTTTCTAAACAAGTAACTGATTCAAAATAATATTTAGCAGTTCTTTTGCGCTTTCCTTGCTTAATTGTATAGACTGACTGACTTTGCCCTTAAGTTGTCGGTTAGTCGATCCATATGTGTCAATTTGTAGAATCTTATTCCCCTTAGAATCAGTAAAAATTGTATATGCGCCTTCAACCTCATCATGTACACTATTTCTCTGTTTCTCAATTTTCTCTAATTTCTTAATTAATGCCATAATTATTTCTCCTATTAATTTATGATCAAATGGGTGGGCGTTTGCGGAAGTGACGGAATAGAACTGAAAAAACCGAATGGTCACTGCCGAGATCAAAGTATTTTAGTTTGCTAAATTATAAAAAAAGCAGACAAAAAACGGCTTTTGTCACTAAAAAACACTAAACATCCAGGATCAGTTTTACTCCGCCATTTTAGCAAATGCGGTATTGTTGTCAAAAGTGTTGTATCCTTAATTGCAAGAATTGCTACACTTCTGAATGCAGCCTACGACATGGTTTAAGTAAATTTAATTAGCAAATACAACTAAGTATCATTTATTAAGGGTCAAAAAGATAAGGGTATGTCAAAATTAAGTAATTGACACCTCCTCTTTTTTATATTGAAGGCTATGGCAAAGAAGGCAAAGTTCATGGTGACCTTGTCGAGTCCGAAGTGGCGGAATCGATTGTATACCCTGTTTTACTTCATTTTGTCCGAATACGGCTTCTGTTTCTATGGGACGTTTGAGCGATGCTCAAGTCCCTCTTCAGCGGTCAGTTTCTCACGGGCTTTACGTTTATATTCCAAAAGTCTGTGGTTAACTTCGATTGTGCGATTCCCATTAGCCTTGAGGCATCCACTGTGGAGTGGGTATCCTTCGCACCGCTGCACCCGGTATCGGACATTCTGGTACCCATTAAAGCTAGGGTAGGGATCGAACGCCGAGCACCAACTGTATAAATGTTTCATAAGAACATTTCTTTCCCCCATATTGCCAAACTGATGTTAGCAGATGTTTTTCTATGTCCAATAGTTTTCCCCCGATTCCTTTTTTATATGTGAATATACAACTCTGTCTAAATAGTTAATTGCTTCGTTTATGTTTTTAAAATGTCTTTCAACGTCATTAAATGTAATTGTTGGAGCTCCTTGATGAGCTATGGATTCTCTTAAACTTAAAAATGATTCAATTGCAGTTGAGATGTTTTTTTTTGCCTTACGATGTAATTCATTTATAATATCCTTTATACCTAGTCGATTATATAGTATTTTCAAATTCTTAATTGAAGGATATTTGTTTGTTCCTATGATATTTGAAGGGTGAACTTGTGTTGAGAAAGCAATTGTGTCATCAAGAAGTTGATAAAATGAATTGTCTATTGCAATATTTTTTAGTAACACTTTCTCGTCAGAGCTATTGTAATAAGTTCGATAGTGATTCACTTGTTTGTCAAGCAACACTTTTGTCCGAATATTTTTAGGTATTTGTTGTAAGGTTGCACCATTTATCCGATAGCTGTAAATTAAGTCTTCAATTAAATTTTTGGTATAATCTTCAATACGAGCAGAAAGTAGAAAAATACAAGATTGATTTATTAATTGCTTATGGTCATAAGTTAGCGGTGATGATTTATAAGAAATCTTCTTAGCTAGTTTTAGTAATTTATTAGATTCTGTTTCAAAATCTCTTCGTGCTCTACTTTTTGAGTATGACATAACTAAAATATTGTTTGAAGAAATTCAGTGTAATCCGTAATGCGTTTGGTTATTACATTTTTGTCTGTTGTTGCTTTTGTAATGGTATTGTAAAAGTCAACGTTTTGTAAAAGAAGTTCAAGTTTATTAATTACTTCTGTTTTATTTATGGCTTTTATTTGCTGTAATGTTGGGTTAACAGTATTCATTGATAACATTTGAGCTTCATACAAAGCAGTGTTAGCTTTAAGTCTTTTTCGATTTTCGTCAAATGTTTTAAACGCAAAGTCGCCATATAAAAGATGACACTTATTCAAGTTAGAAGTAAAATTGTTTGCCAAATCTTTGACTTGATTTTCTGGCATAAAACGGTTGTCCTCTGCGTATTTATTTAAAAAAACAGACATCGGCTTTACATATTCAGCGTATCTTTCTACTAAAGTGAAATATCTTAGAATAAGTTCGTCCCCTTTCATTCTATTGTCATTGCCTGTAGAAGTTAATTTCTTAAAAATTGAAGATTTTGCTAATTCTTCAATTTTAGTCATAAGAGTTCCATTGTAGATTCCGTGTCTTAATTCTTGTGGATTTAGTCTCACAGAGCCGGTATTCAAACGTTCAAAAACATCAAATTTAATTTGAGGATGTGTCTCTTTTAAAATAGCTATACACCGAATAGTCCTGTTAATAATATGTCTTTGAAATCTTGGGTCTAATTCACTAAATGTTAATCCGTCTAATTCGGGGTAAGTTGATAAGCCTGTTAATGGGAATCCATTATTTAGGAATAAACTTATACTTGTCAATCTTTGATTTCCGTCAATAACGGAAAGCGTTTCATCACCATTTTGACTTAAATAAATTACTGGAATAGGGCATTGAATAATTAAAGATTCAATAAGTCTTGATGCTTGTGTTCTATTCCATACATAGCCTCTTTGAAAATTAGGTATTACTATATGTTCGTTATTAATATAGTCGTTAATTGTAGAAACAGTAAAGTCGTAAGTTTCAGTAATTAGCTTTCTTTTTTCTGCAGGAATATTCAAAACCTCAACTTCAAATTCGTTGTTATCAGGAAAAATTCTATTTGCTAAAAGTGTTGATTTATTGTTCATAGTGTAGTTGCTTTTAAATATTAGTCAACGTGTTTTTCACCCAATCAATATCCTTCTCCCCTAAATGCTAAATTTATAACATTCGTATATCTTCATGCGCAATTGGGATTATTTACGAAGGTTTGTAGAATCTGGATAAATAATGGTGAAAAAAAGTGTGTTGCATAGGTATGCAGTATTTTAATTGCAAATATAACAATTATTTGGATAAAACAACGGTATTGTTTAAAAGTTATGAGTTTTCTTCCATGAGTATATTTTATTGATGTGTTTGTTGATGACAGTTCTTTCATGCTGAAAAAGCTCACCCATTTGTGCCCGCGTAAGCTAAACCGTCTCATCTTCCAGGCGTACTTCAAGTTTTGCCGTTTCATCCGGTTGATAAAGTATTATTTCTCCGTGTTGTTCCATATTCTGGATAAAGTATTCGTCGATTCTCACAACTTTGGTGTATACTCCTATTGTTGTCTCTTCATCAAGTTCTCGATGTTTTCCAATTGGGATACAGCTTGTTGGGTAATATTCAATTCAATGTCAATTACTTCTTGTTTAATGCCCTTGATTTCCCTGAATAGCTTTGCATTTTTACCTTGATGGACACTCTTTTTGTAAGTACCCCAGCAAGTACCTCTTGATTATTCCGGAGTATATGCACTCACAGATTTGATCTGATTATTCATGTCTACAACTGCGGGAGCTCCAGTAAATTGTTAGAGTATTATTAGAGTGCCAATAGGTATTATTAGAGCATTATTAGATTTTCACTGGAGATTCGCCAGTTTCCTCCTTTTCCCAGTAATTAAGCAAGAGCTTCTTCTGGTTTTTATCATTCCCCGGCTTCTGGTAATAAGGCATCTTGCCTACAACATCGATGAGCCACTTCCCCGGGTTCACCCTCTGCGCCTTGTATGAGGTCAACAAGGAGCTGTAAACAGGAGCAGATTATGGCCGTGTTCCCGGCTATCTCGTGGTTTTCACAGAACATGAGTTCTTTCGAGACAGGGCAATGGGTCGGATGGCATTTTCAGCCAGGTTGTTGTCGAGTTTCAGTCTTCCATCCAGCAGGTAATTTTTCATGCCGCATGTTGAACTAAACCCGTATTCACGGGTATCTTTTAACAAAAGTACCTGATTCTTTATATATTCGATGATTTTTCACCACAAAAAATGTCCGATTATGAGAAAGAAATCAGGTTTTACTTTTGTCGAGCAGGCCATTGTGCTTGTTCCCGAGTTTAAGATGGTTGTCCACAAACTGGAACAACAGGTCACGTTACGGGGGCAGAGTCGGAGTACCTTACAAAACTACATCCGCCGGATTGCCCTTTTTGTCATTCATTTTGGCAAGCTTCCCGAGAAGATTGATCCCGAAGAGATCAATGAATACCTGGCTGCGTTGGCGCGTGATCCCCGATCGCCCTTGCGAAGCAGTTTTAAGCATATGGTGTACGGGCTGCGCTATTACTATTGCTTGTCGGGTATGAACCGTGAAGCCATCGCTCTGCCATCACTTAAAAAAGATTCGAAGCTGCCGGTGATACTGAACCGGCGAGAGCTGAAAGAGTTGTTTGCGGCACCCACGCTGCTCAAACAACGGATAGTGCTCACATTGATTTATTCTGCCGGATTGAGAGGCCAGGAGGTGATTAACCTGAAGATCTCCGATATCGACTTTGAGCGCAAAACCATCCACATCCGCCAGAGCAAGTACAAGAAAGATCGTGTTGTTCCATTGGCTGACAGCATGGCTATTGGTCTAAAAAAGTACCTCAAAGCCGAAAACCCGCATGTCTAGTTGTTCAACGGAAAAGAACCTGACGGTCGATACAGCGTGCGCGGGCTCTCCCGGGTGATGCGTGAGAACCTCAAAAAGACATCCCATCACAAAAGAGGCAAACCTTCATTCACTGCGGCACTCGTATGCCACTCACCTGCTTGAACAGGGACTGAACATCGTAACCCTGAAAGAGCTGCTCGGCCATGCCGATATCACCACCACCATGATTTACCTTCACGTAGCTCAATGTCCACTCATTAAAACACACAGTCCACTCGATTCCCTGTACAACTTCACCACAAAATGAGAACAAGGTTTGAACTGCCCGATGTGGTTCGTCGGTTTGCTCCTTCGCTGCAGGACCGTGGAACGCTTACTCCGCTTCAAGAAAAGGTGTTTGCTAAAATTGCACTCTGTAGAACCGCCGCTCTTGGCGGACATGAGGAGGCGTGTGACAACTGCGGCACGATTCGTTATAGCTATAACAGTTGTGGCGACAGGGGCGACAGGCATTGTCCAAAATGCCAGGCAGCCAGACAAGCCTTCCGGATTGACGGGCTGGTGCAAGGCACTCTGCCCGTGAGGCATTATCATGTCGTTTTCACTGTGCCCGACCATTTAAATGTCCTTTGCCTGCATAATGGAAGGATGTTCTACAACCTGCTATTTTCGGCCGTATGGCACACCCTGAACAGTTTTGGATACTCGCACCATGGTGTCGGGACCGGAGCTATAGCCGTGCTCCATACTTGGGGACAGAACCTCTCACTACATCCGCATATCCATTGTCTCGTTCCGGCTGTCGGCTACTCCCTGGATGGCCGATGGAAAAACATCGGTCATGGGAGGAAGTTCTTTTATCCTGTTAATCAGATGAGCAGTGCGTTTAAATCTAAGTTCCTGGACAGCCTCAAAAGAGCTTTGCGCGAACAAAACCAGTTGATGCTCTTCAATGACCGGATTCAGCGTGCATATAGC
Source organism: Proteiniphilum propionicum (assembly GCF_022267555.1). Taxonomy (NCBI): domain Bacteria; kingdom Pseudomonadati; phylum Bacteroidota; class Bacteroidia; order Bacteroidales; family Dysgonomonadaceae; genus Proteiniphilum; species Proteiniphilum propionicum. Next base: position 2,562,899 of record NZ_CP073586.1, read on the forward strand.
ACTCCCTGGGTGGTCCATTATCACTGATGAAAAAGTAACCTTTATTGCCAGGGATTACCGACAAGGAGCGGCTAAAAAGTACATCACTTTCGGTGGTGTGGAGTTCCTGCGCAGATTTGCCCAGCACATCCTCCCACGCAGATTTGTAAAAATCCGACGTTACGGTATCTACAACCACACGGCAAAACGGAATTTGGGAATCAAGTTTAGGGTAGAAGATGAATCCGAAAGCGACAACAAGTCAAGATCCCGGAAAACGATTGAATCGAATATTGAACGTTTCGAAAGACTTACCGGCATCAATCCCTGTCATTGTCCGGTGTGTAAAACGGGTCAGATGATTAGAATCAGAAGACTGCCTCCCATACGTTCTCCTCCAGGAACCACTTTCATACAGACTCATCCCCAACTTTAACTATCAAAACCAAATGCGCCTAAAGGTGCACAGGGTAGGATGTGTCATTTAGTTAAGAATAAGCGATCACAGAACCTTTTCTTAATCCTGATTGATCCATAAAAACTGATTCCGGAAAGCACAAAAACCTGCAAAATATCAAAGATCGCTTGTCTATTTTTCCTTCAGAAAAACAAAAATATTCATTAAGTACATAGCACTAAAATAACGGTGGGTGTAGTTCAACACCGACTCCTCGCTGGGTCGTGCCGACCGCTCAGAGTCCTATTTATTATGTGCTGACTTTTTTATCTTTTTGGTTTTTCATAATAATTTGGTTCTGCTATCCATGGTTCAATCCCGGTATTTCCGCACCATTCAATTACCCCATTTGCGACCCAGAAGTGACTCAAACAACCTTTATTTTGCCATACTGAAGGATACAGAGTTGGTTTCCCTTCAATCGAATGTTCAAGTCGCCAATAAGGATTGTGATTTTTTTGTAAAGGCAATGAAATGACATTTTTGCATCCACATGGACAAATAAAAATTGCCCAATATGATTGATTACGGTAAACAACTTCAACAAAGTCTTTTTCTTTTAAAGAATCTTCATTAGGAGTTTTGTCCATAATAATAATAGAATTAAAATATGACTCATCTTTTTTACTCGTTAAGAATTCATACTCAAGATGAAAAAGCTTTTTTATAAACCTCTTAAACCATTTAATCATCTATTGGTTTTTTGCCATATTGAGGAGTGCCTAAACGATATTTCCCTTCTCCCTGTTTCAGAAGAAGGTGTTCTTTACAATAAATACATTCAGGAATATCTCTTGGAGTATTACTATGGATATTAAGGTGGATAAAATCAATCCAAATATTATCTTGTCTTAAATCCGAGGGTAAATCCCTGTAATTAGAAATCAGATTCATAAAAGTTGCAACAGCATTATTAGCCGTACCCCTTGTAAAAGCTCCAATTCCAGGAGATTGTACATTCGCACCAAAAATATAATAATGCTTTTTTAAGATTTCAGGGTCTAAATCCGCTAACTCTGGATTATCTTTTAATTTTTGTTCATCTGACAACATTTGGTCATTAATTACATTTTGGCAACGTAAACATGAACCATATTCTGGAAGAATACAACTAACGCGACCTTTTTGAGTTCTTAAATAAGGATTACCGTCTTGGTCTTTATCAACATTTCCAGAGAGCCCAACATCAATGTATACTTGGGAATAATAATATAATGCTTGGTTTAATAAATCTCTTCCGGCAACATCATCTGTACATCCAAAAATAATATCTGCAGTTGATAATGCATCTAATGCTTCTGCTGATTCGTTAATATAATTTGGAATTGCAACTACTTTATTTTTTAGTCCTAAACATTTTATATATCTCATAACGATATTTGCCTTGTTTAGCCCAATGTCACATTTGGAAAAACCACTTACTCGATTCAAGTTACTTTCAACTAATAAATCTCCATCAATTAATATAAGTTCCCCAACTCCAGTTCTAGCTAATAAATTCGCAATTGGAGAACCTGTTCCGCCTAGTCCAATAATTGCAACTCTTAGAGATTGAAGTTTTGTATTAAATGGTTTTCCAAAAGCTTTTTCCTGTCTTTTCAGGCTTATCGGTAGTTCATCTGGCATTTTTATACCATAAAGGTCAAGACTTTCATTTAGGACTGAAATATGTCTAATTCCTAGTATTATTTCTGGATTTATTCCTTGTCTTATCCTTCCAATCCAAATATTATTACATAGGATTAGTGAAATTAAATATGAACCCGGGGAATTGCATCCTGATAATCCATGGAGAATATTTTTCTCATTTATATCATCCTTTTCTGAAAAATAAAAATTACCATCAGGATGGTTATGAACAAATCCTAACTCTAAATTTTCATTTTCACAACGAAAATATAAATCAGGGAATTTTTTCATATTGATAGTAAATTGATTTAAAGTACTATCTATAATCCAATCTCCTTCCATTCTAATAATTTCCACGGATAAGAATCTGTCGGATTTTGGAAGTCCATCAACTTTGCGAGATATTCTTCTAAATAAAACGATTGCACCACGCTCATGTCCATCTGGGTGTGTAGTCAACCATTCTTTTAGAATCTTATCATGACTACCAAGTAACGTTATCCTATGTTCATTCATCTTTGTGCATCAGGTTTTTTCAAAGCCCACTCAATCCGGCTTAATATTTTTTGAATATTATCAATTTTGGGTTTCCAAGTATCTGCTGTAAAATGCCTCGACCATCGACAAAATTCCTTCCCTTTATGTATCCGAGAATCTCCTTGTCCAAAAATAAATGCAGCTGGAATTTGTTTCTTATCTGCTCTTGTCAAAGGAGGATAAAACCAAAACATGTCATTTCCACTTGTGTTATAATTTGGAGGAATGACGACTAACACATCAACTTTTTCGATAGGTTGGTTGGCGTATTCGTATAGTCCGGGTTTTAACGGAAAATCCTTAATTACTAAAAATCTCGTTGCTTCATCCTCCTCAAATTCGAGTCCAGAGCTTGCAAGAATTTCGTAATCTTCATCAAATAACAAAGCCATTAAATGCCGGGCGTTGAATTAGCAACTTGCGAGTAAAATTTTTCAATTCCCGGTTCATCTAAATCTATCTTCTGGTCATTTTCAACAAGCTCTCCGGGTTTGCCTTGCCTTTTTACAAATAAATCCATACTTGCCGGAATTCCTGGCGGAATTGCTCTAACTTCTGCACCTGTAATGAATTGATTTTCCCAATCATGCATTTCATTCTCGATTTTAAATTTAAATTTTTTGCTCATGATTTTTGTTTTTTAATTGTTAATACTTTTGTTTTTTAAGTTTACACATAACGTGTTGCCGCTTGCCGTAGTGGGGGATTTCGGAGCCTAAACTATCAACAAGCACAAATGTTGATAGAAGTACTGCACTTGATTGAACTACGTCAGCCCCCATTGCGGTGAACGGCTGTTATGGCACGTTTTTCTCATCCTGTCTTTGGTTTAAAATTATTCATTTGTCCAACCAACCAATTTCTCGTAGGGACACTTCTTGGAACTTCTCTAATTCCGTAACCTTGAATTTCACCATTCCGTCCACGTCTTAAATTTGGATATACAGATTCATAGAACATTTTTACACCCCGAGAATAGTCATTGTCTATTGAAGCTTTTAGTATAGAACTGAATGCTCCTGAAATATAGTCTGCTAGTTGAATACCAACGGAATGATGAGAATTTTCAATGTTCAAACTGTCCTTTATGAATTTATAACTTTCAATATAATCTCCATTTTCAAAAAGTTCATAGTAAAACTGTCGGAACATTTCGTTTTTTTCATTCCCAATTGGGTCAAAAAATAGAACGCCTAAATTCCCTTCGTCAACCTGTAATTCCATTTCTAGTCTTTGCATATGTTCTTGCAAATGAAAGGAAATCATTGATTTTTCATTGGTTGGGTATCGGTTTGAGTTCTTAGTGTAAGTCGCAATAATTTTTTTCTCATTTAATAAATTAATCAAAGCAAGTGACTCTTCAACAAAATCTATTAATACGTGATAGTCTATTTGTTCAATGTGTTGCAGTCTAAAACGTTCAGGGATTTTTTTCTTGTTTTTCTGAAAACTTCTTAGGGTCCAAAGATTAGCCCACTTTATTTCTTTCGAAATAGAAAGTCCGTATTTCTTTTTTAATTCTCTAAAATTAAGGTTTAGCGTTTTCCATTCATTAGAGTTCATCAGTAAAGTTGTTCTGATATAGAATGGATGATTCCTTAACTGTATGTCAGTCAAATTGGGTTTGTAATCCCCGCATTCATCACTAAAACAGAAATAGGTGTCAGCCATGTAGTTAAATTTTATTGATTGTTGTCGTCTTTAAATGTGCCATAACATGTTGTTTACGCAATAAATACACAACTTTCGTAAATGCCTGATTTTCTATACAATCGGGGGTGTCTACGAAGGTTCTTTGAATCGGGATAAATAATAGTGGAAACTTGTGTGTTGCATAAGTATCAGTATTTTAAATTACAAATATAACAATTATTTGGATAAAAAAACGGTATTGTTAAAAAGTTATTAGTTTTATTCGGCAAAGGCATTGGTGAGAGGGAGCTCTGCCACTAAAGCATACTCTTTTCTCTTTCGTAAAATAAGCCACCGGCCTATCTTAAAGAGGAGTCAGGAATTCTATTTCCTGTCCTCTAACAACTTCTCCAAAAGGGCGCTCTTCTCTTTTTCCAGTTCGAGCATCCGTTCGTAGAGGACTGTTTTTTCCTTACTCAGTTCGAGAATCTGTTCGATTGGATTATACGTATTTCCACAATTTTCATTTGTAGAGGCTATATTCCCCACACTTCCCTTTTCAAATGTATTATTTTCGATGATATAAGTTACCGGATCTTCTTCCAATTCCTTGATCAGTTCGGGAGCCACGTTCAGGGCTTTGGCAAAACGTTCGATAACATCGTCATTGAGGACCTTCCTCTGTTCATAGGTGGAAATCAGTGCCTGGCTAAGCCCCATTTCGGCGGCGAGTGCTTCCTGCTTGATGCCCAATGTATGACGGAAACGCTTGATAGCATGCCCGTGATGGGTGTTTTTTAATTTTTGTTCTTTTGTTTCCATATATCTGTCTGGATATTATTTTATTACTACAAATATAGTCAAAAAAGGGGAGGTATTGATAATTATCAATACAAAATTGATAATTAACAATGGACTTCTTAGCATATGTTTCGTTAAATTTTGTTTTCTTTGAGTCATGAATCAATAATTGTTAAATTTAAAAAACTAAGAATTATGGACCCATAACAGAATTTAAAATGAATTATTATCTTTGTGCCGTAAACTACGGTACGAAGTAATATAGCGCTTTTTTGGTCTTCTCACAGAATCCGCAAAATTCAAACACGAGACCAAAGAATGGAAGCGCCCTTAGCAATAAGGGCGTGGACATTGTTCTATTCTCGTGTGAAGGCCCTTGCGGAGCCTTGTGAGAGGGATAGCGACAATCGTCCGCGCCTCTTTTTTATATCCCCGCATATACATTAGAGCCACCCGAATAAGAAGCCGGATTACCGGCAGTCTTATTCCTTCATCAACAGAATATTCGTTTATTCTCCGCACTTACGATTGTCTAATACCGCCCGGGTTTCAGTTATCTGCAAACTCTCTTCTCTTTCAACCGGCTTTCGCCGGAAATACCCGTTTAGTTCAGGTTTCGCATGCTGTTGATCTGCCTGTAGAAATGAAGTTATCGGCCTGCAGTATGTAATTTACCATGACGTATAAAGACTTTACGGGATACATAATATCTAATAACTAATTTAAAACAAAATTCAAGAATGAAACAAATGTTTTCAAGTGTAAAAAAAGGGATGTTTTTTCTCTTTATGTGGTCATTTTCCTTATGCCTGCTTGCCCAAAACATAACGGTAAGAGGCACGGTAACCGATACTTCGGGAGAACCGTTGATAGGCGTAACGGTGCAGGTGAAAGGAACATCCGTAGGCACAGTTACCGATATCGATGGCACTTTTATTCTTTCAAACGTCCCTTCCAACGCTACTTTAGAAATATCTTACGTGAGTATGGCTTCACAAAGTGTTGCTGTTAACGGAAGAACAACCCTCAATATCGTGTTACAGGAGGATGCGGAAACGCTCGATGAAGTGGTTGTTGTGGGCTATGGGGTACAGAAAAAGGAAACCCTCACAGGTGCCATTGCCCAGGTCAGAGGAGAGGAACTGGAAAACCGAATAACCTCTAACATGACATCTGCATTACAAGGAGTTTTGGCTAACGTAAATGTCTCCATTAACAATCAAGGAGGCGAGCCCGGCTCGGTTCCCTCTATTAATATCCGTGGCTATGGTTCTTTGTCGGGAAGCAATCCATTGGTAATTATTGATGGTGTTGAGTCTAAGTTGGAAAATATAAACCCGAATGACGTTGAATCTATTGCTGTCATGAAAGATGCTACCGCGACAGCTATTTTTGGTTCCAGGGCAGCTTTTGGAGTACTCAACATAAAAACGAAAAGGGGAAGGGATACCGCAGGAAAAATATCGGTCCGGCTTAATTCTACTTTCGGAATGAATGGCCCTGTTAATCTTCCTCAACCTGCTTCAGGTTATGAATGGTTGTACACATTGGATACAGCTTTTCACAATGCAGGGTTAACCTCTCCCATAACAAGCGAAACGTTACAAAAAGCCAGGGAGAACCACGAAAATCCCGGTACACATCCTGCTATCACGGTTAATCCGACTAATCCTGATCGGTTTACCAGCTATTACGATGCTGTTGGTAACACTAACTGGTATCAGGTGTATTATAAACCGTGGGCACTTACGCAAAAACATGATATCAACGTAAGCGGAGGAAGTCAAAAAGCTAACTATTTCATCTCAGGTGGTTTCTATAATGAAGATGGAATTTACAGAATTGGAGATGAGAAATTCCAACGGTATAATTTCGTTGCGAATATTGATTCAAAAATCAGCAATTGGCTATCGTTACAATTCAACAACAGATACACACGGCGCGATATAGATACACCTCATAACTACTCCGACATTGGGGACTTTCATCATTCAATTGCCAGAACCTGGTCGAATATGCCGGAAAAAGATCCAAACGGCAACTATTACGAAAGTTATCACTTGTTGTTATCACAAGCGGGCAGGAACAAAAGAAATCAAAATGAATTGTTGAATAGCGTCAATGTTATTCTTGAACCTCTTAAAGGCTGGAAAATTAACTTTGAAACCAATATACGCCAGAATTTCAATAACCAGACCAACCATAAAAAAACGGTCTACAGTACATTGGCGGATGGTATAACTAAAAGCAGGAGCGGGGTTTCTTTTCCGAATTTTTATCTGGAAAACTGTTCCCGTGACTTTTACAACACCAACAATTTATACTCTAATTTTGATTTAAATATCGCAAAGCATAAAATTACTTTTATGGGCGGTATGCAGAATGAATATTATTACCATACATCCGTAGAAGGTAGAAATAATGACTTGGTTACAGAATCAGTCCCGTCCTTAAGAACAGCTACGGGCCAAATTTATCTCTCCGGTTATAAAGGCCATTGGAGCACTTTAAGTTACTTTGGCCGGATAAACTACAATTTCAACGATAAGTTCTTATTCGAAGTACTTGGCAGATACAATGGTTCTTCCAGGTTTGCACCCGGATATAACTGGGGGTTTTTCCCCGCGTTCTCGGCAGGTTACGTAATCTCAAACAATGAATTTTGGGAGGATAACCTGGCATCTAAAGTCAGCTTTTTAAAGATTCGAGGTTCTATGGGTGAGGTGGGTAACCAGGACGTTGCAAATTATTTATACCTGCCGACAATGGGTATAACTAAAAACCTCAACTGGATAATTAATGGCGCTCGTCCCATATACGTTAGAGCAGCCGGATTAATATCACCTGATGTGACCTGGGAAACGGTACGGACAGCAAATATTGGATTTGACTCTTACTTTTTGAATAACAGGTTGAGCTTGATTTATGATTATTTCGTAAGGGAGACAAAAAATATGTTTGGCCCGGCAGAAAGCTTGCCGGCAACTTTAGGAGCATCTGCGCCAAAAAGAAATAATGCAGACCTCCAGACCAAAGGGTTTGAAATGCAAATAGCATGGCGTGATAAAATTGGTGATTTGGGATACAACATGGCTTTTAATCTTTCAGACAACCAGACAACAATTACCAGGTATAAAAATGACAATGGGGTACTGTCTGATTATTATGTAGGACGTAAGATAGGGGAGATCTGGGGATATAATACCGTGGGTATCTATCAAAGCCAGGAAGAAGCTGATGCCGGCCCCGATCAAACATATTTTTTCTCACGGTGGGGTGAGGGGGACATCGAATACGCAGATTTAAATAAGGATGGAAAAATTAATCCCGGAAACAATACGTTAGACGATCATGGCGACTTGTCTATTATTGGAAACTCAACTCCGCACTTTAGCTACGGTATTAATCTTGGACTTGACTGGAAGAATTTTGATCTAAGTGTTTTTTGTCAGGGTGTTGGCAAGCGTGATGCAGCACCGTCGGGTAATATGTTTTACGGAATAACAGGAGACGTATGGCAAAGCAGTGTTTTCGTTCAACATCTGGATTACTGGAGTTCGGAAAATCCGAACGCTTATTATCCAAAACCCTATTTAGGTACGAATGAACATTCAAAAAACATTCAGACTCAGACTCGTTTTCTGCAAAATGCAGCTTACTTCAGGTTGAAGAGTTTTCAATTTGGATATACACTCCCGGTAGAAAAAAAGATAAAATTCCCAATTGAGAAAATCAGATTTTTTATCACGGGTGAAAACTTATTTACACTAACTAAAATGAATAAAACATTTGATCCTGAAACTGCATTTGTTGGGGCTTACGGATCGGGAAAAGCTTATCCCCTGAGAAGAACTTTTTCGTTTGGATTAAATGTTGATTTATAAAATACAAAAGAATTACAAGTATGAAAAAAATTATATATTTAATAGTATTCTCCTTTACGGTTCTCACAAGTTGTGATTTGGATGATTACCTGAATAAAACACCGCTTGACTCCATTACAGATGTCGATTATTGGAAGTCTGCATCGGACCTGCAGCTATACGTTAATCAATTTTACACGATGCTGCCTCAATTTCCCAGCTGGGGAGGAGGATATCTGTGGGAAGATAACAACAGTGACAATATGGCAAGCCGCTTTTATGATAATCGTTTAGCCGGAACCAACACGATTACGACAAATAACGGAAGTTGGGATTATTCACGAATCAGGAGCATCAATATCATGTTAAAAAAATACAAAGAGATGAGTGTTTCCGAGTCTGAAATAGCTCCATATGTGGGTGAGGCATATTTCTTCAGAGCATTTGCATACTTTAATCTAGTAAGACAGTATGGGGATGTTCCGTATGTTTCGCAAGTGCTGACCCCTGATTCAGAAGAACTTTTTGCAGCACGTACCCCCCGTAAAGAGGTTATCGACTACATTCTGGATGACCTTTCCCAGGCAATAGAAAAACTACCTCCTAAAGCAGCATCAACACGTAATCGCATCAATAAGGAGTCCGCTCTTTTATATAAATCGCGAGTGGCTCTTTATGAAGGAACATGGGAGAAGTATCATCAGGAAACTGTCTTTGGAGTGAAGGGTAGTAATGGACAGGAATACCTGGAAATCGCTGCCTCTGCGGCGAAGCAGCTGATGGACATGAATACCATAGAACTATACTCCACCGGCAATCCCGAAGTTGATTATGCTTCATTGTTTAACCGTGATGACCTAAGCGGTATAGGTGAGGTTTTACTCTCGAGGGATTATAATATTTCGCTGAACACAGTGCATAATCTTCAACGATATACAACGAGCGGCGCCGGAACGGGATTGACTAAATCGCTAATAGAGAGCTACCTGTGCGTGGACGGAAAGCCTATATCTTTAAGCCCGTTATATAGGGGTGACAAGTCATTGGAAATGGTAGTGGAGAATAGGGATCCACGATTAAGGCAAATGATTTATTGGAAAGAAGGGGAGCCCAGAAGAACCCAAAACGGAGTTTTAGTACCCGGATATGAATTTACCCGGCCTTACATAGATCAGGGCGGGGAAGGAGGAAACACTACGGGTTATATGTTGAAAAAGGGGCTTGACACCGAATCAAAAGGACAACCGGAACAAAATGCATCGGAAACATCCATGCCTATCTTTCGCTATGCAGAGGCACTTTTAAATTATGCGGAAGCAAAAGCGGAGCTCGGGACTATAACACAAAACGATATAGATTTGACAATAAACAAAATTCGTTCAAGGTCAGCCATGCCGGATCTAAGTTTACACTCCATGGCGAACGATCCTGATTGGCAGTTTCCGGAACTTTCACCCATTATTAACGAGGTGCGTAGGGAAAGAAGAGTAGAACTGGCGTGTGAAGGATATAGGGCTGATGACCTGCTGAGATGGAGGGCGCATCATTTGATTGTTGGCAAACGTCCTCTTGGTTACTGGTTCGACAAGGACTTCTGGACGGGAGTTCAGGATAGTGAGGATAACTATGTAGATGGAGGCCCTTTGTTAATTCCTGGAAAAGATATTTTTGTGAATGAAGACGGCTACCTCGATCCGTATCAGAAAAATCTACCAAACGGGTTCGGATTCAAACCCGACAGGGATTATTTATATCCGGTTCCTCCTGCCCAAATATCACTGAACGGTGAGTTGACGCAAAACCCGGGTTGGGAGTGAGTGATAAAGTTTTGTCTAATTTATTAAAAAATCGATGAACATGACGTTGAAAAATAACACATCTTATCTGTCTAATTCAGTAAAAAGAACTTTTTTGAATGCAATCATTTTACTATTTGTGATTTGTTTCTCTGGTTTTAGTTGCGACAGTAAAGAGATTCAATTTGAATATGTTGACCCTATGGAGAAAATTCTTGCCGAAAGCAGTTTTTTCCCGGGTTCACAAGAAGCAATTAGTGAAGTGGTCCGAGGCGAACATGCCAGTCTACAGTTTGTTGTTCGCTCACCCTATACAATAAACAACTTAAGGGTAACGGTTACCCGAGCATCACATAAAGACAAACTGCTCCCCGCATCGAAAGTAAGATTTGTTGGTTTTGTTAAAGTTGGGCGAAGTATCTGGGATTATTCCCGGGACAGAATCAATTCACCTTCTGGTTATTTTCCCGACCCGTTATTGGAAGAGGATGAGATTGATGTGAAATTTGGTAATTCACAGCCAATTTGGATCACTATACCCATCCCCTCGGATGCCAGCCCCGGACTGTATAGTGGTAAGGTGATAATTAATGGGAATATTGAAAACAAAGAATTTCATATCGAAAAGGACTATTCTGTCAGGGTTTATCCTGTAACAATTGATAAAACCAGTTTATGGATAACAAATTGGTTCACAATAGATGCGGCTCAACTTAAATGGATGAACCGGGGTAAAGATTTTGAATCTTTTTCTCCACAACATTGGGAGTATATCCGGAAACTGGCAAAAATGATGGCGGAATACAGACAAAACTCGGCCAGAATTTCCCCACTGGATTTATCTGATTTTGCATTCATAAATGGGAAGTGGCAAGTAGATTTCAGCCGATTCGACAAGGTGGTGGAAATTTTCATACAGGAAGGGGTTATAGGCAGGTTAGAAGGAGGGCACATCGGGACGAGAGAAGGTAATTGGGATTCACAGTTTGTGGTGAGGGTGCCTTCAGTGAATAGAAATGCCGAAAATAGGTTTGAAAAATTGCCATTATCCAATGAGCGGGCTCGGCAGTTTTACGTTGATTTTTTCACTTCTCTTAAACAACACCTGAAGGAAAAAGGGTGGGAGGGTAGTTATTTACAATATATTGCCGACGAACCTACGCCTACTAACGTACAAAGTTATGTGGAAATTGCACGGTTTGTCAAGCAAGTTTACCCGGAGATTAAAATTATTGAAGCTACACATAGCAAAGATCTGGAGGATATTGTGGACATATACGTGCCTCAACTGGATTTCATGAACAAGGATTATGATTTTTACAATAACATCAATAAAAACAGTGAAGGGAAAGAAGCATGGTTTTATACATGCCTGTCTCCCAAGGGAGAATACGCCAATCGGTTTATCGAGTTGCCTTTACTTAAAACCCGGTATATACATTGGTTAAACTTCAAGTATAACATACCCGGTTATTTGCATTGGGGGCTCAATCAGTGGCGGACGGATCCCTGGGATGAACAAACTTCAATTAATTATGAAGGAGGAAATATCTTACCCGGAGGCGACTCCTGGATAATTTATCCAAAAGATGATAAACTTCTTAGTTCAATCCGGTTTGAAGCCATGCGTGATGGCATTGTGGATTATGAACTTTTCAAGATGCTCGAAAAGAAAGATCCAGAAGCGGCCCGTGATATCATTGATAAAGTGATTTACAGTTATACCAGATACGATAACAACATAGCTGCGTTCAGAGAGCACAGAAGAAAGTTGATGGAACTGTTATCTGAATGAATAATCTAAATTGATAATCATGAGGTGGGTATCGATTACCCGCTGCCTCCGGAATATCGTTTCGCTTTTTTCACCGGTAAGGGAAACCGGTAAAAGTTTGTTGAGGCTGCCTCTAAACAAGGGGCAGTCTCTTTTTGGGACTTGCCAACTTATTTGAGACAAAAAGTTAAGCGACATTTTTAATTGATTCTTTTTTAATGTTGTACTCCTCCCAGAATTCATAGATTGTAAAGTTACCCAGTGCTGATAAGCTTTTAATGATTAAATCTGACACAGTTTAATTTACACAACCTTGTCGGATTAACAATGCTTTTACACTTTCCATATTGCTCAATACTACAAGTTGTTCCAACGTGGCGTAATCTCTTATATTTCCTGTTTTGTCGTGGTTATTGTCATATTCGTTAAACTGATATAATCGGTGTTCTTTTGATTAATGACTGTAATTGAGGCTTCCTTGACTTGTAAAATTCTTCCTTTTGCCATAAATATTCAGAATAAACCACAAATTTATAAAAAAGAAAAAATAACGGTTGTTTATCCGATTACTTTCCCTTTAATTTTTTCTTGTGCTTTTTTATTTTCTTTATCGCCCAATCGTAATGACTTGAAGTTGCCGAAACGCAGTAAGCTTCCAAACTCGTTGTGCCTGTCCAATCAAAAAATTTATTGGTAAAAAGTTGCTCGTTGGTAAATGTGTCAATCAAACTCATTACATCTGTGTGATTTTTTTGCTAAACAGTTATTGCTTGCAGATAGGGCGTAGTTTGGTGCTTTTCCCAAAATTCAACATTCATTTGTGGATATGTCTTCCAATTGTAAGGTTTGGGCAGGAAACTAATTTTATTTCCTGATAAGTTCGATTTTACCCAATTTAATAAAAGTTGATGCCATTCGTGCAAATGCACTAAAACGTCTCTAATGTTTTTGTCTCTATCTTCAAACTGAAAAGATATTTCCTGTACTTCCGTTGTCAATGAGTTGATTAGAGCAAATAGTTTCTTAAAGTTTTCTTCGCTTTGCTCAATAAGTTGTTGTTTGGTGGTTGGTCGTGCCATTTTGTTGTTGTTTTATGGCTTATTATTAATGAGCGGGTGTTTTGCTATGTCGCCTGAAAAGCGAGGAGCAGAGCATAGGATGGAGGTATGAAAAGTTGCCGATTGCGGAGCTGCGTTCTTATCCGCCGTTATCGTTGTATAATTAATTGTTTTGAGTTTTGCATTTGAGCGTGCCGGAACGCATAGTGGAGGCAACGCCTGGCAATTGCTTATGAGCGCGTGTTATAGGGCGTTATATTTTCTTAATCTTGTTATTGTTCTATAATTTGATATAAATTAATTCATTTTTTTATCGATGGAAAGAAAAAACCACTTCTCTTTAAATATTCATCCCATTGTTTTCCAAACTTTTTAGATAAAGTTTTTTCTTCAAGTTTTGCTCTATATATTTCACTTGGTAGAAAAAAAATAAATACAGCAATAATACCGATCCAACTTTTAAGAATTATTGGGATTCCTAATAATGCAATTGTCATTCCTAAATATACTGGATGTCGTATGTATTTATATGGACCAGTTTTGATTAAAAGTTCATTTTCTGGTTCAATACCCCCGAAAAAGCCTTTTTTTAAATGCCAAGCAGCCCAAATTACAATGATCATACCCAAATAAACAATTATTAATCCTAATATTTTCTTATTTAAAATGTCAGGAAGAATAAAGCTAAATTTAGTTAGATAGCTAATGTAGAAAACAACAATTGCTGTTATTACATTTAATATCGTAGGTAAAATCAATTTCATGCTGTATTATGTTTTATAATGCCCTATAACGGATGGAGGATTTACGAGGTTACAGGAATGGGATACATCCACTATTTCCCGTAATCTCGTAAATCCTGTGTTCTGCGATGTCGCCTGAAAGGCGAGGAGCAGAGCATAGGATGAAATCCTCCATCCGTTCTCCCGACGAGCCGAAGGCGATGTCGGGAGAACGGTCGGCGGTATGCGCCGTAGGGGATTACGGGGCAGTTTCTTGTCCACCTACAAGAAAGTTTGAGTGGGCTACAATACTTGAATATTCTCTAAAACCCTTATGGCATATACACTTTGTTGTGCGTTCGTGCTTCTGTTTCAATCCCATGTCATGTAAATTGGCTTCTTATCTTTTTAAATTCTTCAAAGTCCGTTTTTAATTCCTCAATAGTTGGTGTCGTATGAATTTCTTCAGGGCTGCTATGACCGGCAATAGAAACACAGCACTTTTCATATATATCATTCAACTTTCCTTTATAAGCATCAATTTTGCTTCCGTCCACACGTAGTAGAGAAGGAAATGCTACTCCTTTCTTATAACGCTTAATAGTCTTTCTAAATAAATCGTCTTCAACAGTTATTTCAATTGCTGAACGTAAATGTCCATATCCTTCCGCAGCCAGTTTTGCTTCGTCTTGTCCGTCGGGTTTTGTTTGAAGTACAAGATTTAGTTTTTTAATGTAGTATGAATAAGAGTTAACTTCTTCAACCTCGTCCAAGATTCCTGTTATTCCAAAATTTTCTTTAACTCTATGAAATAAGAATGAAACGCCTGCTTGCCTGTGATGCTCAAGTTCGGACTGCTGAATAAAACTATGAAGCATCAGAATGCTATGGGTAAAAACAATAACTTGGCGCTGCTTTGACAATTCAATAAGGCGTTTAACTACCTCATCAATAATTTTGTGGTCAAGTGAATTTACTGGGTCGTCAAAAACTATAGGGGCTTTTGTATTGTCAAGTTGCAATTCGGTAAGAAATTCAGCTAAGGCAATTGCTTTTTGTTCTCCTTCACTTAAAATATCTGCCAAAGCATGGCTGCTAATTTTTTGATAAACTACTGAATTGCCTCGGTCAGTTCCAAAATTTAAATCAACTTTCAAATGCGGTTTTCGTAAAGCAATTAGTTCCTTCTTGAATTTATCTTCAAAGTCCTGCCTCACTAATTCTTCTCTTGCGGATGAAGTTTTACGGCTGATTGAATTTGTATTGAAACTGGATGAATTGGCATTAAGAGTATTGACAACCTTGTGATTTGCGATTGCCGTTCTTACTTCTGCAACTTTCCCTGAAATAAATTTTCTGTCTTTCAATTCTGCAATTTCTTTTTTCAAAGTTGCTTCCAGTGTTGCAAGGTTTGCAAATGCTTCTGATTTTTGAGTTAAGGAGTTATTGACTGCTGTTCGCTTATCAGTTAGGAATTTAATCGCAGTTTGATAATCAAAAGTGAATGTTGAACCCTGTGCAATTATATTTGTGGTGAAAGTTGTTTTTAAGGAATCCAAATTGGCATTGTAATTGGTAATTTCTTTCGGCTGAACTGGCGCTTGGTTTTCATTTGTGCCGAAAGTGTTTTGGTGGAAAGTAAGGTTGGTATCAACTTGAGAAACAAGTTGAATCAACCCTACCTTGTTCTTTTTTAATGCCGCAAGGTTTTCTTGTGTCTTATCGTTTAGAAGTGTTCTGTAACTTTTCAATAATTCTTTTGCTGAATCATCAAGCGGTTGCAAACAGTAAACGCAAGTGTCGCCTTCTTGTGGATAATCAGGCTTGTCAATTATTTTGATGTAACTTTCTGCTGCCTGAATAAAGGAGTTGAACTCGGGTGTTTGATAAAATTCAATTCCTCTTTCATCGGCTATGTCTTTTAATCCTGTTTGCGTTTTGCTTTCTAAATCGGAAATCTGCTTGTTTATTGCAAGAAGTGCTTGCCAGTTTGCATCATTGAGTTGTGTTTTAGCTGTCTCAATTTTTCCAATGATTGAATCAAGTTCTGCAATCTGACTACTCAATGTTTGAATCTGAGATTGAAGCAATGCCTTATTCAAAGAAGCAAGTTCGGTTTCCTTTAGCGAAAGTGCTTTCCCATGTGCAGGTGTGTATTCAGAAAGCTCGGTTAGTTTTTGTTCGGTTGAAGTTGCAGAAAGTGTTGAAATGAAAGTGTGCAGTGGTGTTCCTGGTGTCAGGTTGTCAAGCCAAAGCAATGTTGTTGGATGTGCTGCAATTTTTTTTTGCAACAATTGATTGAGTGCATTCAGTTCAGCACTTACAAGGTGAAAAAAATGAAAACCGATTGGAGAAACAATTAAACTTCTGTCGCTTATTGAGAACTGAACACAACTGCTATTGAAAACAGAAATATTTTCAAGTTCGGAATCGTTGTTTGCTCCGTTCCATGTAAAAGTTTGAGGAGTCCCGTTTGATTTGAAATTGATTATTGCTGACTGTGGTTCGGATGCTTCGTAGACATTTGAAAGAATTGTCTTGTTGTTGTCGTAACTAAAACCAAGTGTTTTCAGGACTCTGCTGTAGCCTGTTTTGCCTGTTCCGTTTTCTCCGTAAATGACTGTGATGTTCTTTGCAAAGTTGACGGTCTGATTTTTTGCAAGTCGATTTACTCCTGTAATTGCAGAAAGCGAATCGAGTTCAATCATCTTTTCTGTTGGTATGTAAGTTGGTTTTGTAACTGTCAAGGCAGGCAAACCTGTATGAAGATTGATTGATTGGAGAAAGTAATTGAAAACTGTTTCTCTGTCAGTTGTTGAAAGGGAACTTTCTGTCGTTACAATTTTGCTGATAAGGAGTTTGCTCCAATCAGCATGATTTTCTGTCCATTCCCAGAGGAAATCTACAATTGCTTTTCTATTTGGAGTTGTTGATGCCATTTTTATTCAGTCAATTATAATGGTGTCTGTATTCGTTTTAGCATGTCGCACAACGTCTCGTGAATTCCCGAAGTCTGGTTACTATCTGCATATTATCTCAGATTTTGGGAATTCACTGTTATCGGATGGATGAGGCCTCCCGAAGTCAGAGTGCGACAGGACGTCGCACCCTTATACATTACTATCTACATAGGTTTTACATTACTCAAGTTCGGTAATATTCGACCATCTGATACAGTTTTCAGGAGGTTGTTTTTCAATATCCAAAAGAGAATCAAATAATTGTTTGATTTTTTGTCTAAAAATCTCATCCTCTTTCAATTTTGTTACTGTATAATACGGTTTATCTTTGCTAACCTCTGTATCATAAAGAGCCTTTTCAAAATTAGTTTTACAGGCGATAACATTAATTTTATTTCCACTGGAACTGGCTGTCGTTGCATTTATAATATTGCTGTTGATTGTCCATGCTGGGTTAGCGTTCCCATTTGCTATTGTTTGAGTATCCGTATCGTGTAATATTGCGTAACTTGTTGAAAACTGGTTAAGAATCTTAACCACTGCAGGAATTATCGCTTTACCTCGAGCCCTTATAATATGTACATCATCATATTCTGCAGGATACAGCATCTTTAAGAATGAAAATGCTGTATATTCAGTATCTCCTTCGACTACAATAATCCTTCCCCCAAAGAAGAATTCGTGTAAATAAGGGTCACATACATTCAACAATTTCAGATTTTCTTTTTCATCCAAACTCAAACTTACTCGTTCAGGTCTGTATAATGTCGTACTTCGTACCTCGTCATCAGAATTTCTATCAACTCTAATAATTGTAGTATTATCATATGAAAGATCTATAAAAATTGGCGAGTGAGTTGTGACCATAACTTGCCAGTTTCTTGTTTTTGGTAAATCATAAAGAACATTTCTAGCATCTCTAATTGCTGTTGGATGTAAACAAATCTCAGGTTCATCCAATAAAAGAACATGGGGTCTTTCGGTACTATCCTTTCCATTTTCTGCAACGTATTTTAATGCTGTCCACAATAGTGTTCTTCTCGCACCGCTACCTTGAACTGCAACCTTTGACATATACCCACCTGCTGGTCCCATATATAAATCGGGAGACTCTTTAAAAGGTGAGTATGTCTTATCAATATTTGTTTCAGGTTTAGCATCAAGCTTGATAACATAGTTTTGAAATACTTCTCCTAAGTATTCGGAAATACTATCTTCTATTTTTGCAACATCTTCCTGAATAGATGAGGATACTGTTTTTTGAAATTCTGCTATTTGGTCAATTAAAATCTCATAATCTGTTTTTTCTGTTGTATTTTCAGGACTTTTAATAGCTTTCAATCTATCTTTTATTATACTGGATAATAATGCAGTGATTTCATTAGCTTGAGATTCGGGAGATGCAAATGCATCAATTCTATGAGGTTTTGGTCTATATGCATTTGCAACATTTGCAGCACCCCAAGGAACCTCGTCTGCCCAGTCCCCGATCTGTACGTCAAATCCCCTTCTCTTTGGATCAACATTTGGGCTAGTCCATGTCCACTTTTCACGTATCAGCATTTCTCCGTTCGGTAAAGGCTTAATCCAACGGTCTCCTGGCTTATTTTCTGAGATAATAGTATGTACTTCTATTTCCGGAAGTGCTTCTGTATTTACAATATTATTGGGAAAGTCGTCAAGAAGTAACCTTCCGGCTGTAGAGCCTGTATTCATTGCTACTTCATATGCTCTTAGAATTGAACTTTTACCACAATTATTGGCACCAACTAAAACAACAATATCATCTAAATCAATTTCTATGGGACTTTTTCCTATTGTCCTAAAGTTTTTGATAATCAGTTTACATAACCTCGGCCGTGGATTATCTGCATTTTCTGGTAATAAGGATACCTCCTGCACAGTCGTCTTTGATGAACTCCCCTTAGCCATACCATAAACCTCCCTTTTCTAATGTATTTCTTTTCATTATCATCATACTTATATAATTGGACATTCCTTAAACGTCCTTTTTGTCCGCCGCAGGACGCGGCGACCCCGCCTCATCTTTCCGATAACGTGTTGTTTACGCAATAAATATACAACTTTCGTAAATACCAGATTTAAAACATTCGTATACAAAGATTGGTATGAAATATTTTGCATTTATATTGTAATGATTGTTAGGTTGTTATGTTTTGTATGATTATTTTATATTTTTGCATATACGAATGTTCCATAAAATAGAAAGCGATGAAAATAATCTATTTGTTGAATGAATTTGAGCGGAAAATGATCGTGTAACGATACAGTTACAACTCCTTTCAGAACTATAATTAACAAGCAATCAGTAAATTTGCTAATTAGGGTCTGCTTATTAATTACCAATCAAGCACAAAAATTCAAATGTAGCCTGATTGGATAAATATTTATATTTCTCACTTTCATCTGGTTCAGTAGTAACGAGACAAAGTAAGGCAAGGGAATAGCCCTCATGTGCCTGATCAGGTTCATCACAAAAATGATAGCCCCTATCCAACTGTTTGACGTCGAGGATAGTCTGGCGCGGATATCATTCAACAGATCCAGTTCGGTGAGGTACTTGATATCAGCGTCACAGACTGTTGCATCCAATTGAAGCCTTCCCTTGTTCCATGGATGCGGATCAGTACCCTACTTAGAGAGATACTGGCAAAAGTATCTTATTTTTAAAACGTTTCTCCCAACTCTCTAAACATTTGTATAGTTGAAATATACTGGATTTTAAAATGAATGCATGGTTCAGGTATCTTGATTTTATTTTTTCTGTTTGGCTGACTAACCTCATGTGTTACCATAACACAATTATGTTTCATGGCATATGCTATTAACCAAGGATCTGCTAAATCTGTCGCCAAGAATTCATCTTTGGCATTTTGTTTAAAATGTTGATTGGATTGTACCCACAACGCTATCTCTGCATACTTGTCAACACATGATGAAGTGTTCACGAAAAAATCAGACTTTATATCGTTAACACACCATAAAGCCAATTTATCAGGTGTTGAAGTATTACAAATTTCTTTTTTTACTTTATCTATACTACAAATCAACTCCCTATCAGACAAGTCAATTAATTTATTCCAAAAACCTGGAACCACATCAAAAGGATAATACATTCGATGAGCTTGAATTAAAACGTTACTATCTAACAGGTATTTTTTCACTAATACAGATGTTCTGTGATAAATTTGTTATACGTGTCGCCTTTCATGTTTGTCAATTTATAAGCATCGCGATACAAGAGTTTATTTTCTTTTACGGCGTTATCTACAAAAACAGCAAACCTTACACTTACTCGTTTTCTTGCAGTTGCATAGAAATCACCTCCGGAACCCTGCTTCTCCTTTCTTTGCTTAAAATCGCTCATATAATTATTGTAAAACCTAAGAAAATCGCTCAAGTTGATCAATTTTAAATCCAACGCCCTTCTATATATTACAATAGGACTTACTTTAAACATCTTACTCAGAGACTTGAAATCTTGAGTTAATTCCCATTTTTGCAAAAAACATTCCTTTGGAACTAAGAATTCGGCAGCTACTTTATCACACAAAATCTCCATAGGATTATTTGCAGGCAACAATTGCTGGTTATCGAACCCGGCACTTTCTCCTATCCATACATGTGCTAATTCGTGTATTAATGTAAACATCTGTGCAGCCTTAGCATCCGCAGCATTGATAAATAGAAAAGGAGCCTTCTTATTTACTAAAACAAAGCCACGGCATTCGTTAACATCAATTACTCTATGGGTATTGGCTCCAACAATTCCGTTAAACGTAACAATAATACCAGCCTCTTCAATCTTACTTGTCAAATGGTTTAAAGCTTGCTCCCAGTTTTCGTATAGCTCGGCCCAATCCTCTTCAAGTTGAAGAACCTCTCTTATGTCGCTAACTATGCTACTTGCATTATCCTTAACACTAAACTTCCCCACAAAATTCAAATCAGAAAAATCCAGTTCTTCCAGGTATTCAGTTAACCAATCTTGCCTATCCTTTATAAGTTGTATGGCATGAAATACGTTTAAACTCACTTTTTCTGTTTGCGCTTTCTGACCGGTTCTGAAGAATGGTAAAGGAATGGTTTCTACAGGAGGGTTATCAAGAAACATATACCCAAAAGGCACATGCACTTTGTGAGTAAAATTTTCAAGTTGTTTTAGCGTGGGATATTTTTCTCCTTTTGTCCAACTTTCTACGTCAGGATTATGAGCATAGAATTCTTCCAGACTATTACCATTTCTAATAATTGCCCACTCAATAACATCTCTGTTAATATTTTTAATTCTTTTACTCACTGCACAAATATATTCAATTAACAATCGATATCAAAATATAGACTTTACTTTAACTCGAAAGCACCTTTTAATTCTCTCTATGACAAAACATTTACCCACAAAAAAAACGATCATTACTATCGTGTTCAAGTCAATACTAAGTGTGGTTATGTTTGATTAAAAAACTTCATGGCTCTTGCTTGTTTTTATTTAAATTTTCATACATTTGCAAAATGATAAGTGGTTAGTTAATAAAACGTTCCTATGATTAAAACGAGAAAAGTGGCTACGTAATAAAACGGTAACAATAATTAAAAAAACGAATATCATGAAAAAGAAATACTTATGGTTCTTAATGGTATTACTCCTGTTGATGGGAGGGTTCAGCTTAAGTGGTTGCAGCAAAGACAACGTAGACAGTGAAGATGACGAACAGCTAGGAGCTTCCCGGCCAAACCCCAACATGTTAAGCGATTTATCACGTCCCGGTGCCTTTATAAATTGGACCTTGTGGGAGAGTCACTCGTTATTTGGTTATACCATGAAAATTGAGTTCGACTATAAGGAGTGTACATACACTCTTCAGAAAAGTGGATCAGACAACACCATCGCCAAATACACATACAGCTTCAAATATACCACCATTACCCTTACATCTATTAATGATGATAAAGAAGTAATTACCGGAACAATTGTCAGCTATCCATTTAAAGCCGACGATATCACGTTTAAGAACTCTAAAAATGAAACAGTCTGGATGCAGATGACACGAAAAAAATAACCTGTGTCTCACTTATGTTATTCGTGTAGTGCGCTTACCCGGCGAGGTGAACAATCGCGTCCACAGCCGGAACTTTTCCCAGTTCATTCCAACCGATGATCCATTTCACACCACTAAGTTCAAGATAGAAGTGCAAAAGATTTGATTACATTACACTTCTTATCTTAATTGTTTTTTTCAAAAATCCCCTTTCAAAAGTGCTTAAGGGGTTTTGAAAAAAACAATTAGTCAATCAGCAACATAAAAAAATAAAAAAGGAGACCGAAGTCTCCCTAAAATTAACTATTATGTTGCTTATGAAAAAATACAAACAGTTAACTTCAGAACAAAGATATGCTATTTATTTAGGCTTACAAAACGGAACAAGCAAGTCTGAAATAGCCAAGCAGATAAAGGTAAATATTTCTACGGTTTATAGGGAATTAAGCCGTAACAAAAACAAAACTGGAGGCTACTCATGGCGTTTGGCACAAGAGATGGCCCAAGAGCGCAAAGAACGTTTACCGGGCAATAGATCGACATCGGAGTGGATTAAACAGAAAATAATCCGTCTCATTCGCAAAGATTGGTCGCCCAAACAAATCAGCGGATATCTCGCAAAATATGATCAAATATCTATCTCTCACGAGACTATTTATCAATGGATCAGGCAAGATAAGAAATCGGGAGGAAACCTTTACAAGCACTGCCGCCACAAGCTCAAATACAGAAAAAGACCCGTAGGTTCTGCCACTAACATACCCAACAGAAAAAGTATTCGCCAAAGGCCAAAAGAGGCCGACGGAAGCCGGTTTGGAGATTTTGAAATGGACACCATAATAGGAAACGGACAAAAGGAAATAATACTGACAATGACAGAAAGAAATACAAACTTTATAATGATGAGAAAACTGCCTATGGGCAAAGACTCTAAGCAGGTTTGCAAGGAAGTCATTGCTATGTTGCTGCCTTATAAGGACAAACTGAAAACCATTACAACAGATAACGGATCCGAGTTTGCAGCACACGAACTGATAACAAAAAAGTTGAAAGTACCGGTATATTTCACTGATCCTTATTCATCGTGGCAAAAAGGAGCTGTTGAAAATGCCAATAAATTAATCCGGCAATACATCCCAAAAGGAGCAACATTTAAAGATTATTCCGATGAGAAAGTAAAAGAAATACAGCATAAACTAAACAGAAGACCAAGAGAAAAATTAGACTTTAGCAATCCTAAAATAGAGTTTTACAAAAATTATTACTAAATTGCACTTGCTGGTTGACTCTAGGACCCTCCTTTTCCGGTTGATGTATATCCAGTCCAAACAATTTATGATTCTTGCTCCAACTATTCGTGAAGTTAGTACCAACAAAGCCGTTAATGCCGGTGATAAATATCCTCATCAAATGTATTTCCCGGCATTGCTCCTAATTTTTTTCAAAGTTGGGATATTTTTGTACAGAAGTAGAGGCTTGCGGTTTCTTTTTACACTGAAAGCTAACGGATGGATGAAATCCTCCATCCGTTCTCCCGACGAGCCGAAGGCGATGTCGGGAGAACGTACTGCAATATGAAACGATGGGGAGTGCGAGCTCCGTCACTGTCAGCCGACACGAAAACTCTATGCGGCGCTTTATGTTTATATAACCTGTTAAACCCCATTGTTTTATATTGCTTGTTGGCGGTTCGTTGTTTTTTTTATCTTGTCATTGTATTATAATCAAATCCTTGTAAATAGGATATTTTCCAAGTCCCATCAGTCTTTTTTGCTTTTACTTTATAATCAAAGTCTTTACTCCAATCAGAATCTCCCCAAGTCCAGGTTAATACTGCATTGTCATTGTCTATGCTTATGAATTTAACTACAATCTTATCCCAAGGATTGTCATAAGGTATATCCTGACAGTTACACCAAGGGTCTGCTCCTGCATAGGGAGGCATATCCCCGTCCATAAAAGAGATTTCCTTGTTTTTAATCTTTTTATCAATTGCCTTTACAATCTTGCCGTAATTTTCAACAAATTCTTTATCAAACAATTTAGTCTTGGTGAATTTATCTAATTCCGTTTGCAGTACTTTTAAATCCATACCTATCGCTAGACTATCATTTGGATTAAATATCGGTTCAAATCCATTTAATACGCCATTTTTATCATGCCATTTTAATACCTTAATCACTAAATTTTTAATTTGTGTTTTATCTTCTGTTACTGAGTCAGCCTTTGTTCCAGTCTGTCCACAAGAATAACAAATCAATCCGATAAGTAAAATTGTCAAATTAATATATCTCATAATCCTATTTTTTAATCACTTTAAGGTGTCAAGTGTCTTTTTACAATGACCGCCAACGGTTTATGGTATGGTGTCGTGCGGGAGTACGAGGCGATTTCCTATCAGTTTACACCGACCTTTTTTACGAGCTGCAAACGCTCGCAAACCTTTGAAACCCGCATGCACTATACCATGTGTTATGGGCTGGCTTTTCATAGTTCAAATCCTGATATAAATATGTCAAATGGTTCGCCTGTCTGATTGTTATCAGTTTTTTCTACTTGTTCATTTTCTTTTGATTGTTGGTCTTCCTGTTGAACTGCTTGTCCGCCTGAGTATGTCTCAATTGGTTTTTCCTCCTTAGGTTTATATGTTTTAAGCTGTTTTGTTTGTTTGTAGAATTCTACATTTTTGTCCTTTAAGATTTTGAAGAATAAGTTCTTGTCAAGCAGATTTGCTTCTGCCGGAGTTAGCCAACCTTTTTTTACTCCTTCGTAAGCTAACAGCCAATTTTCAGTCATTAAGATGTCGTCTTTTAATTCTGCTTCAATATCACTTACTCTTGGATGTCCATTTACTAAAGTCGTGTTTTTGATTAAGTCCAACAGAATTAAGTTTGAAATGCTGTCTCTTGTATCAATAATATTATTTGCAGATTGCTCTTCTATTTCTATCTCAAATGTTTTTGCAATCCATAATGCCCAAGCCATTTCAAAGTTATGTCTAACAGGACAATGCTCTTTAATAGTAACATTTATAAGTCTTTTTAATTTTTTTTTGGAGTCTGCATCAAGGTATGATTTGTAAGTGATGAATATTCTTGTGAGAATATCAAGAATGGCAGGTTCTATAAGAGCAGTTTTCACCAACAGGTCTTCAAATACTTTCCAACTTTTTTTCTGAATGACAATAGTTGAGAACTCGAAAATTCTTAGAGAGTATTTAAAAATCCAATCAGTCTTCTTCGGATTACGTTCTGCAAATGCCCAAATTAAACTGAAGTAATGTTTAATACTATTTGTCTGATTTGTTTTTTTGAAGTCAAAGGTGTGAAGAGTTGTGGTAAATTCATCTTCAAATGCAAATGGGAACTCACGTATTTTTACTTTTGCTTCATTAATTTCTAATTGAAATTCAGATAATATTAATTGCAAACCTTTTAAAACTTTGTCAGCTTCGTCCTTAGATGAAACATACAAATAAAAATCATCATAATATCTGCAAGCCTTTAGGTCTAATGAACTTAAACGAGTTTTTAAAATATTGTCAATGCGACAAGCAACTACTTCAGCAATAATATGAGATGTGTCTGGTCCAATTGGAATTCCTATTGATTGTCTTTCTTGACAAGCTCTTAATGCTATATCAACACTTTCAGCATATTTGTAAAGTTGAGCATCTGTGTCTCCGCTTGCAATTAATGCATCAAGATTATCTTTTTCTTTAAAATAGTGTTTTGCCTTGTCCTTACCTAATAATGCCCAAGCGATAGAATGAGTATAAATTGTTGGATAGAATTTAGAAATATCAACTCTAACTTCAATTAATTTATCAATTGATGTTTTAAGCAGGGAATTTCTGAATTCAGCAACACTTTTGCTAAATGTTGAAACAGACCTTTTGTCTATTGCTGATTCAGGTATTGGATAACTTTGAGAATACTCAGAAAGTCTAAATACTGCTTCGTAATCTGTCCAACGAGAAACTATCTTTTCTGATAATATTGAAAAGTGTTTCGGATTTGGTATCTGTAAAAAGCGTCTAGATAATTTACCTTTTGAAATCGAGTAAACAGTTGCTTTTGAAGCATTGTATTTTGAAACAAAGTCTGCTCTGTGTGCTTTTTTTCTATCTTTAAATTGTTGGGGTGTTTCGCCTGGGGTTTGAGTTAATACAAAAGTCCCAGAATTTATTTGAGTGTTGTTTTCAAAAACAGTTGTCCAACTTGCAAGTGTCGCTGCAATGTCTGCCGATAAATCAGACGTGTCAAAAGGTGGCGGTAATTCCTTTGGAAAATATCCTCTTTCTATTAAGTCTTTTAATGTCATTTCGTTTCTTGATTGTCGTTTTTAAGCTTGCCCATAACGTGTTGTTTACGCAATAAATATACAACTTTCGTAAACACCCGATTTATAACATTCGTATACAAAGACCGGTATGAAATATTTTGCATTTATATTGTATTGTTTGTTAGGTTGTTATGTTTTATTATGATTATTTTGTATTTTTGCATATACGAATGTTTTACAAAATCGAAAGCGATGAAAATAACCTATTTGCTGAATGAATTTGAGCGGAAAATGATCGTGTAACGATACAGTTCCAGCTCCATTCAGAACTACAATTAACAAGCAATCAGTAAATTTGCAAATTACAACGATTCAAGATAGATCTTCTCATATTTGATGTTCTTCCGGAATCTCTCGATGAAGATATTATCAATTGCACATCCCTTATCGTCCATGTTGAACTTTAAATCCGGGTACGATGCAAGTAAGGATAAATGGGCGGTCTCTTTTTGTTTTTCGTGTCTTGCATATTATTGTTTCATAAATGAGGACCAATGTGTGTGAACAATCTTCCATTGTCCATTTGGCTCAAGTCTATACACTTCGGTACAGCTCCATTTGGAAATGTTGTAAGCTTTGTAAGAATGTAGGGTAAAAGTCAAAACGGCCATATTATTAACGGCAGTGACTTTCGGATTAAGCATTTCGTATTTCGATACATTTATTTGCCCTTTTATTGGCTCGTAATATTTTTTAAGGCTATCGAGTCCGTTTAGCCGCCGTTCTAAAGAAGGGTCAAAATAAGTTGCGTCTTCAGCTGAAAGGTCAAGATATCCGCTTGGGTCACCCTGATTCCACTTTTCTAGCGCTCTTTTCTCCAAAGCAATAATTGTCTCGGAAATGTCTGTGTTCACTGTTTGCGAAAAACTCATATTTGCAAGAATTAATAATGTTAGTAAAATAATTTGTCTCATCTTCATAAGGTTATGTTTATAAATTGCAAATCTGTAAGTAAAAATCAAGGAATAAATGACGTTTTTTTAAAGTTTGACTGCTTGAAAAACCTGACTGTTTGCGGTGTTCTTATTAATGTTGCCGTTAAACGGTCTCGTGTATGATACGTAACGAATATATTACACTTTATAGTTGCTTTCGATAACTGCCGGCATTATCGATTAAACCGAACAGTAATTTTTCGTGTGCGGAAAGAAAACTTTTTTTCCGAATTCGATTTGTACTTCGAAAGATTATCGTAAACTTCTATCGCATTTTTTACTTCGAGAATATCTTTTCGCGGACCACCTACTCGCTTATTTTCAATAATTGCTGTTATTTGCTCTTCAGCCAAAGTATTTCCTTCAATTTGCAACGACGAATGGATTGTTTTTATCCTATTCTGTTTCCTTGATTGAGGACTTTGCTTGTCCAAATATTTAGCATTCACTTCTACTGTTTTTTCGGAAACAGAAGTGGTTCGCTTCAAAATATCAGGTGTTATTTTGTATGGAGGCGTCATGCATTTATGATAGTATCATTTGATAGTATTAAAGATAACAGTTTTTCCTCAATCCTCAATCCTCAAATTCAATTACGTCTAACAGTTGTTGAACTAAACCTGCATACGTGGGTAGTTTTTGACAAAAGTACCTGATTCTTTATATATTCGATGATTTTTCACCACAAAAAATGTCAGAATATGAGAAAAATCTTAACTACTCAGGTACCCTTTTCCTGACCAATGATAAAGAATTTCGCAGGGTTGTTGACATCCTGTTGTAACTTTTTTTGAATTTTTCCTCATGCTGCTATCCCTATATTGAAATTGTTATATATCAGCTTATTGATGGCTATTTGGAAGGCATTGTCGGCCTTTAGAAATTTCAGAAATGGCCCTCCGAAAGAAGGGGCACGGGTCTCTCCAAAATGCCCAGGGCAGCCTTTAATGCGCTGATGCACAAATCGATAAATTTGCGCAGATCCATAATTTTTTCCCTCTTTGTGGATGGATGAAAAAGGACTTTACTACAGGACTTGGAAAGAGTGTCGAAGCAGACCGGGCAAAGCTCTCCCGGCGGCACAGGCAGGTACTTCGGGAACCCGGACTTTCCGAAGATCCTAACTTCAAAGAACTGCCAGAGTGGCTAATGGTGCAGGCGAAGACGAAGGCCAACGGAGCCCTTGTTAAGACCCTATTGAAAGTCAGCGGGTGCTTCCGCTCCGAGGAAGGAGCTGGGAACTATGCCACCGTTGCCTCCGTCATCCAAATGGCGACGGGGAACGGACAGAACCCCTTTGAGGTCCTTCGGGTTATTGCAACCCTTGCGCAAGCGTAGTTTCGAGTATAGCATAGTTATTGACTAATAGTCAGGACTCTCTGTCTATGACCGGAGTACCTTAGTAGTTACTAATTTTGTATTGGCAATAAATTGGAATGTCCCTTCAAAATCGAAAGTCTTTTGTTTGATCAAGGCCACTTTATATTTTTCAGGAAGGTGCTTTCCCCATTTCGGAATATGAATAAGATGAGGTGTCTCTTCTAAACTACTGTACAAAAGGGAATCTAAATCATCCTTTAACAGCAACAAGGAGTGCCAGATAGCAAGAGAATTAGATTCATCCATGTCTGATAACTCCATAGAGCATCCGTTATTCGTGATCAAAGCAGAAATATTACGTTTAGACATCAAGTACCTCAAGGTCTCTGTTACTTTTGTTCCCGCGAACAGATGAATTATCGAGCGATTATTCATACATAGTAGCGGTCGCTCGGTGGTTGGATTCTGAATACTCATGGGCCTGAAATCTTTACGCAACTCTTTCAAGGCTTGGTTGGATTTCTCGTCCAGCACCGAAAACTCCTCATCGGAAAAAAGGATCCTAAACATTTCCCCATGAATGAGTGGATGCACGTTCACCCCGCTGCCGATAAAAGTGGGCTTTTTCCCGTCCAGAGCAGGGACAACAAAAATTTTCCCCGCTTCTGTATCCACTTCCACTATTTTCCATATTTTGGCGGCCAAAAGTATATTATTATCCGATTGCACCTGGGGCGTAAAGGGCAGGTTGCCGATCACTTTGGAGTTATGGACGACATTAAAATTAATTTCCCGCTCAAACGTGCTAAAAAACTCCCTGTTATTGACAATCCTCTCTCCCTCGATCCCAACAATCAATTCATGGCCAATCTTTTCAATAAAATCGATTCCAATAAAATAATCTATTATTTCGGCAATTTCAGATCGCTGTATATTCCTGAAGGCAAAGTTTGAGGATAATTTTTCGATTAGAACCCGATAATCTATCCCGTTATGCCCTTTAATAATGGAAAGGGCCTGATGAGCAAGGATATCGTATGGCCGTTCAACAATATCCGGCGACTCGATGCAATCCTTTTCATACAAGCTCCAACAGGCAAGCGCCTGGAGCATCGACCAAGGAGAAGTCGCGTAGAGCGTTAAGTTGCTCTCTTCTTCATTTTTTCGTCCACTTCGTCCGGCTCGTTGAATAAGCGAAGAAACGCTGTGAGTAGCATCCACCTGAATAATCTCATCCACCGACCCAATATCTATACCAAGCTCCAGGGTAGAAGTGCAAGAAATTGAGAAATTCTCTCGCTGGCTATTTTTGGCGAAAAACTCCACATATTCCCTGATTCCCTTATCTATCGAAGAGTGATGAGCAAAGAAGTTCCCGTGCCCCCCCACTCGTTCTGAAATCTTTTTCAATTTTACCGCAACCTCTTCAACACGTCCCCGGCTGTTAGGAAATATAAGGGTTTTATTGGCATGCACGTGCCGATAGATATCTTTGATAAGATCTGGTGGCAATTCTGTCTCATCTTTCCCGTCAAAATAACGAAATTCGGTGTGCAAGGGCTTTTTACTCCTATCGAGCAGCACTTTTGTCCTTGCTTCATTGCCCGTGATCTTTTTCGCTTCGTCATAATCTCCTATGGTTGCGGATAATCCAATAATCCGGAACGGCGTGCCATTCTTTTCCTGGAGCCTGTAGAGAATTGACTTTAATTGAATACCTCTGTCCGTTCCAATGAAAGAGTGAATCTCATCGATTACCACAAATTTGAGGTTCGAAAAAAGATACGTCACGTTATACGGTTTTGTAACGAACATCGCTTCCAGGGATTCCGGTGTAATAAGCACGATACCCCGCGGCTCTTTCAGTATTCGGTCCTTGGCAGCTCGATTGGCTTCTCCGTGCCATTTAGTGACCGGCACATCCATATACTTGCATAGATCTTCCACCCGTGCAAACTGATCGTTGATCAAAGCGATCAGGGGAGAGATATACAGGACTTGAATTCCCTCGGATGAAAAATCAACGGAAGAAAGAATAGGTAAAAAAGCTGCCTCCGTTTTTCCAGAAGCCGTTCTGGCCGCCAGAATATAATTATCGTTATCCCCCAGAATATATCGTATCGCGCTATGTTGGATGGGCCGAAGCTTCGTCCACCGTTTTTCATGAATATAACGCCTGATTGGCTCCGATAGTAAAGAAAAAGCATCCGCTGCCATTACAAAACCTCTATAATGTCAAGCACATCATCTGCCGGCCGTTCATCTTTTATCTCAATGCCGCCCACAAGTTTTTTAAAAGTAACCCCTGGATTTTGCCGAAGCGTGCTTAATATATTCAGAAAACCACGTATCACCTCTCTTGGAAGTAAAAACTCCGACGCGCCAGGCTTATTATACATCTCCTCCATGAAAAACCGGATATCCCTTTCGCTTAGGTCGATATTTGTTTTATAGTTGAAATCGAAAATACCCTTGAGGTTTTTCAGCAGCACGAATATTTCATTATGATTGATAGGAGTAAGCTTGATAACCGGCTGTGCAAGGTCTTTCATTCCATCCACCGCATACTTATTGGGCTCTAGCCTTGTTTTCAATGCGTTGTAGCAATACAACCCTCTTCGTTCGTTCTCTAGAAACTCCCTTGTTCCGGCAATATTGAAGAACATGTTGGAAACTTTTCCCTGGTAGCAATCGTTATAGATCGCAAGCAGTTTCTCGTAATTTTTTTCCCTTGTCAGCGAGTTCGAAATCTTGTAAAGATTTACTGCTTCATCCAGGTTAATCATAAAACCACTGTATCCCATGGAGACGAATAACTTTGTGAAATTCTTCAGCATATCATAATAATTCTGGTCGTTAATGATCTCCCTCACTCCCAGATCCTGGCGGGCTTCGGTTTTTGTTCGGTATTCTCCCTTCAACCAGCGCAGCGCATTACGTCGCAAATAATCGTCCCCCTGTATATACCCCTCGTAATATTTCATCACGATCACTCCAAAATCATATCCGCCAACTTCTGTTATCTCGTTGATTGTTTTGAAAATATTCTGTTGTATCAACGGCAAATATTGTTCGTTTCGGATTTCAGTCAGCGAGACATCAGACTCTTTCGCCGTGAATTCCATCACCTGCTCAATCCATTTTTCGAGCAACGAGGGAAGCGCACCGCCATCGGGCTTCGTGTTAATAGAAATATTATCGATTATGGCTGAATAGAGAGCCACCGCTTTGCCGTCGTACGAGTACAAACGGTTATCGGGGGTGAAATCAGCTCCCGCCACCACGAATTTCTTTTTTAAGGCAACCGATTTAATAAGGTGAAACATGAACGATTTTCCGGAACCGAAATCCCCGATCCAAAACTTCATCACGTTATGCCCGTTTTTCACATCCTCAAGCGCATCCATTACAGCAGCAATCTCATCGTCTCGTCCAACAGCAATATGTTGAACCCCCGATCTCGGCACAATTCCGCCTATTAAAGAGTTGATAATTTCAGTAGCTTCCTTAGGTTTAACTTTGATTCCCATATATTATTGTTTTTAAGTAGTCATCCGAAACAACAAAGCAATCCTCGTCGTCTTCAATCAGGACATCATCCAGCGTTTCATAGCACAGATCGTTGATTTTTTCAATCAACCCGTTTGCCATGAATCCCTTCGATTTGGCAAAATCCTCTACTTCTGTTTTTGTCATGCAGTAGTCACTCTGTTTAAAAAGACCCAATAATTCTAACTGATGCCCGTCCAATAAATGATGCGCCGATTGCAAATTGTTTACTACCGGCATTTTCTCTACTACCTCCTCTTCATCCTCTTCCTCATCCATCACTTCATTTAGCAATTGCACCGTTTCCGAATGGAGTCTCGTTATCTTCTCAATCTCCTTCTTATCCAAGTTGATTTTTCTGCGTACCGGCAGGTACAAATCATGGATAGCCTCATACGCTTTTTCCCGGTCCTTATCTTTTTTATACTGGTTAACGATATCTTCAAACAGGCTCTGAAGCCCCTCCTTCCTGAACAGTTTTTTACAGGTACATTTAGGCAAAGGCTTCTCTTCGTCATTGAAAAAGTGGTGATATACATCAATATACTGCAAATAGACTTTCAAAGCCGCAACATTGTTGATCCCGGCAAGCAATTTTGCGGCATCAAAAAGTAAATGCTGTACACCCGGATTTTCTTTGTTTATTTTCGTGAGCCTGTGGATGTTTTGTAAATAATATTGCACATCCATGTTTTGATTGAAAGCAGCTTTAACCTCCTCGTGGACAATTCTCCAGCGAGTTCTGTAAACAGTGTTAACTTCCGTTTCTTCCTCATCGGTAAACTCGGGTAGCTTCTTCGCAAGGGGATCAATAAGTGGTCCCACCAGTTCCAATAACCCGGTTATCTCCTTTTTACTTCGTTCGTTATGCTCGTACGTGAAAATGTCAACACTCCTGTTTAGTTCATACCTTTCATAAAGTTTATTGCGACAAAGCCTGAAGATACAATTCTTCACCATTCTTACCTTTTCTTCTATCGTCAGGTCGTGATAGGTAAACACCGATTGGCTATGATCATACGCGCCATTTTGACTTTTGAAATTAAATGAAATGGCTGTATTGTATATTAATTGTTCCTTCACATCTTTCATCACCTCGCGAAATAATTCCACCTGTCTGATCTTCATAAACTCGAAACCCGAGCACATAGAATCCCATTTCGATTCAAAATAATCAAAGAGAATCTGCTCTGACTTAGAAAGTCTCAATTTTTCTGAATATCTATCTGAAAAGCTCCATTCTCTTGAATGAGGGAACTGCTCCATGATATCCTCGATGCTCGTCTCTCCATTCGTGCAAACTTTCTTCCATTGTCCCGATTTCTTTGCCCTTTGTATCAGTTTTAGCTCTGCATAAGGTTTCGTTACCGGGTAATGCTCTATAAGTGCCTGCATCTGTGTAGTGAGTCGCGTAAGATCCGGTTGGTTGTCATATTCATCCAGGAAATCAAACATCAAGGTAAACGCATAATTTTCATTTTCGTCCAGACTAAGATACTCCCCTGATATAAAACTGTTTTTGAACCTCTTGTAGAACGCTTTGACCCTCGCGCTGGCATATTCTAAAGAACGGGTAGAGTAGATATATTCCTTTGACCAATAGGGCACATAATCACAATTAAATATCTCACTGTCTTGATCGGTTGAAGGAGGAATCCTGATAGATTCTCCAGAAATATCGATCACAGAATCATCTCTTTTATCATCCCTTTCAAGCCAGTTGCTTTCGCGTGACACGCGTGACGCATTTCCTTTCTTGGTCGATGTTTGTGCAATAACCGAGATAATCCAGACAATTGACGTGATGAGTATACTTACCCAGAACGGAACTCCAACCACTAATAAAACTACCATCCCTACTATTGCCCAAAACCATATCATGCTATTAATTTTTAACAAATACCCTTTTACTGCATTGAAATGCACAAAGATAAACATTTAAAATGTATCATCAAGATTGGTCATATTCTAATCGTCAGTTAAACGAAAATGCTTTTGTAATACCGTTATTGAATGCACCTGGATATGACGTGTTCAATCCAATGGGAGTAATGCCCGAGTTCACCTGTGATATCGGCACAAAAAAGGGGGAAAGATAGACTACGCAACATTGAAAGACGGCAAACCTATTATGCTCATCGAGTTTAAGCAAAGGGCAAATCAACTAACAACAATTCAGGAAAATGGATATTACGCCGAAAGGCCGTTAGTTTTGGGTTCTCTTTGTCCTTCACTTCCATCCGTAACCCTGAACGTCCCAAAAACGGGATTACTTCGTTTGTCATTTCAATAAATTCGTCTTTCGACAGGTCTTTACAGTCGCTTCTGAAATGTTTGCCCATAAACTCTGCGCTATGCTTGACCGTGGAGAAGTGACGAATCGCGATATCTTTGACAGTTGGTTTTTCATGCAAAAACGAACACCGATAAACAAAGATATTGTTGAAACTCGTATGGAAATGCCACTGGCTGACTACATACAGAAATGTATCGGGCATCTCGAAAGCAAGAGTGACCGGGGAATGTTGAATGGCTTAGGCGAATGGATGGATGAGGATATGAAGAAATTCGTTCGCTCGAAACTACGGACAGAAACTATATCCCTGCTTCGATTCTATAAAGAATTTCCGATTCTCGCCTAGTGTGAATGAATTTTCCTGAAAAAATCACGGATCAGTGTTTCTGACAGCAACTGCCTGTCCGCAAGCATCTTTTCGCTCTTTCGGGTAAAAGGCGGGAACCATGATCCGTTCTATAATATGTGGCAGGATAATCATAGATAAGCAAATGACTGAGGAGCAAAGTCGATATTAAAATCGGAAAGAAGTTTAGGATGCGCATATTCTTTTACATTCCCAACTTGAATGGCAAACGCATGATCTCTATTTTCAAAATACTGATCATAAAATTCCTTGCTTATACCTGAATATTGTTGAGTCATTTGCCACAGTAACTCTGTCTCTTCGTATAATATGTCAGCTATTTCAAATTCACCTATAACTTTTTGCACGGGAGAAGACGCATAAACAATAACCTTCTCAATGTCTTTACGTTTAAAAATAAACTTTCGAAATTCATATTTTTTAGAACCTTCAAATATTTTAAATGCGTACTCCGGTTTAATTGACAACAATACTCTCATTTGTTTTTGTTTATTTTAATAATAAAATAAATTGCTCCCTGGTAATCTTTTTCAAGCCTCTCAACTCATTTTCTTCGCCACTAATAATACCTAATTCAAGAAGAGACTTTCTATTCAATCTATTTCCCAATGGGAATGAATATACAGACAAGAAACGAATCAAGAATGGACGATATCGAGGATCGTAATTCCAGAACTCCTTTAAATAATCATCGGTGAAGATACTTCTTTTTCTCGATTTTAATACAAATTCCGTTTCACTTTGAATATCATCAATTTTATCTTCCACAATACCAATTGTTGTAATCACACTATGATAGTAGGCTTTTTTATCTCTTGGAGCAGTACGGTAAAAAATCAAAATATCACCTTTTTTTATATTTCTTTTAATCGAACGAGAAATATAAACTTTACTTATCGCATTCCTATGCGGTTCGTTTTCTTCAAAGTTATCAGGAGATTCAGTCCTTAAAAAAGAATCCGGTAATAATTCTGTATGGTATTTAGGGTAAATCGGGATTAAAAAAGCATCCGTAATTGTTGAAATAAATGGAAAGGTTTTTTTAGGGTTAGAAAGATCAAACTTCTTCGAAAAATCACGCACATAGACTAATTCTCTGTTATGACCTTTCACTCCATATTTTACAAAGCCCCAATCTTCCATTAGTCCAATAAGCCTTTGTTGTTCCTCGGTCCTGCCGAAGATTGTAACATATATTTCTTCAACCTGGTTCAAAATAGCATTGTCAAAAATTATTTTGAGAAAACGCTCTCCCAATCGCACACCATTACTTACAACTTTAAATGTTCCAACCTTCAAACGTTTCTTCTTAGAAAACATAGGATCGATATCTGAATAATTTTCATCACTTCCTTCAGTTTTCAAATACAAGAATGATAAAATACGTCCTTTGTTGTATGTTATATAGGCTTTTTCTTCCGCTTTTTTATTAAACCAACGTTCAAACCCCGGATAATCTTCTTTCAGTGAATCAAAAAATGGATCCGTGAGATCAATATTTCCAAAGTACTCTTGTTTAACTGCCAATACTTTGTAATCAATCAATTCCGGATACTCAGATACAACCATTTCAAGAAAAGAATCGATTGTGAAAACTCGATCTTCAATTCCTAGTTCCTTCGCTTTAGTATGAATCTTTCTGTCTTCTGAAATGAGTATATCAACACGTTCACTATAAACCTCATTGAGTAAAAGAGTATCGTTTTTATTTTTTTTGATCAGTCTCCAACCAATTCATTGTAAAACACGAAATTAGCAATATGATTTAAATTAACCAAATAAATGTGTAAAATCTTAATCGCCTTCGTATGGCTGCCAGGATGGCTGTGCGCTGTCCATTAAAGGGCTAGTATTCAAACTCATATAATTGATTAATACCTTTTTATCATTAATTGTTTTGAGTATTTGCATCACTGGATCCATGATCGCATCGGAAAAAATGCTTCATCACGATTCCTTTCGGTTATCAACAAGAACTCACTTTTGCAAAGACAGTAAAAATCAACCGGTTAAAAGTAAATGTCAACTTCAATTCTTTTATTTAGAAATCTGTAACCTCTATTTTTGCCCTCATGACAAAATTTTTCATCTATTGATTACGAATATGCGCTGAATACCCGGCGAAAATTACAACATTATTATTGATAAGATATGTTAAATAATTTTGAAAATCCTGCTATGGATTTGTCTCTGTTTTGTAAAGAATAATTCTATTTATGTGAATAAAATGCTGATTAATACTTTAAATCCTAATTATTTTATCCTTTTTAAATTAAAAAATATGAATAAAAAGCTAAAAATTTACATTAACATTATTTTGCTTTTCTCCGGACTTTTGTTCTTCACATCGTGCACAGAGAAAAGAGATGATGGGTTTGGAAAAGATCACAACCCGTCAATCCCTGTCAAAATATCCACATTTTATCCGAATTCGGGCGGGGTTGCAGAGAAGGTAATAATTACGGGAGAAAATTTCGGTTCCAATCCCGAAAAAATCAGGGTTTATTTTAACAGTAAGCGAGCTGCAGTAATCTCATCCGATGGATATCGGATCTATACGTTGGTTCCGAGAATGCCGGGTGACGACTGTGTTGTTTCAGTTGTTGTGGGAAAAGATTCGCTTGTATTGGAAAATACTTTCCAATATAATCTCTCTGTATCTGTAAGTACGGTATCCGGAAACGGGTCACCCGATTTTATCTCCGGAACACTTTCGGAAAGCCAGATGAAACCATCCTTTTTAGCTGTCGATAACGATTACAATATTTTTGTCTCCGTCCGGGACAGTCCAACCTGGGGGCTTGTCCGGGTGAATGAAGAGGAGAATGTTGT
This sequence comes from Proteiniphilum propionicum, assembly GCF_022267555.1. NCBI lineage: Bacteria > Pseudomonadati > Bacteroidota > Bacteroidia > Bacteroidales > Dysgonomonadaceae > Proteiniphilum > Proteiniphilum propionicum. The sequence continues at coordinate 2,600,810 of NZ_CP073586.1, forward strand.
AATTCCGCTTTCCATGAATGACAATAGCTCGGTTATGATTCCCAACGCTCCTGCGATTGACAGGAGAACCGGGATAATCACATTCCCGTCGGAGACCTCCATTACGGCCTTTGTGACCTGTGATCCTAAAGAGGCATGGGCTCCCAGATACAGGAATTTCAACATTGTGAATACAAACGGATATGCTCCACCAACCAATTCCTGGAAGCATTCAATGGCTTCGTGCGAACTGGACGGATACGTTTATACCCGTTTCTATGAGGGACAGATTATTAAAATCCACCCTGTTACTTACGAGGCTGAGATAATCTATGTAACTCCCAACGGAACGGCAAATGGAGTAACATTCCACCCACTTCATCCGCATTTACTATATTTTGCAGGACGTTCAGGAGGTGTTTCCGGAGGCATCTATTCAATGGATGTAAGGGATCCAGCGAACACATTCAAACGCATGAACTCTGCTGGAAGCGGACATCGCGACGGAGAACTGGAAGTGGCGCTTTTCAATGCTCCATGGCAAATCTACTTTGATCCTGAGGGCTATCTGTATATTGCCGATGCCGGGAACCATTGTATTCGCCGAATCTCTCCCGAGAATATGGTAGAGACAATTGTAGGAATGCCCGGAACGAGTGGTTGGAAAGACGGAGGCCCCGAAGAGGCGCTTTTTAATAATCCGCACGGTGTTGGGGTGGATAAAGAAGGTACAGTCTATATCGCGGACTGGGGTAATAACAGATTGCGTAAACTGGCCATTGAATAACAGATATAAATAAAATACATTATCAGAATGAAAAGAAATTTTATGCTATTGCTTTTTCTTCAGCTATTCTTTTTTGCAAATGCACAGCAGAGAATTGCATTTACATTGAAAGGGACAGTCTACGATGATACAGGAATTACGCTGCCCGGTGCGACTGTCTTTCTTAAAGATCAGGTAGGTATTGGTACAATTACTGATATAGATGGAAAGTTCACGATCAATGTTAAGATCGGGGACGTGGTTGTTATTTCCTTCGTTGGTTTAGAAACTGTGGAATATGTAGTTGTGAAGGAAGAGTCAGACATTGAAATTCGGTTGAATGTAGACTCCGAAGAGTTGGATGAACTTGTTGTTGTAGGAATGGGTAGCCAACGACGAATAAGTTCTTTGGCGGCAGTTACATCGGTAGATGTGAAAGATTTGCAAACTCCTGTTGCTTCCGTTGCTAACTTGCTTGGCGGCAAAGTTCCAGGGGTGATTTCTATGCAGACAAGCGGTGAGCCTGGAAAAAATATTTCTGAATTTTGGATTCGTGGTATTGGTACATTTGGTGCCAGTAGTGGCGCTTTAGTGTTGATTGACGGCTTGGAAGGCAATATAAACTCCATTGATCCAGCAGATATACAAAGTTTTTCTGTTTTGAAAGATGCTTCAGCAACAGCGGTTTATGGTGTAAGAGGAGCAAATGGGGTAGTCTTAGTGACCACTAAAAGGGGTGAGTCAGGGAAACTTTCTATCACTGCACGAACTAATTTTTCTCTCTCTGTTTTACGAAGGATGCCTAAATATTTAGGTGCATATGATTACGCGAATCTTGTTAATGAAGCTCTATCAGTAAGGGGATCTGCCCCTGCCTATAATGATGTAGATCTTGATATTATACGATACGGTCTTGATAATGATCTTTACCCAAACGTCAATTGGCAGAAAGAGATACTTAATAATCACTCTTTTGAGCAAAGCTACTATGTAAGCGCTAGGGGGGGGGGTGAAGTGGCAAGGTATTTTCTAAGTCTGGGACTGAGCGACGAAACGGCAGCATATAAACAGGACAAGAGCAGTGTTTACAGTTCCAATGTAGGTTATAATACCTATAACTACAGGCTCAATATAGACCTTAACCTGACAAAAATGACAAGTATTTATTTTGGTACGGATGGTTATTTAGCAGTGAGAAGCGAACCGGGTATGGCAAATACAGACTATATTTGGAATGCACAGTCACAATTGAATCCACTTCTTTTTCCCACCAAATATTCGAACGGACTTCTTCCTGCTGCTGGTGCGAATGATCTATCTTCTCCATATGTGTTAATCAACCATACAGGGCAATCTTCTAGCCAGAATTATCAAGGTAAGATGACAATGGCAATAAACCAAGATCTGAAGAAAATGCTAGATGGACTTAAGCTTAAGGTACAAGGAGCTTACGATATTTATAGTAACTTCTGGGAACAGAGATATGTTCAACCGGCACTTTATCAGGCATTGGGCAGGAATACAAACGGAAGCCTGATCATGAAAGAGAACGTGCAGGCAGTACCAGCCAGATATAACAAGCAGGTAAACCAATATAGAAAATATCATTTTGAGAGTACACTTAGCTACGAAAAACTCTTTACAGATGATCACAGGTTTACAGGTCTGCTTTACTACTATCTTAGTGATGAGAAAGCTACTAAGGATGCAGTGAGTAGCTTGGCGGCTATTCCACTGAGATATCAAGGAGTTTCGAGTCGTTTAACATATAGTTTTAAAGATACTTATATGATGGATGTGAACTTTGGTTATACCGGTTCAGAGAATTTCCAGCCAGGGAAACAATATGGTTTCTTTCCCTCTCTTGCTCTTGGGTGGAGCCCTACAAATTATATATTGGTAAAGAATAGCTTGCCATGGTTAAATTTTTTCAAGATACGTGCTTCATACGGTACAGTTGGAAATGATAGAATTACAAGCCGCAGATTCCCTTATCTAACGATGGTAAATATCGGACAGAACTCAATATGGGGAGGGAACAGTGTAGAGACTATTAACGAAACCATTGTGGGTGCAGATAACTTAAAATGGGAGAAGGCGCTGAAGAAAGACCTAGGTTTTGAAGGGCGCTTGCTTAATGACAAAGTTGAATTTGTTGTAGACTTCTTTGAAGACCAGCGTGATGGCATCTTTCAACCAAGAGTTCAGGTACCCGATTATGTAGGAGTAATCTCCATGCCATACGGTAACGTGGGAAAGATGAAAAGTTACGGTTCTGATGGAAATATTAGTTTCAGTCATCAAATTGATGCAAATAAGAGCTTTGTGCTAAGAGGAAACTATACTTATTCTACCAATTTGATTCAAAACTGGGAACAACTCTATCTTGAATATCCCTACCTTGAGCATACAGGATACCCCTATAACGTAATCAGAGGTTTCCAAAGTTTAGGGCTTTTCAATGATGAAGATGATATTAAATATAGTCCCAGGCAACAGTTTGGAGATGTTGCACCCGGTGATATCAAATATAAAGATATTAACGCTGATGGTGTGATTAACGATGAGGATAAGGTTCCTCTATCCTACAGTACTTATCCCCGCTTAATGTATGGATTTGGTGGTGAATTCAGATATAAGGATTTTACACTTGGAGTCATGTTTAAAGGAACTGGGAAGACAGATTATTATCATGTTGGACAGTCTGGAAACGGAATGGGTTATGTCCCATTTCACGGCGGAGCAACCGGAAATGTATTGGCAATCATAAGCGATCCTTCTAATAGGTGGATACCAAGGGAATACGCCGCACAGGCAGGGATTGAATCTTCGCTTGCCGAAAATCCACGCGCACGCTTCCCTAGGCTTCAGTATGGATACAACAGCAACAACTCGCAGTTATCAGATTTCTGGAAAGGTGATGCCCGATATTTGAGATTGCAAGAGATGACACTGAATTATAATTTGAAACTCCATTCCTTAAGAAGAATTGGAATTTCATCTCTTGATTTGCAACTGGTAGGGACAAATCTTTTTGTATGGGACAAGGTAAAACTGTTTGATCCGGAGCAGGCCCGTTACAATGGGCGCGCCTATCCGATCCCCTCGGTTTTTACTTTCCAACTTTATATAAATATTTAACACACATATATATAATGGACAGATTAAAATTATTATCCATCCTCCTTTCAGTTATCTCTTTCCCGATCTTTTTTTCGTCGTGCAAGGATTTCCTGAATATTGACAGTTATTTTGATGATGAGTTCAAAGTGGACTCCATATTCACCCAGACCCGCTATGTAGAAGCCTATATGTGGGGTGCTGCAGCGATGTTCAGCGATGAGGGACAGATTTTCAGTACTTCTGGACAGGACGTGTTGGGACCATTGGCTACCGACGAGGCATTTACCATGTTTAATGTTGATGGTTCAAGCAGTTACTCGGGGATGCGTTTTGTTTTGGGGTATATTACCCCCGACAATTTAGGGCCGTTCGGGAACAACTACAAGAACCTCTACAAGATCATTCGAAAATGCAATACCATTTTGACCCGGATTGATGAGGTGCCGGAAATGTCCGCTTCGGATAGAATAAATATACTTGGCTATACCCGCTTTATACGGGCCTATGCATACAACAAGTTACTGATGGAGTTCGGTCCTCCCATTATCCTGGGAGATGAGGTGATTGAGACGAACGAACCAATTGAGTATTACGATCGTCCCAGAAGCACGTACGACGAAGCGGTAGAGTATATATGTGATGAATTTGAGAAAGCCGCAGAATATATGCCGGTAACCGTTCCAATTCTTGATTTTGGAAGACCTACCAAAGGGGCCGCATATTCCCTTGTCGCACGTCTTCGCCTTCAGCATGCGAGCCCCTTGTATAATGGCGGACAAGCTGCCAGAACCTATTTCGGTGACTGGAAACGCTCAACAGACGGAGCAACATACGTTTCCCAAGCCTATGATGAGAGCCGATGGGCATTGGCTGCAGCTGCAGCCAGAAGAGTTATAGATATGGATTTGGCCGGAGGTCCTCTCTACAGACTTTACGCAGTAGAAGCAGATGAACAGACTCCATTGCTTCCTGAAAATGTTCACGATCAATCCTATCATGAAAAATTTCCGGCAGGAGCAGGCGGAATTGATCATTATAAGTCCTATTCGGAAATGTTTAACGGCGAATGCGTGCCATCTGTAAACCCCGAGTTTATTTGGGCAAGGAAATCCGACGGGTTAAGAAGCTATACAAGAGCTTCGTTCCCAATTGTTCATGGAGGATGGGGCGGAATGGCCGTTCCCCAAAAAGTAGTAGATTCATATTATATGCAGGACGGAAGAACAATTGACAATGCCAGCGATGCGTTCCCTTACTCCGAAGAGGGCTTTACCTCCGGCATACGTTCTTTTTCCGGTTACAGGCTTAACGCGGGAGTTTATAACATGTATGTAAACCGCGAAATGAGATTCTACGCCAGCATCGGTTTTAGTGAAGCGTATTGGCCCTGCATCTCCGCCTCTTCCGCCGGAGACTATAATCTCACGGTTACTTACTACTACGATTCACCAAACGGCAAATCGAATCCGAGCGCTTTGGTAGACCATACACCAACCGGATATGTAGTGAAGAAGTATATTCACCCCATGGATGCCTGGTCCGGAACAAACGCACGAGTGGTTGACAAGGTGTTCCCAATGATCCGGTATGCGGAAATTCTACTCAGTTACGCCGAAGCCTTGAACAACCTCACAACAACCCATACGGTTGAATTGAACGGGGAAACGTACACATTTTCGAGGGATGTGAATGAGATTGCCAATGCCTTCAACCAAGTGCGCTATCGTGCAGGTTTGCCGGGACTCAGTGATGCTGAGCTGCAAAGTCAGGAGAAGATACAAGAGTTGCTCGAGAAAGAAAGAATGATTGAATTCCTTTTTGAGAACAGGAGGTTCTATGATGTAAGAAGGTGGGGGATCTATGAAAACGTGGAAAATGACAGGATCACCGGGATGAACGTGGATGCCAATAAGGAGGGATTCTATCAGAGAGTTGTTCCGAATACGGCAAGAATAGGGAGCCGGATTATAAATAAAAAAATGGTGTTTCTGCCATTACCCAGAGCTGAGATTCGTCGTCTCCCTTCTTTGGACCAGAATCCTGGATGGTAAAATAATTATTAACAATCATAGAATTATGAACAGATCAATTATATTATTGGTAGTCGTAGTATTATTCAGTTGTTATTCATGCAATAATGACGATATTTTTGAGAAAGAGCAGTATAAGACAATTTTTGCACTGCAAAGTGAGGGGACATACAATATCTTTGAAGGCGTTCATGACCTGAACGAACCTGAGTCATATGGTTATATTGCTGCGACCTGTGGAGGAACTCTCCCTTCCGAAAAAGAGATCAAAGTTAAACTTCTTCCCGACTTGGAAGCTTACAACAGATACAATATGTTGAATTTCGATGTCGATCGAAAGAATTACGCAAGATTACTACCGGAAAAAATGTACGATATTGATGATTATAGCTTGACCATACCTGTCGGGGAGAGAAATGGACGAATGAAAATTGCAATCCGCCCGGAGGGACTTTCTCCTGATTCAACCTACTTTATACCGATAAAGGTCGACTCATACTCTTCTTATGAAATCAATCATAAAAAGAGTAATGTACTCTACCGTGTGTTGCTTAAAAATGATTATGCAACCCAGAAGCCACAGACCAACTATACGATGAGGGCATTTAGGGGGAGTGTGCAGCTTCCCGGTATTAAGACAATGCATCCTGTAAGTAGGAATAAGGTAAGGATACTGGCTGATAATATCGCATTTCAGCCTGATACGGAAGTTATAAATAAATATGGCATAATCCTTGAAATTGGTGATGATGGCAATATTATCATCTCTCCCTACAAGGATTTGAGGTTAACTCAGATTAACGGAGATATCAACTTCCCAAATATGTTTTTTATTGAGGAGACCCCATTCAAAAACTATAAGGTTTTTCTCATAAGATACAATTATATAAACGATGCAGGTAATACAATTGAGATGAAGGAGGAACTTCGTCTTGAATTTGCCGGAGAGTAATTTGATGTTTACAACATAGCGAATATATTATATAATATACAGTGTAAATGAGTAGTAACAAAATATCATTATTCTTTGTAACTTTTTTATCAATAATTCCGTTTCTTGCCTGTGGCAAAAGTAAGGTTGCTGAGATAACTTTTTTAGAGTTGACTCATAACGAAGTAGTCTTCTGGCCCGAAGCAGGTGAAAAGATTGTTGAGGTAAGAAGTAACGCTAATTTTACGGTAGAGTCAACAGATAGCTGGTGCAAAGCGGAGATTATTCCGGAAAACAGCAATAAAATCCGGATTTCTGTGGAAATGAACAAAGAGATCGGGAAGGAGAGATCTTCAGAGTTGACCGTGCGGGTCAAAGAGCTTGTCAGAAATATCAAAGTGAAGCAGCTTTCAGAAACTCCACAGGCCACAGTCAGCCAAACTCAAATTTATTTCAATGAAAATCAGACATTGGAGTTCTGTTTCGACATCTCTTCAAACCTCTCTTATTCAATGGAGCTTCCCCAATGGATAGTAGAGAAGGAGAGTGAAGTTATCGATAAATGGGTCAAAAGGCATCACTTTGTTGCTTCAGCACTGAATCGCTCCGACAGTAAAAGGGACGGAACGGTTGTCGTCAGGTTTAACGGCCATTCTGATGTAAAGGATATCGTTGTTCCGGTTAAGCAAAGCAATGAGTACAGCCGGTTTTCTTCCGGCTCCTATAATTTGTTGGTTGGAGGATGGCCCGATCGAAGAGAGCTTGTCTATACGATTGTCAACCATTACGATTTTGATATTTGGGGTACCCAGGAAGGGACCAAAGTACACCTGACAGATATCGTAAACCAATTTAAGAAATACCACTACACCGGGACAGGTAGAGACGGTGGCGACAACGGGGAGTTTTATGCAATTTTCTATAAAACAGATCGGTTCGAGTTGCTGGATGAGGGCAGTTTCTGGTTTTCCAATACCCCTGAAAAACCGAGTTACGGTTGGGATGCGGTGAACTACCGAAGAATCTGTTCATGGGGAAAGTTCAGGGATAGAGAAACATACAACGTGTTCTATTTCTTCAACTCCCATTTCGATCATCAAGGAGCGGTAGCCCGGGTAGAATCGGCGAAATTGCTTTTATCAAAGATAAAAGAGATCGTCAAAAACCAATACACTTTCTTTGCTTCGGGTGACTTCAACTGTCAACCCGGTTCGGAGCCCATCTCCATCCTGAAAGCTTACGGACAGCTTTATGATGCAAGGGATCTGGCTGAAGAGCCGCTGGGCCCGGAAGGCACGTTCAATCAGTTAAAACCGTTTGAAGCATCAAAAAACAGGATCGATTATATCTTTGTCAGCAAAAATGTTAAGCTGCTACAGTATCGTGTAATTGATGACAGGCCTTATGGCAGATGTCCTTCGGATCACGATCCGGTTTTGATTGTAACAGAGTTTTAAAATAAATATCTTATCAATATGAAACACAATTTAAAAACTATATTTTTCCTCTTCCCGCTTTTCTGTTTTCTTTTGACCGGTTGTGAGGAGAATTTGAGGACAGAGGTTAAAGGAGCGTTCTTTGTTAACAAGTCTTCCCTTGCCCTTTTTGTGGGAGATGAAGTTCAACTTATTGCCAGCCCTACGGATGGCACCTATGTCTATCGGTGGAGTTCGGATGATGCTTCTGTGGCTACCGTAGACAAGGACGGCCTGGTTAAGGCCGTTGGCGCCGGGGTCACGTATATTATTGTTAAAGCAGGCGATCTTGAAAACAGGGTGGAGGTGACGAGCGTTGTAAAAGTTCCTCTTGAGTCTGTCGAATTGAGCGAGTCGCATTTGGAACTGTTATATGGTGATAAGGCTACCGTAATTGCGACCTGCCATCCTGAGAACTACAACTATTCGGAGGATATCATCTGGTATTCTGAAAATCCTAATATAGCCCGGGTGGAAGATGGTGTGATCACTATTACGGGTGAAGGTGTGACTTCCGTTGTTTTTCAGTCGGGTAATATTGTGGAAAGGGTAGTTGTAGATGGTAAATATACCCGTCCGTTCAAAGGGCCTCACATACTTTCTTCCTCTGCACCCTGTGAGGTTCCGGCTGCAAATTTTGATTTTGGCGGTGAGGGTTTTGCGTTCCATGATAACGAGCCGGAAAACAAAACGGGCAACGACAGCTATAGGCTCGCCAATGGTGATACGCGCGGCACCCCGGTAGAGGTTGAGGGAAACGGGAACAACATAGGTTATACTTCAGCAAACGAGTGGCTTGTCTATACCCTGAATGTGGAAGAGGCTGGAGCGTATTTAGTTGAAGCAAATGTTTCAGCAAACGGTAACAACGCCAGGTTCCACGTTGAAGTCAATAACGAGAATGTGACGGGAACAATCCATATTCCCAATAATGGAAGCTGGAGTAGTTGGAGGTGGCATCCTTTACCGCCGTTGGAAATTCATCTTGATGAGGGTGAACAGCGGGTGAAATTCTATATAGAAGACTCCGGGTTCAACTTCCGGGCATTGAGATTTACAAAAAAATAGGTAAGTGATTAACAAATTTAGGGGTTGAGCAAAGTAGTTCAACCCCTGTCGGATGTCTCTCCAGTATGTCAACTTGCAGCATTTTGAGGTAGAGAGAGCAGAGTTTTTATTTCTCATGATAGCTTTGCCTATTCCGTAAAAGCAATGACACCTAACGAATTTATAATTTCAAAGTTACAATCCTTTATTAACGATTTCACCGAAACCCGTGTTCGGTACGAACATGATAAACTTTCAGACACACATTTTGTGGAAGTCGTGCCTAATGAGGTATATCATTTGAACGAAAGATATATGGCGTGGGAAAGTAAAATGTTTGATGAGTTTGTAGATCAATTTCCGCACGAAAATATTGGTTTTATATCGGATGATGCTCTTGTTGGATTATCTGTTACCGCCGGCGAACTTTACCACTTACAATAAATAGCTTCAACTCCTTCATCATTGCCGGGCGATTGCGGTAGTAATTGTGGAAGTGAATGCCCGGTTGTCCTTTAGCGTTCGTCGCATTCCTGCAATCGGTCTATTTTCGTTCTCAGGTATAGGATTTCTTCTCTCAGCCAGGTAATTTCCCGGTCTTTGGCAGCGGTCAGTTCATCCGCTGCTTTTTTGGAAATATAATGGTTGGAGAAAACCTGCAGGATGTTGAGCAGGTCTATTCTTTCTCTTTTTTTAAAGACTCGAACTTTTCTCTCTCTTTCTCTATGAGTTTTTCCAATAGATTCATAGCTTCCTCTATTGGAAAATTATTGAAAGTGTGGTTGTTACTAACAGCACTTGTTTTGACGCCACAGTTTTCATAAAAATTATTTGTGCAATACAGAACAGTTTCTTCGGTAAAGTTTTTCAATCCCTCTTCTGTAACACCCAAAGCCTCGGCAACCTGTTTAATTTTATCATCTTCCAGTTTCTCGTTTTGTTCCATTTTTGAGATTGCCTGCTTCGTAATACCAAGCAATTCTCCTAACTCAGCTTGTGTCATACCCCGAAGCCGACGTACACGTTCTATTTTCCTTCGAAATGTTCTCGATGAGTCCAACAACAGTGCAGCGCTTTGGGAAGAATACCGTAGAGACGTACCCAATGGTTATGGACTAACCCAGTTCCGTTACCACCTTGAAGCAAAATACAGCAGCGGTGAAGCCTTCCACTGTTCTTAAAATGCTCCATCAGCCTGCGGGGAAGATGTATATTCGAGGGTTTGAGTGTAGCGTTTCATATTTATTTACGAGTACCGTTTGTCATTTTATATTTAGGGTTGATAGACTTTTCTTATCATCAAGGAATAATCTTGAAAAAACGTGATTCGAGCCAGTATCTGTACATTGGGTCAGAAAAAGATAGGACGTTATCTTCCTCAATAAGCGTTTCGTTTACTATCAATTGTTTTTTATTTCGCACTACGTTTGCCGAAGTTCCCATTCGGTATTTTTTGAGCGTATCTTGTGCTGTTAATTGTTTTTCGCCGGAAATAATTGCACGTAAAATATTTAATTGCAATGAGGATAAAGTCTCGGTTAGGTTTGCAAATAACAGGCTTAATTGATCCACAATGTCTTCGCGGGCGGCAGTTACGTTTTCAGTTTTGCACATTTTGTTCGTTCTAAACCAAGTTTGTTGCGCGAGTTGCTGCACGTAATACGAATGATTATCGGCGAGAGAGGCTATCAATGCCGCGTCATGGTCAGAAATTTGCTTTCCGGTATCATCAAAACGTTTTTGAATAAAATTTATCCAATGTGCAGAATCTATCTTTTTTAAGAAAAGTAAATGTCCGAATTTATAAAACGGCATGGATGGATTGGTGAAAACATCTAACAACATATGCCGTTTACTCCCATATAAACAATAGCTTACACGCGTATGATTTTGCCAATGAGCGCGCAGTTTTCGCTGAAACATTTCGGGTTGGGGAAACGAGGCAACCGACTGAAATTCATCAATACATACAATGATATTGATTTCTTTTCGATGAGCTATTTTTTCAGCTAAATCTAATATCTCGTCCGGATGTTTTTGCATTTCATCCCATCCAATTCCAAAAGAGAGTTCTGTTTGTTTGTCAGGTGAGAATGAAACGGAAGGAATCAGTCTCGATAAGAATGTTTTAGCATTTTGAACCAACTCTTCCCATTCTGATGAAGTAGATTTCAATACTTCGTTCGCCAATGCTAGATAAAACTCATTTTCGTTTCGATAATTAAAAATGTCGATAAAACAAACTTTCAATGTATCGTTTTGTTTAACAGCTTCACTTGCCGCTTTTTTCACCAACGAGGATTTGCCCCATCGACGAGGCGAAATGATTATGGTATTTACTCTTGCGTTGAAGTTTCGTTTCAATAGCGTTATTTCGCTATCTCTATCGGTAAAATCAATAGGTTCAGTAATTCGTCCGTATGTAAAAGGCACACTCTGCATAGGATATTATTTCTGCAAATATAAGTTTATTTTCCGAACTTCCAAAATGCGAACTTCCAAAATGCGAACATGTGAATATGGATAACAGGATTCCCAACACGCTGGCAATCTGCGATAGCACTTCTTCTTCAATTTCTTCCTGCTGTTCAATCTTCGACACTTCCTGCTGGCTTATACCCAGATCAGCAGCCAAAGCTTCCTGTTTCACACCAAAATACATCCGGACCCTCTGCACGTTCCGTCCGGTATGCCTTTTCCTTAATTTGTCTGTCGTTTCAGCAACCATCTTATTGTTTTTTGTGATATGTTAAATACTAAGATAATACAAATCAATTGGTTCCGAGTATAAATCAACTCTGTTTTTTATGTAAAAACACATAAGGTTTTTAAACTGGAGCTTAAACGGTTAAGTCTGGTTAAATCTATGGTTCCAGAATATCCTCCGGCTGCAGGGTAGTATAGGGACTGGCTTTCGCCTTGGCCGTCACCTTGTCCAGTAAATGTTCATCTATAAGCATTTCTATTATTTCATCAGTTTGAATTTTATGCAGTAGATAGCAACCAGCAGAGTGGCCAGTATCGCGAAAATCCACCAGCCGAGGGTAGGGTAGAGACCGATGATCAGTGCAGGGCACACTATTGGTATCCAGGACTGCCGTAAATCGAACGCTATGAATCATAAAGCCCCAGATCTTCGTCTGCATGCATCATCTCAATGAGCCGTTTCTTTTGCTCCTCTTTCATTTTCTTTTTGTAGTCAATCACATCCTCATGTTTAACGCGACGATGTTTCCCTACTTTTGTATATTCAATTTTTCCCTCCTCCAGTAATTTCACGAGATAGGGTCTTGAACATCCCAGAATTTCCGAAGCTTTTTGCGTTGTCACTTCAGTTGCAAGAGGTACTATTGAAATAGGCTTACCCTGACTCATTGCCTTTAGTATTTCGCCTAATAAATTCAATGCTTTAACAGGAAGAATAATTCTCTCCCCGGTCTCTTCAATTTCAATTTTCACCTGGTCCGATTTCAATTGTTCAATCGAGGAAATGAGAGAAGTGTAGGACTCCTGTGCTAATTTTCGCTCACGTTTGTTAGGCCTTTCTATATCATTTGTCGTTATCATAACTGTAGTTTTTAATGTTGGAACTGCAGACATAAACGAAATATTCGAATTATTTAACTAGCCTAATCCCCTAATTTTTGAAATAAAACCATCAAAAGGGGTCAATATACCGGAATATCCTCATTAGGAAATTATTACCTCAATTCCACTTTTTCTATAAACTCTTTTCCTGCAGAATAAGGGATATATTTCTTGTGTTGCAACCTTCCGATAATAATGGCAGGGTGGGTGTTAAATTTTTCAGCATACTTTCGTACATCCTCAGAGGTAAGCCTTCCTTGCGAGACAATTTCGTTTTCTTCCTGCTCCGACAACGTCCATTTAATCGCAAACTCGTCCGCTTCCTGCTCTTTCTCATTTATTTTATCGGAATATTCAATATTTTCCAGGAAGACATCTTTCTTTCCGTGTAAAAGGATATGTCCCGCTTCATGAAAAAAGGTAAACCAAAAGACATCGTTGCGTTTATATCTTCCCGTTAACTGGATAAAAGGGGTCTCATCCAGCCAGCGTGTCGCTCCGTTTATGGGAGCTTTGGGCAAACAGGGAGTATATACTACTTTAACTCCCGCCTCCAGACATAACGACTGGAGTTTTTCTTGAAAATTCGCAGGATGCTTTGCCATTAACGATTTAATGACAGGAAGTGTTTCTTTAAATCTTTTCTCCGAATAAAGGTTTTCCACTGTTAGCTCCTGGGCTTGCAGTTCTCCTTTTCGTAACCACGCGGAAATCGCGTACGGTTCGCTCGTGTGCGCCAACGAAATTCTGAAAGCAACTTTCAGGTTCCGATAGAAATAAAACTTATGCCATGCCTCCGGATTACTCATACCGAAAAAGGACAATAAGGCTTCTGTTTTTTCATTTATATTTCCCGAGGACTTTATCCATCCTTTTTTTATCATTTCTGTTAATGGAAATTTTCTTGCCCAATCTATAGACTCGTCAATGATTTCCCGTTGACGTTCTCGCGCACGATATTCATCAAAGCTACGCTGCTTATTCATCCAAAAATGAGCAGGAATTTTGGTCACACTTTCAAATTGCACAGCCATATCAGGGGTAATTGAGCTTTCTCCTTTTAAAACAGCATTAATTGTTTTTTCCGGTTTGTCTGTACGCACAGCAAACTCTTTTGGCCCCATTTTCATCTCAGCAAGTTTCTCGGCAAGTGTCTCGCCCGGATGAAAAACCACTTGTGGAATATACCGGTTTTCTTTTTTTGCCATAACTTTATATTCTACTTGTTGTGATAATCTATTATTTCAACTATTTCCACACCTTTTATTTCTATCCATAAATAGTTGCCGTCTGGAGTAACGGGGATTGGATTTTCATGTGGCTCAAATATCAATCGTTAAGGGTGATCCAAATCACAAGCCCATTGGCCTTTTCTATCTCCTATAAGTTCATGATAGCGCCCTGGAAGTTGCCTTACGTCTTCTAATGTCTCTGCCACTTTGAGATCATTTAGCCGAATGTTTAAAAGTTTCGATCGTATAGCACCCAATTCTCTTTGGCATCTCCTGTAATCATTAGCCAGTCTTTCTAGTTTTTTGGTGCGGAATGTCAAATCCATCGCAAAGGTAATTATATTTTTAGCTAACAGGAAGTGTTATTTAAAATATTTATAATGTTTAACATGAAATACTGAAGATCAAGATTTGGACTTGCAAAGGAACCGTTTTTGATTTGATCAAATGGTGTAATCATTAACTTCGTAGTAATTGGCAACATGTCATGTATATCGGAAAAAATGCAAGGCGCATACTATCCAGCATATCCTGACGGCGCATGATTCTGTTTATTTATATAATCGCAATTGATGCCCGCGAAGAACCACAGCCCCTGAGAAGAGAAATGAAACAGCAGGAACAGCAGTGCTGCCACCCACCAGATGATTTCCTCACCCCGGATGGTGATATAGTTGTGCGAACTCCGTTCGTTCGGTTTATCGATAATATTTAATTTATCGGCAATCCTGAAGTATAACAGCTCAGCTATAAAAAGAACAGCAAATATGATTAGATAAAACATCCCAATAACATTTATTAATTATGCAATCACATTACTAAAATTCCATGCCTGAACATGTCTGATACCTTTATTAGAAGGAAAAGCAATATCATCAAGCGAAACCACGAACTTTTCATAATTATCCTCTATAGATTCCAATGGCGAGTACTCTCTTTGGATGGTCTGTTCATCAGCTAATATGTAAGAGCTTTGTATATATATTACTCTATCCTCTTTTTTTGCAACAAAGTCAATCCCTTTGTCTCTTAAAGTACCAACATAAACCTCATAACCATACCTGCGAAGCTCAATATAAATCAGATTTTCCAACTTATATCCAACACCATAACCAAATCCGGGATAAAGATAATTCTTGAAAGACAGATCATTAATGTAGTACTTACTATTTCCCGATAAAGTATCCTTGCCACGTATATCATATCGCTCAGCTCTGTGAATAATAAACGAATCCTCGATATAACCGATGTAGTTAGAAACAGTATCATAAGTTGTATTACGCCCTATCGACTTAAAATAGTTAACAATATTTGTAATTGAAATCAGATTAGAAGCATTGTTTACCAAGTAAGAAAACATATCATCCAGAAGCTTAGCCTCTCTTATATTATGTCTCTGGATAATATCACATAATAGTACTGTATCTTTAATTGCGGATTATAAATCACGCGGATAACCTGAAGCCAGGTATTCTTCATCCCAAAAATTGTATTTTCTTAAAGCCTCAAAATTTTCTTTCATACTCGAATAATTTGATGTAAATGTAGCTATTTTCTTTTATACTCGAAAATAACCATAGACTTTGTCTTATGCTTACAAAAAGCTGCACGTGTCTTGCAAGTTTTAATTAAATTATCATACATTTGCAAACTATATGTGGTTAGTTAATAAAACGTTCCCATGATTAAAACGAGAAAAGAGACTAGAACATAAAACGGCAACAAAACGTAAACAAAAAACGAACATCATGAAAAAGAAGTGCGTTTGGTTTTTAATGGTATTACTCTTTGCGGTGGGAGAGCTCACCTTAATTGGATGCAGCAAAGACAATGAAGAGGAAGATAATCTAGGAGCTTCCCGGCCAATCCCCAACATGTTGAGCGATCTATCACTTCCCGGAGCCTTTATAAATTGGACCTTGTGGGAGAGTCACTCGTTATTTGGTTATACCATGAAAATTGAGTTCGACTATAAGGAGTGCACTTACACTCTTCAGAGAAGTGGAACAGTCGAAACCATCGCTAAATATACATACAGCTTCAAATATCCCACCATTACCCTTACATCCATTAATGAGGATAAAGAGGTAATCACCGGAACAATTGTCAGCTATGCATTTAAAGCCGACGATATCACGTTTAAGAACTCTAAAAATGAAACAGTCTGGATGCAGATGACACGAAAGAAATAATCCTCAAGTGGGTCACTGTTCTGTAATCATAGCGTCCTACTTCAACTCTATAAAGAAGTTTCCGATTCTCGCATGGTGTGAATGAACATTCCTATAACCGGATGATATCTTCCGGTTGCAGGGGCACATACGGCCCGTCCTTCACCTCGAAGATCACGGTCCCGCTATCCAGTACCTCCAGCGTATGCCATTGACCGGCAGGAATATGCACTCCATACACACCTTCAAGCGGATTAACCAAAAACTCGGTGGTAAGCACTCTATCATCATTATAAAAAAGAACCTTTATAACAGTCGACAATCCATCATTGATTTCATTCTTCGTCGCTACAAAGACTCTGTTTCCAGTGAAATCTATGGTTCCAGAATATCCTCCGGCTGCAGGGGGAATATAGGGACTGGCTTTCGCCTTGGCCGTCACCTTGTCCAGTAAATGTTCATCTATAAGCATTTCTATTATTTCATCAGTTTGAATTTTAGGCATTAGACAGCACCCAACATAGTGGTCAGTATCGCGAAAATCCACCAGCCGAGGGTAGGGTAGAAGCCGAAGATCAGTGCAAAGAATACAAGTTGTAGTTCCCTTTCATTTTGGGATCATTCACACCTCGCCGAAACACATGGCTGAGGCTATAGGGGTTGTAGTTCCCTTTCATTTTGGGATCATTCACACCGCCTTGAGTGATGGTGACGTTACTAAGATTGTTGTAGTTCCCTTTCATTTTGGGATCATTCACACCACGCTTCATTTCATCTCCAACAAAGCTCTGCACATATCACAATAAAGAGGATCAACATGATTGGTCGTCTGCACATACATCTTGTCATCCTTCCCCCGCTTCTTATAACCACCCCCAAGGTGTTTTATTTTTCTTGGGCTAATACTATCCACAAAAAGCTTATGGTTGTGATTTAATTTCATTTTTACATGCATACCATGCCGTTCAAACATATCGATAAAAGATTTAGATACCGCATTCTTGAGTTTTCTATCGTACTTAAGCAAGTTACGCAGCTCGTTTATCAATTCAATAAGCGAATACCTTGTACCCGACAGCTTAACCGCATCATTCCCTCCTAAATCGTCTTCAACCCGAGTAAGATAGTTAAAATGAGCTACAAAATTCCTAACATTTCGATAATCATCATACAAGAATAATCGTTTAAGTTTATCTTCAACACCATCTCCGGAAAGGTTCTTACAGTAGTGTGTTCCGTTGGAGTTTTCTTTGAGTAAATTTGAACTATTGCCGATTCCTGTTGCATTGTGATCGATATTTTGGGTACTATTCTTAGCTTTGCCCGATCCTTTTATGGAATTTTTAAATTTTGGCAAACCCATATTAAAATCCAGATTGTACAACTGTTCATACTCGGAATCCGATTTACATATATATTGAAAATCCCTCTCAAACAGTGCTGTAAATCCCACCATACGGCCCAGAATCTCGATAACCAAATTGTGCAATTTGTTTAAATGAACCAGATGTAACTTGTTATCGAGCCAATTATACTTGTCAATAACGTTGCACAGAGAATAATACTCTTCAGCTTTTGCACCCATGAATTTTTTTTCAAAACAGGTTCTAGAATTGCTCTTAACCTTTCTGCTTTTTTTATCTTTCTCCTTCGCTTCGCACCACTCTGCGTGAAGCAACTCGCGCTGTTTTACCTTCCCCTCAATTTTCTCCTTCATCTCCTCCCATTCACGATAATCGTCACTCGATACCAGGAACCGATCGTCTTGCAGCATCAATTTATGAAAGAGATCACGCGTGCCATATTTCCGAAAAGTTTCCATCGATGCATGAATCACATTTTCGTCATCATCCACATTTACTCCTTCAGCAAAAAAATGAGAAAGCTTATCGGCATTCACTGTTTTTTGGCTCACAGCATCAGCTGATAAAAGACAAAGCTCAATGATTTCAATTAAGTGTGCCAGTTCATCTGTTCTAACCACCTTGTGATATTTGATCATCTCGTTCCTGATATTACTCAGATAAACGCTATTTAACATTTTACAGAAAACATAAAATGCCACATGTGATCCTTTGCCCGGATCGATTACAGTGCTGACAAGTCTTACGTAATTGCCGATCTCTTCACACAAACTGTTGCGTTCTTTTGCCCGCTCTTTTTCAGTACTACCGGTCAAACAATTTTCGGGAGAATGAACAAATTCAAAAGCCCCATCCTTCAAGAAACTATCAAAACCCTTGACAAACATTTGTAGGATAAACTTCTCAAAGTTAATTCTTTTTGCACCGTTCCCTTCCAACTCTTTCTTATTCTTTTCCATCCGTAGACTACTCTGCAGATATGCCATGTAATCATTTGCCGTTTCATTTTCGCGCATCTGTCGAACCTCACCAAATGCTTGTCTGTCGTCTTTCCCAACCTTCTCCATATGAGACCTATTGACTTCAAGCACCTGCTCGACTGTTTTTCTGAACAAGTCATTTTTATCATTGGTAAAACGGGGCAGAAAGAGATTATTGTAGATCAACTTCATAAAGAAATAACGCGCATTCCAAGCCTCCACATCATCTATATACCTATCTTTATCCTGAAAGGCAGTTAGCCCCATATCATAAAAAAGACTATTCTGGGTAGCATTCTGATAATTAACGCCTGTGCGCATTATGTTTTTAAAGCCTGGGGCAAAAGGAACGACAGACCTGTAAAGGGAGAATTTATACTTCTGAAAGAAAGACACCAGCTTCTCCTTCGGATAATACTCCAGCACCTTACCCGTCATCAATTGAAGCGAAAAAGCTTTGGGAGTATTATATATCTCGTTTTGCAGAGCAGTTGTAAATTTGGTGTCAGTATATGAGCACATGGAATTTTCCCTATATTTAAAATCAGTGATATTATATATATTTTCGATCGCACTTTTATGATAATGCGCAACCCGGTTCCTAATTTCCGAAACAGAATATCGTGCGGCATACAGATGCTTTTCCCATTCAGAGTCATCATCCATATCCTCACGACCAAAACCAAAGAAAAGTGCAAACAAATCGGAATTGCTTTTCCCTTTTTTTAAACTGACTTCAAAGCATCTAAAGCCAAGTAAATCACTTCTCTGGGTAGCATCCACTATATTACGCAAGCAGTTTGCAGCAAAAGCGCATCCTCCCAGCATGTTCAATACAAAACCTTCTGAAGTTTTTAATTCGTTCAGTATGCTGCTTGAAACATTCCTCTCATTCGGAATCAGTTTATCATCAAAACCATGCAGATTAAATTTACCCTCCCGAAGTGCAAGGCCACGCACAGCGTTTATGATCTGATGATGTAAACAACATTTTATGGTATCTGTCTGAAGATAATATTTAATTTCAGCAGTGCTGTTTCTACGCTTCGAACTCTTCACAGGAAAATAATGCTCCATATACTTCACCACCTCTGTGTTGTAAACATACAGTTGATTGTCCGCCCGGTTTATATCATACCCTTCCGCTCTTTTACCAAAAAGCTTTTTCTGATGACTCTGCAGACAAGATTTCAATAGCCTGTGATACTCATTCCCGCTCTTTTCCGTTTGCGGTACTTCCCTCAAAGAGGCCATCAAAGTATCCGTACCAAACTTTTTATGCAACCTTGCCAGATCGATTTCAGCATTCGTAAAATAATCATCCCTCCACTTCATCAATGTCTCCCGACGTCTGCTTATAGGCCCTCCATTTGTCGGGATACAATTATTGATGATCGATTTCTTAAGGAATTTACTTTTGGTCTCAACAAACCAGTTTCTCCAATCTACAAAAGGCTGCATCTCAATTACGCTATGCTTTTCAATGGCATTCAGTATGAGTGTTGACAAAAGGAAAGAGACAGAAGCACCATTTTTATTGGTGTAGGTTACCTCTTTTCGGAATTTATGATTCAGAAATATCTCAATCATCTCCCTGGTTAAATATTCCGGGAACTTTATTGCTTTACGGTTCTCATTATATTTAACTGACAGTACATCATCAATAAACTGCAACAAGGAATGATATTCTTTTAATTTTTCAGAGATGTATTTATCTTCAGCATCACCTTTTAGCCCATTCTTTTTAGCCTCATGTTTCAATTCTTTTTTAAAAAACTCCTTCCTTAAAAAAGTCTTGTTTAGGATACTCAGATGAAAACTCTCCAGTTTCTGCTCAGGAATAATATCCTCCGTTCTATCCCTTTTACCAGCATCCTCCGAATAAATTAATTGACCCTTTACAGGAGAACGATGCATCAGCACTATTCTACCTTTGGTTTCTTCATTTCCCAGAACTTTTACTTTAGAGACTCTCATAATTATGGTATTCTTATTTATTACCAATCAGGCATACAATTTCACTTGTAGCTTGAGTGGATAAATGTTTATATTTCTCACTTTCATCGGGTTCAACAGTAGAGAGACAAAATAAGGCAAATGCGTCATTACCTGTTCATATGTGAAGAGTTTAGGATGCGCATATTATTTTACATACCCAACTTAAATGGTAAACGCATGATCTCAATTTTCAAAATACTGATTATAAAATTCCTTGCTTATACCCGAAGATCGATGATGATCCTCTAATATAATTTCCTATTTTATTGGATACTATTAATCTCTAATCAATTTATTGTAAAACACTAAATTACCAAAATAATTTAAATTAACCAAATAAATGTGTAAAATTTTAATCACCTTCGTAAGGCTGCCGGGTAGACTGTCTATTGTTCATTAAAGGGCTAATATCCCAACTGTTATAGTTGATTAATACCTCATTATCTTTCTTTTATCGTTTTGATAATTCGTTTAACTGTCACTTTGATCATTTCGGAAAGAATGTTTTCATGTAGAAGTTTATAAAAGAGCACCATGATCTGGTCAAATACATCGGACTATTAAATCGCTGACACCAATATGCTAACACAACACATCCTATTCACCAAGGGGAGAGTAGGGGCCGTTCTTCACCTCGAAGATCACGGTCCCGCTTTCCAGTACCTCCAGCGTATCCCATTGACTGACGGGAATATGCACTCCATACACACCTTCAAGCGGATTAACCAAAAACTCGGTGGCAAGCACTCTATCATCATTATAAAAAAGAACCTTTATAACAGTCGACAATCCATCATTGATTTCATTCTTCGTCGCTACAAAGACTCTGTTTCCAGTGAAAACATGGTCTTCCCCTACAGGTGCAAGAGTACCATGCTGATGCAGCGTAACGTGAGCACTTTGGTTTCGGACGAGGACAAGGCTATATTTTGGTAGGTAAAGGTAGATGTGAAGCAAGTAAAAATTCTTGCAGCTTATCGTGAATGCCCGGTTGTTCTTTAGCGTAATAGATGATAAATTGTAGGAGTTCCTCCCGGGAACACATCCACAAAAGATCGGTCAGTTTCTCCTCAGGCGCTTTTGCTACCTGTCGGATGTCTCTCTGGTATGTTTCCATTGTCCGTACTTGTTTTAACGTTAAGTTAAGTCAAGTATATTTTTAGCGTTCGTCGCATTCCTGCAATCGGTCCAATTTCGTTCTCAGGTATAGGATTTCTTCTCTCAGCCAGGTAATTTCCCGGTCTTTGGCAGCGGTCAGTTCATCCGCTGCTTTTTTGGGAATATAGTCGTGGAAAAAGACCTGCAGGATATTGAGCAGTTCTATTCTTTCTCTTTTTTTAAAGATTCGAACTTCTCCCTCTCTTTCTCTATGAGTTTTTCAAATAGATTCATAACTTCCTCTATTGGAAAATTATTGAAAGTGTGAATATTTCCGGTACTGGTTTTCACACCGCAATTCTCATAAAAATGGTTTGTATTGTTAAGGACTGCTTCCTCATTGAATTTTTTTAAACCTTCGACTGTTACCCCTAACGCCGATGCTATTTCATTTAAACGAGCATCATCCATTTTCTCTGTCTGCTCCATTTTAGAGACGGCCTGCTTGGTTACACCCAAGATATCCCCCAAATCAGCCTGTGTCATCCCCCGTAGGCGGCGTACTCTTTCAATCTTTCTACCTATATGTAAAGTATTGGTATAGTTCTCCATTCCCATAATTATTTCATCCATTAGGTGTAATTACTGATAGTTATATTTATCTGTTTTTCAACAAGTCAACTTTTTCTTTTTCGCTCTGTAGTAAACGCTCGTAGAGTTCAATTACTTTTTCAAGAGGATTGAACTGTTGGGATATTGAGTTTGCACCCTGTTCAAGATGAGCTATTGAGGTGGATGTAGCAGACTGCTCAAACGTATTGTCTCTGATATTGTTTATATTGTAAATAGCCTTTTCCACGTCAAAATCCCGGATCACTTCCGGGGAGATCCCCAACACGCCGGCAATCTGCGATAACATTTCTTCTTCAATTTCTTCCTGCTGTTCAATCTTCGACACTTCCTGCTGGCTTATACCCAGATCAGCAGCCAAAGCTTCCTGTTTCACACCAAAATACATCCGGACCCTCTGCACATTCCGTCCGGTATGCCTTTTCCTTAATTTGTCTGTCGTTTCAGCAACCATCTTATTGTTTTTTTGTGATATGTTAAATACAAAGATAGTAAAAATCAATTGGTTCCGAGTATAAATCAACTCTGTTTTTTATGTAAAAACACATAAGGTTTTTAAACTGGAGCTAATTGTATTTAATCTTTTTTATTACTCTTGTATCGGACAAGCTGATCCGATGGTAATATATTATACTAAAAGATTAATTGAATGGATGTAAAGGTTAATGTAGGCCAGAGTAACTCCGTATTGACGGCTGATGAGCTCCGAATCCTCTCCACACAACAAGGATAAAACAATTTCAACCTTGATTTTCGATGTGAAATTCTTCCTCTCTTCCATTGCAGTTGTAAAAATAACTTTTATTTTTTACTGATCGGTTTTTTTGAGGGCTAATATAGTTTAATGCTTCGTTAAAACATCATATATAATACTGACACTCAATAATTTATGCCGGATCCTCAAAGAGTATCATACTCTATTGATATTCAGTGAATTATGAAATTGTTTTAAATAAATTACCGAAGTATTGATAGTTATAACAAAAATTTAGACACCGTTTATAATTACACCCCCTACTCCAATGATACAAGAAGCTTCTCCAGACTATATTCATCATCAATAAGAACTTCACGGGGACAGCTGCCTCGACAAGCACCCACTATGCCGGCAGCCTCAAGCTGATCCATTAACCTCCCGGCTCTGTTATAACCGATACTGAATTTACGTTGAATAAGAGATGTAGAGCCTTGTTGATGCACAACAATAAGACGTGCAGCCTCATCAAACAATATATCTCTATCGTTTAAATCAACACACTCTAAGTCTTGTGAATATAGTAAAACTTCAGGTAAAGGATAAGCACAATCAAAACCTTGCTGACTCCCAATAAAGCTAGCAATCCTATTCACCTCATCAGTCGATATAAAAGGAACCTGCACCCGTAATTTTAGCAACTCGTCTTTATAAATAGCATCTCCATTACCCGATAGACTCTCCGCGCCGTCCTCATCCAATATTATCCTTGAATCCTCCCTGCTTGCCATTCTAAAAGCAATACGCACTGGAAAGCTAGTCTTAATATCTTTAGCAATAACATCATGAGATGGACGTTGTGTAGAAAGGATAAGATGAATACCCACTAAATGAGCCCTACTTACAAGCCTTTTTATATACAACTCCCCTTCACCCATAACCAAATCAGCGTAATTATCAATAATCACCACAATGTATGGCATATACCTAAATCCTCTTGAAGGATTAATCCCCCTTTTCCTGAAGAGAGCATTATACTCCTTAAAACTTCTCACATTAGCTTTCATCAGCAACTCAATACGATCGTTCATTTCACGAGTTAATGACTCAAGAGTACGAAAAGCACCAAGCGTATCAGAAACAACATTAGTGTTATCAGGCAATTTTGCAAGAAAATGATTATCCATAATTGAATATAAGCTCAACTCTATCTGTACTGGATCAAGCAGCACTAATTTAAGATCCGACGGATGTTTTTTATAAAGTAATGAAGCGATTATTACATTCAATAAAACCGATTTCCCCTGACCCGTTGCCCCCGTCACCAGCATATGCCCCTTTTCGTTTAAATCTATAATAATGTTCTTATGAGTCAATGTACGACCAATAATCAAAGGAAGCTCATAATCTGTATCGATAAAATCATCCGACTCTATTATTGACTTAATCGGTAATTTAACGTGCTTTTTATTAGGAATGATAAAACCAATAGCCCCCCTTTCAAATAGAGGTTCAATAGATATTTCTGAAATGCCCATATTGAATGAAAGCTCAGCTTGTAGATCCTTCACCCGGCTTAAGCGTAAACCTTTCCGGGGAACAATCTCATATAAGGTATTTGTATATCCAACCGTAGTTTTCAATGAGCTCACATCTATTCTATTTGCCTGCAAAGTATCTATCAATTTCTTTTTCGTCTCAATAACCTCATTTGTTGAAAAAATAATATCATTCGGTTCCAACAAATCAATTGTAGGGCATACATAACCTGGCAACTCGAGCTTTGGGTCGTACTCTTTAAATATTTCTTCTAAATTCATCATTTCCTTTTTGTCATTAAGTCTTGATTTTTCTCTTTGTCTTGAGACGCATTCCTTTTCAATAATTAAAATTTTGGCTTAGGGGAGTCCCTTTATTCGTGAATAGACTTTTATTATTTCTCCTCTTCATTGGCAACCCCAAAGGGGATATGAACAAGAGGTGTATTTTTCACTGCTTTCGTATCAAGATTATCCATTTGATCATCAAAATAGAGATGAGGTTTCATTATCTCTAGTATTCGTGATTTGTCGCGATACAAGAGCTTATTTTATTTTACGGCATTATCTACAAAAACAGCAAACCTTACACTTACTCGTTTTCTAGCAGTTGCATAGAAATCACCTCCGGAACCCTGCTTGTCCTTTCTTTGCTTAAAATCGCTCATATAATTATTGTAAAACCTAAGAAATGGCATATACACTTTATTACCGGTTCGTGCTTTATTCATGTCATTAATTTCCCTTTCGTTTTTCCTCCTCTATACGTGGGCGCGGTAGCTCTTTTGCATTATATTGTTTGGCTTTTTTATCAAGCCAATCTTACAAAATTATTTTCAAGTTTCACATTAAAATTTATCTCCGCTTTTAAAGCCTTAAAAACTTTTATAATTGTATCAATTGTTGCACTATTTGCGCTGTGCTCAAGTTTTGAAATTTGTGCTTTTTGAACGCCAACTAGTCTGCCCAGTTCTTCCTGAGTCAAATTACGTTCTAGTCTGGCAGTTTTAATCATTTTACCTAATACATCCATACGAAGTTCGTATTCGTATTCGTCTCTCTCTTTTGTCCCAATCTTGCCGATATATTTGTTTTTCATTTCAGCAAGCGAATAGGTCTTGATTTTTTTTAGTTGCCATAATTTTACTTCTTTTGTTTACTTTCAAAATATTTTTCTCTCAGTTTCACCGCTCTTTCAATCGAGTCAAGTTGAGCGATAAATTCATCCGCTTCGTCCATAAATCTTGTCTCAAAATATCTCATTATAATTTGTTTCTATTAACAGGACAAAGATACAAAATGTTTCCAAATATTGAAACTTCATGATGCCAAAATTTTGCAGGACGTTTTTTTAAGCTGACTCACAGTTGACAGTTTATTTCAGGTTGATAATAACCTCTGCTACCCGTTTAATATCCTCGTTCGTGAGGGTAGGGCCCGATGGAAGGCAAAGCCCGTCGTTGAACAGCCGTTCAGAAGTACTATCCCCATAGAAAGCGCAGTTGTCAAAAACCGGTTGCAGGTGCATCGGCTTCCATAGCGGACGTGTTTCAATATTCTCACTCTCCATGGTAAGTCGGATATCCTCCCTTGTGAAACCTGCAATATCAGGTTCCACAATAATGCATGTCAGCCAGTAGTTCGATGCAAATTGTGCCGACGGATTCGTTTGAAACGATATCCCCGGCACCTCTTTCAGTAATTTACGGTAAAGCTGATTAATCTCACGGCGGCGTGCTATATGATCCTCCAGCACCATCATCTGTCCCCTGCCAATGCCGGCACATATATTGCTCATCCGGTAGTTATACCCAATGTGCGAATGCTGGTAGTGTGGCGCCTTGTCGCGTGCCTGGGTGGCATAAAACATTGTTCGTTTGGCTTCCTCTTCCGTGCTGCATACCAGCGCCCCGCCGCCCGATGTAGTAATCATCTTGTTCCCGTTGAACGAGAGGCACGCAAACTCGCCGAATGTGCCGCACTTCCTGCCTTTAAACTCCGAGCCCAATGCTTCCGCTGCATCCTCCAGAACCGGAATCCCGTATTGCCCGGCAATAGCCATTACTTCATCCATCTTTGCCGGCATCCCATACAGATGCACCGGAATGATCGCTTTTGGCTTTTTCCCTGTTTTGGCTATACGATCTTCAATTGCGTCATGAAGATGTCCCGGGCACATGTTCCACGTATCCGGTTCGCTATCCACAAAAACTGGCGTAGCACCCAGATACTTGATAGGATTAGCCGAAGCCGCAAATGTAAAGCTCTGGCAGATCACCTCGTCGCCCGGGCCTACACCAAGCTGGATCAAGCCCAGGTGGATTGCCGCCGTGCCGGCACTTAAAGCTACCACATGTTTATCTTCATCCAGGAATTTCTCTAAGTCATTTTCAAATCCGTTCACATTAGGCCCCAGTGGCACCACCCAGTTGGTGTCGAACGCCTCCTGTATAAATCTCTGCTCCTGCCCCCCCATATGGGCGAGAGAAAGCCAAATACGTTCAGTCATAATATTATTGCCGTTTTTCCTGAATCATCGATTCTACAATAGATAAACTTGTCATAGAAGCAATTTCTTCCGGTTCAAAAGAAACATCAAATGCTGTCTCTAATTCGATTATAAAATTCAGATGTCTTAATGAATCCCAGTTTTCACAATTGTTTTGATTGGTATCATCGTGTACTTGTACTTCAAACACCTCGGTAGCTATTTCTTTTATTTTTTCTTTCATTTATAATTATACTTGTAATTGTCTGATAAATTAATTTGTACATCTCCTAAGTTGAGACTATATGATTTTATAGATCCACTCTCTGATATAATTTCGAAACCAAATCTTTCGTAAAAATCCTTTACTTGAATGTTTTTTGCTGTTGAAATATACTTTGAATTAACGGCTTTAAAATTTAACAACTTCAATTCATTTAAAATCCAATTCATAAAAGCATCCTCAATCCCTTTGCCTAATATTCTGCAGCTTAGTAAAAACGAATCAATATCAACTGTTTCGCCATTAAGTTTACAAATAGAAAGTCCAGTAATACCACTCTCCCCAAACTTATCTTTAACAGATAAAGTATAGATTTTTGCACCATCATTTAACATTTCTGATAAATCCGTATCAGTATATCTTTGAGTAGTAAGATTAAATTGATTAGTTTTTTGAGTCATCTGTGCTGCACGTACAATTGTGATATTATTCACTTCTTCAATCGAAAGTTCAATTTCCAGACTCCTGATATAATCATTCATATCTGTAAATGTACTCTTTACGTTATTACGTAATGCATTCTCTTTATACTGTTTTGTTTTAGAAAGATCCTCTGAGGTTAAATTATATATTGAAAAATATTTCTCTGCGATGGATTTAAAAAACTCAGGCAACATATAAGGCTGTGTTGGAAAATCTGGAACCTCAACTTCAGGAATTACAGTTTTAATCAAGTCCCTTTCTGATGGATTATCATCTAAAAAAACCATACTATCCAGTCCAATATTCAGTTCTTGAGCTAATTCTTTAATGTTATCAGCCTTATTAACCCAGTTAATTTTTAGAGCAGCAAAATGATTTTCTTTCAATACAATTGAATTATTAAGACTCCATGCTTGTCTTACATCTTCAATATTATTTTTACTACATACTGCAAGAATTACCCCCTGTTTGCCAAGCTCCTCTATCTGCTTTTGAAACATTAAGAAGGCCTTTCCAGGATAGTCCCCACCAATTTGAATACCCTCAATACCATCTTCACCAAGAATTCCGCCCCACAAAGTGTTATCCAAATCCAATATCAAACACTTTTTTCTTTTAAGCTCAATAGATTTGACCTGTTTTTTGAACCAATCATGGAATGGATTAGATAACCTAGGATTTAGAGCCATCTGAGAAATAAAATAATACTTCCAGTCAATTAGTTCAGTAGAGGAATATCCGCATAAAAAGCTCTCAAAGTCAAGAACTTTAATATTATTATGCTCTAATGCCAACTCATGTAAAGTTGAGTTGTAATATTTAACAGCTTCTTTAATATCATTTGCCCCAGTTATTGTGTTGATGCTATAAATATCACTTAAAGTAAAAATGATAAAAGTTTTACTTGAAGGAATTCTTGAAATTGTAAGCTTCAATAAATCAATATAATTTCTAATTTCAGCAGAAATTACCTTATTATCTGTTTTAATTGGAGCAAGATAAAACCAAATGTATCTTTCAGCATCTAGATCAATAAAAGAAATATCTTCATACCCAGAAAAAGAGGTTTTATAATTACTAAAAAACCTCTCAATCGTCATATTCCTAAAAATAAAAAACTCCATATATCTAATCTTGACTAACCAATTCAATTAAGCCCACCGACTTATTATATAAATAACAAATCAACTTATTATTAAGTGCTACAGCCGGTACTGGTTTAAAAAGTGCTACAAATTTCTTTTTTCTTAACTCTAATATTGCAGAATCAATATCATTAACTTCATAACAAATATGATAGGGTGAAACACCTGATTTGTCGAGAGTATTAACAACAGGTGATTCCTCATCAATTGGGGCAACTAATTCTATTAGTGGGAACTGTTCTCTTCTTAAGAAAGCAATACGAGCATTTTGAATTAGGTCGTTACAAATATCAGTAAGTTCCCAACCCGATGAAATATAATATTCTGCAGTTAACATTATATCTTTCACGGCATATCCAATGTGGTGAAATCTACAGTTTTCTAACATAGTTTAATATTCTATTACAGGTGAAATATTGCAATCATTAAGTGATAGAAGTGCTGTACCCCAAGAAAGTCCCGCTCCGAAACCACAAATAACTACTTTATCACTTGTTCTAGATTTAATTTCAGATGAGATAGTCAAAGGAATAGAGGCTGAACTTGTATTACCATATTTTTGCAAACAATATGGAACTCTTTCAAGTGGATATTTTATCCTTTTAATTATAAAGTCTGTCATAAATTTGTTTGCTTGATGCAATACAATGTTATCCACTTCATTTATTTCAACATTGCCAACTTTGCAAATTTCCTTAATACTTTTTGGAACAACACTTAATGCAAAATTAAAAACATCCATTCCATCCATGTACACTTCAGTTTCAGATCTAATATTTCCATCCTCAACTTCCTTTTCTAAAACATTTTCAGAATTAGCAGGATATTTTGCCCCTCCAGCCTTTATTTTAACTGCATCTTCTCCTCCTCCATCTGAATAAAGCGAAAAATACATAGAACCATTTGTACTTTTTTCAATTAAAGTTGCTGTTCCTGCATCACCATATAAAGGAGCATTAACTTTATCTTTCTTATTTACAATTTTTGAAAACGTTTCTCCAACTAATAATAAAACTCTATTAATTCCTTCCTGCGAAACATAGGCCATGGCAGTAGACAAACCATAGACATAACCAGAACAACCCAATGATAAATCCAATGAAGCAGTTGATGTAGGTAAACTTAATTTATGCTGTATTATTGGTGCAGTTGCAGGTATTTTATAATCTGGAGATTGGCTTAAAAACAGAACCAAATCTATTGATTCTCTTTCTATGTAATTATCTTCAATTAATTTTTCTGCAGCTTTAATGCATAAATCAGATGGTGTGACATTTTCATCAACATACCTTTTCTCTCTTATCCCGATTGAATTAATAGTCTTTTCTATTTCTTCTTCTGGTATCAAATAACTTAAAGCTGAGTTTCTACTCACATTTTTAGGAACGCATGCAGAAATTGCTGAAATCTTTACGTTTTTATATTTTATTATTGCCATCCTACTATTATTGCAAAGTTAATCCGCCATCAATTAATAAGTTACTGCCTGTAATCCATGCACTTGCATCTGACAATAAATAGATTACACTGTGTGCAATCTCAATAGGTTTTCCAAACCTTTTAAGTGGATACATACGTTTGTTTTCTTCAAGTTGTTCTTCTGAAATCACACCTGCTTCAAAGATATTTGTTTCTACAACACCTGGAATTACACTATTTACTCTAATACCTCTTGGAGCCAGGTCTAATGCAATACCTTTAATTAAACCATTTACAGCTCCTTTAGAAGCTGAATACATTGAACTTGCAGGCGCTGAGCACAAAACACCTGAAACAGAAGAAATAAATACAATTGAGCCTCCTTTATTTATCTTTTTATTTTTAACCAAAAGCCTTGTTAGCTCAGTAGGTCCGAAGAAATTCAAATTAATTATTTCCGACAATTTATCTGTAGTAGCAAACTGAAAAGGTATATTTTTGGTAATACCTGCACAGTGCACAATTCCATCAATATGTTCAATTCCTGTAACTAAATTCTGTAAAGAACTTGTTTCACACAAATCAGCAATCACTTGATTATGTCCTTCATTTTCAAGTTCAGAGAAAGTCTCATTCAAACGTTCTCTATTGCGTCCGGTTATTATAACACTAGCTCCTAACTTCGAGCACTCAATAGCTGTGGCTTTACCAATCCCAGAAGATGCGCCTGTTACTAATATTGTTTTTCTACTCAATGAAAACGGATTATACATAATAACTTTAATTGATTTACGATTTATTTTTTAGTATCATATAAAGATCCTCAACAGTTGAAGCGTTTCTTATATCATCTCCTTTAAAACTAACTCCATACTCCTCTTCTGCCATAGCAGATACTGATAAGGCAAGTAGTGAACTCCACTCATCCAAATCTTTAAAAATTGTATTTTTTGTAATTTCTGATGCATCAGTATCTTCAAACTGATCTGCGAAATTTGAAATAAATTCCTGTAACTCCATAATTAAATAACTATTAATAACTTACTATTTTAGCGGGACTACCAACATAAGTCATCCCATCCTTAGTTTTTCTTATAATAAGGCTATTGGCTCCAATTACCGTGTCATTTCCTATTTTAATTTGTTGTAAAACAACTGAATTAACACCAAAAAAGTTCCTATTGCCGATTGTCACTTCACCGGATATTTTTACAGAAGGCATAATTGAATTAAAATTTCCAATCTTTGTATCATGACCAACAGGAATGAACCCATTTAAGATATTGAAATTACCCAGATCAACATTACAACTTAATAGACAACCAGTACATATAATGTTCCCACTGCCTATTTTTATATTATTTTCATCCAAATAAATAACATCAGGAGAAATAATATTGGGAAAATATATATTTGATGAAGTAATATTACTAACAATCTTTTCCACTATCTTGGGAGATGCAATAGCAACTGCTATTGCTAAATTATCGGGGTATTCGTTAACTTCATTAATTCCACCCAAAACTACGCCATACTCATTTTTAGTGCCTTTCTCAATGCCATCATCAAAAAATCCAATGATGTCCCATTCTGGAGTCTTTTCATTGATTTTTTGGATTAAACAAGCAACTTCTCTCCCAAAGCCACCTGCACCATATATTGCAATTTTTTTCATATATCAGTTACCTTTAAACGGTTCCATTGTAGCGCTTGTGTATGAGCTGATACCCTCTCGTTTAAATACCTTTTGAATGGTTTTTAAAAGTATTTTAAAGTCCAAAGATAGCGAAATATTGTCCACGTACCACACATCATACTCAAATTTCTGTTTCCAGCTTATTGCATTCCGGCCATTTATCTGTGCCCATCCTGTAATACCGGGCCGAACTTTGTGTCGGCGTTTCTGAAAGTCGCTATAGAGTGGGAGGTACTGCACAAGCAACGGGCGAGGACCTATAAGCGACATATCTCCCTTAATCACATTCAACAGTTGCGGAATCTCATCAAGAGAAGTGGAGCGAACAAATTTTCCAACCTTAGTCAACCGCTCAGCATCGGGAAGAAGATTACCTGAAGCATCCCGTTCGTCGGTCATCGTTTTAAACTTAATAACCTTAAAGATCTTTTCATCCTTACCAGGACGTTCTTGAAAGAACAAAGCACATGCACCCTTGTTGGCAATGGTAAGCCAAATCCATACAACAATGAATACCGGACTAATTATTATAAATCCGATAAGTGAAAGTGTGAAATCGATAATACGTTTGAAGTTGTTTTTATACATACCGTGATGTCATTGTTGCTTTACGAGTTATGAATTTACTGTGTATAGGCTATAATAGAAAGCAGGCTAGAATTCCAACACGATAGGATTGAAACCGAATTTCCTTTACAACCTAAAAAGAATATGCTCTTTAGCATTTATTTCTACTTTGTTTATTGTATATCGATCGACCTCTAAACACTTCATAATATCTTGGTGAAAAATCACATAATTGTTACCCTCTGTATGCAAAGAGCTTCTGAATTTTATTCCATCCACCCCGATGAATGATTTTAAGAATTCACAAATAAATTGAGTTGGAATATAGTCCAACTCAGAATCATACCTTCTCATAGGTTTCGATAAATCAAAACTTATTCTATTTTTTAACAAAGTAGATTTTATTTGCTTATTGATAACATCATAAGTGGCTTCTGCACCAAGAAATAGGCTGGGTTTCTCTGTAAAATCTGAAATTCTAATTGTTTTGTTAACTCCTTCTCTCAATTGGAATGTTCCGATAGATATTTCATCTAGATAAGAGGCTCTTATTTCATAGGGTACTGTTTTTATATTATCGCATAGATAAAGATAAGGTATTCCAGAAGGATTAGCTCTTCCAGCTGATGCGACATATTTATTAGGACTAAACATTTCATCGTTTTTATATGGAGGTGAGTCCGCTATATTTTGCAATCTGCCTCTATAAAATAAATCCGATGGACTAATAGTAACTTCACTTCCAAAAAAACCATCCCATCCAAGCTCACCTTCTGTCAGATAATATATATCTGTAATATATCTGTTTTCCCACTTAAGTTTATGTTTTAAACTATCCCAATAACCCACATTATATTCAATGTCCTCATTAAACTTTACCGAAGTATTTATATCTTTTATTAGAGCATTAATATCATTCAATATTGGAGAAAGAATCTTATTTCCTGTTTCTACATCTCTAAAAAAACTCCAATGTTTTTGAATAAACTTAACTAGTGGCGTGTTATTACTATACTCATCTACCTGAAAGTTACTCATCAGGCTTTTTATAAAATCAAATATCTCATGGATATCAATAATAAAAGCTTCAAATTTATCGCAAATATCGCATTTTCCGATTTGATTTTGAGATACAATAAAACCCTTTAATTCAACATCATTGAAACAATCATCGCATATCTTCATATTACCTTTGATTCAAGAATGCCTCAATGATTAACAAGTGATTTTTAATAGAGATTTTCTTAACAACACCTAAGCCAGGATAATGATGTCTATAATAGTAGTCTTTAATTTCAGAAGCAGCACTATTTGTTATTTCTTCTTGTTCAATAAACTCAATTGCCTTTTTAGCTGCCTCAGCAAACTTACCTTGCACATTGGCTCGCGAATCGTTTGAAGTAGATGTAAAATGACGAATCCAAATATTCTGATCATCCTCATTATTGAGGTATGTAAAATGAATGACAACCGCCATAGGTGCGCTACCTCCAGAAACAAACTCACGTGGCAATATTGTAAAATCGCCAAAGCCACTAAATCCTTCGGATGAAAAATATAAATGCTCTTCAGAAAATTTTCGTGCCGGTCTTTCTAAATATTCAGCATTTCGGGGTTCTTTATCAAAATAGTCATCCAGTCTTATATACGATTTGTCAGATAATGTTGACATAAACCTATGGAGTCCTCTGTTTCGAGTTGGATCAAGCAGCATTATATGCGAGACTGATTGATTATTGCACACCACTTTTAGTGATTCTTCATCTGAATAGTTATCCAACCCAACTATCATACAGTTTGTAAGATTATATTTTTCTATAGATGATTCAATATATTCTTTATTATCATTAAAATGAAAAGCAATCTGAAAGCATGAATCTTCTAATTCAGCTAAAAACTCTAAAAATATTTGTGTATCACCCCTACTATCATCATCACCTTCAAGTGGATTTACCAACAAATAAGGTTTAAAACCTTGTTCACAAAACACCGTGTTGGCTAACTGCAAATTGTTAAATCGATTGCTTAATGGTTCAAGAACTGGAACAATATTATTTGTAGCTCCTTCTAATGCAAGCTCTCTAAGACTAATCAGTTCAAACTGACGAGCTCTCAAATATGGATAATACATGTTTTTATGATTTAAGTTATTGTTTTTCTTAAATTTGAAATCATATGGTCTCTTTCTTCTTTTTTAAGGTTCATAGATAAACAAATCTGATTAAACTCACAATTAACCTTATTAAAAAAAAGATTGTTGATATCTCTCATCTTCATAGTATCAACGAATATTTTATTAAGACAATCAGGGGATAAAGTAGAAATTAGTTCTTTAGAAATCTCAAACTGATTAAAAGCATTGATTTCATCGGGTAATCCAAAATATTCTGCAACTATTTTCAAATACTCTTTTGAATGCAACACATTCATGAGAACATCAACATCCATATTTAAATTTTTATCTGCCTCCCTTTGGACCTTAAATTCATTGAATGTTTGATTGTAAGTTATAATCCCAACTTCTTTATCGTATGTATCATACCTTTCCAAGTGCTCAACTGGAACTATTATATACACATAGTTGAATATCTTTTTATATTCTGAGAGTTGTGAGTTAAGCCTGTACTCTCTATCTAAAATAGTTTTGATTTCAAAAACCTTTGAATCACCATTAAATAATACTAAATCGGCAATTGCTTTCCCAATCCTGAACTCATTGAAAACTACGGATTTACTTGTTCCGAGCAACTCTTTAATTTTCTGACTAATAAACTCATTTTTAACAACATATTCATTTGGATAATGCTGTGCAATAGTTTTATACGTTTTTCTTAAAACATGCAAGTAGCTTTTACCTTTGTTTCTCTCTAAAAGATTATATCGTCTAAGCTTCATGTTAATAGATTCAAAATCACTTTTAAACCAACGGTTAACTTCACTTCTCATAAAAAGTGATGACATATCTCTTAATTGATTTATGCTAACTGACATAATAATACTTTTGTATACTAATTATACAAAGATATGAAAATTCTATAATTACCCCCGAATCTTAGACAACAAGAATCATTAAAAAATAATATTAATTTTGTTGTCATGAAGAAAAGGAAAACTTACAGTGCCGGCTTTAAAACAAAGATTGTTTTAGAAGCACTTCAAGAAAGAGAAACAGTCCAGGAGATCGCCAGGAAGTATGAACTTCACCCGGGTCAGATCTCGACGTGGAAGACTCAATTTTTATCTCAGGCGGACCAGGTGTTCGAGAGAGGCGGCTCTAAAACAGAGGATGACAAGGAGAAAGACGCCCTGTTCAAGAAGGTCGGACAGCTTCAGCTGGAGGTTGATTTCTTAAAAAAAGTATTGGGGAAATAGCCAAAAATGAACGGATGAGCAAAATCGACAAGACCCACTCTTTAAGCGTTTCACGCCAGTGTGATTTGTTGGATGTGCCCCGTAGCAGCTTCTACTATTCGCCCCGTGAAGATGGTCTCTATAATGAGGAACTGATGAAGCAGATAGACAAACAGTACATGATTACCCCGTTCTACGGTGTACCCCGGATGACACATCACCTTCGTGGCATTGGCTACGAGGTCAATCCCAAGCGTGTGCGCCGTTTATATCGGAAAATGGATTTATATGCGACCGGCCCCCGTCCGAACACGAGCAAGCCCCATAAGGGAGCAAGCCATGTGATTTATCCCTACCTGCTGCGTGGGTTAAAGGTAACGCGCCCCAATCAGGTCTGGGCGATGGATATCACCTATATCCCGTTAGCTGGCAGCCATCTGTACCTGGTTGGCATCATTGACGTTTACAGCCGCTATATCGTTGGCTGGTCACTGTCCAACACGATGACCGCCCATTGGTGCCGCGAGTGCCTTGAAGAGGCTATAAAGCACCATGGTGCTCCGGAGATAATCAATACGGATCAGGGGAGTCAGTTCTCCAGCCCGGAGTTTTCAGCTTATTTTTCTTCATACGAGGGTTTAAAGTTCAGCATGGACGGGAAGGGACGGGCTATTGACAATATCTTCATTGAAAGATTTTGGCGGAACATCAAATACGAGAAGCTTTATCTCGAACCATCAGACAATGGTTTGGAGTTATATCACAAAATAAAGGTAAGCACCCTAGCAACTACCCCTTGATTTTCTCCTAATTGCTTTTGGCAATTAGGCCCTCAGATAATTATTAGAGTTTCTTTAGACTATTATTAGAGTTTTATTAGACTCCTGTTGTTTCCAATTGTTTGGCAAGAGTGCTCTTAGGTTATCTTCATTTCCCGGATTCTGGTAGTATGGCATTTTAGCTATTACATCATTTAGCCATTCTCTTGGATTTATACCGGACTCTTTGCACGAGGCAAGCAATGAGCAGATTACTGCTGTATTTTGAGCTGCTTCGTGGTTACCACAGAACATGAAGTTTTTTCTTGACAAAGCAATCGGTCTGAGGGCATTTTCTGCCAGATTATTATCTATTTTTAATCTGCCGTCTTTTAAATAATTCTTCATTCGTGGCCATAAAGAGTAGGAGTAACTTATAGCCTCGCCCATGCGGTTTTTGGGTAGTACTGTAGGATATGTTTTCTCCATCCACTTTTCAAAAGATAACATTATGGGACGTGCAAGCTCATTCCTTTTTTTGTAGCGTTGCTCATACGACAGATTCTGTTCATCTGCCATTCTTTCTATTTGGTAAAGATGCTGTATCTGCTTTAATGCATACTCTGCAAGGGATTTGTTCTCGTCCAAAGCTATTTCATAGCGACGTCGTATATGGGCCATGCAGGCAACAAGACAAATCTGGTCGTTTTCTTTAAAAAAAATTGTATGCTCCATAACCATCACTCTGAAGGTAACCATCAAATGATTTTAATAAAGAGTAGGCTGTATCTCCCGATCTTGAACCATCATCATAATGGAAAAAGACCAGTTTCTTCATGACAGATCTTATCATCCACAGATATTCTTTCTTTGCATAGTGGCTCTCTTTGTTTATAACAGGTAAGGTGGTTTCATCAACCTGTATGTAGTCCGTGTTTAAAACCTCCTCCTTCAGGATCTTGTATAATGGAGTTAGCAGCTCACATGTGGGTTTAAACCATCCACTCAAGGTATTTGATGGTATCTTTACTCCCAAGTGATGAAACTGTTTTACCTGACGGTAAAAAGGCAGGTGATATTCATACTTTCCAAGCATAATTTCCGAAAGGAGGCTGGCTCCGGGAAGTCCTTTGTAGATGGGCAACAAAGGAAGCGGTGCTATAAGCACTGCAGGTGCTTCTTTGGTTGCAGGTGTGAGATTGTCTTTTAATCCGTATTTAGGACGTACGATCTCTTTTACATATAATTTACCCGGTTCAAACTCAAGTGTACGGGTACGTTCTTTCTCCTATGCGCTTGTATTTATCTTTATCAACATCTT
Organism: Proteiniphilum propionicum; assembly: GCF_022267555.1. Lineage (NCBI taxonomy): Bacteria > Pseudomonadati > Bacteroidota > Bacteroidia > Bacteroidales > Dysgonomonadaceae > Proteiniphilum > Proteiniphilum propionicum. The sequence continues at coordinate 2,638,905 of NZ_CP073586.1, forward strand.
CCGGCTCAATAATTACTTCTATAACGGGAAGTCCTTCAAGCAGCTTTCTGTTGGAACGAGTCTTCTTTCTGGAGGATATATTTTCTTCAATCTGCTTTTCTGCTTCGATGCGCTCTGCCTCTATTTCCTCAAGATGTTTCTTTTCATCTTCTAATGTTTCAAATAAGTTGAGCTGATTGGGGTCAAGCCTGGATAGCTTCTCACTTTTACGTCCATAAAACTGACGGGTAAACCAGGCTATTTGTGATAGGAGCTTATCAATCTTTTGCTGCAGACCGGTCATCTGCTCTGCCTGTTTAGCATTAGCCTCAGTAAGTAGACGGATTTGTTCCGCTTGCGATTTTATTAAGAGTTCTAATGCTTGCGACTGGTCCATTGTATGGGTTTGTATTTAGCTATAAAAATACTAAAAAACCGTGAGCCAGACAAGCTTTCAGAGCAATATTTTACACTTTTATTTGAGTTTTTTTATTGGTGGTTTCTAAACGCTTTTAGTCGCTTCAACCTAGTGTTTGGGTCATCCTGTATACCTTCAACCATCATTACTAAACTGGACCAGTTCATAGGGTATGACCGGCTGTCTTTATCATAAGCAGGCAAACGAAAGGTACCCTCTTCGAGCCTTTTCATATACAAAACTAAACCTCCGTCTTCTGCATGAAGTATTTTCATTGTGGTACGAGTTCTGTTTATGAAAATGAAACAATCACCCATTCTAACATCATATCCCATATGGTTCTTGCACAACTCCACAGAGTGAGTTCATCCCTTTACGCATATCTGTCTTTCCCGGACAGAGAAAATAGCGCATTGTATCATTTAGGCAAAACATGTGCAGAACATATTTGAGCAAGTAATTTAATAGCAGCCTCAGTTTGAGTGCTGCCTATAAAACTTACCTGGATACCACCGGGCAACTTTATTTTTATTTCTCCTTTAATATTAACTGATGGAACAGTTTTAAGTGCAGGCTTATTTTCAGATAGATTAAAACTGATGGGAGCCAGTTTATCCACTGCAGTTTCATGTGCATGATTGTTATATGGACGAGTCAGCCCAAACTTACTTTTCCAGTAATAAAAACTGGAAGCCGTGTAAGATTGATTTTCACAAAAATCTTTGACACTTAAACCGCTTTCTTGCTGGCGTTTTAATATAACCATAAATTCTTCTTTGCTTATTGGCGTCATATTTAATTATGTTTGCCGGCAAAGATCAAAACTTAAAATGTAAACTAAAACGGGGACTTTATCGGGTGCTTACAAATAAAGGATTATATGAAGTATTATAACCAGGAAAGGCCCCATCAGGGATTGGAATATAAAAGGCCGATGGATGTGTACCGGGAGGCCGCTTAGTTTCCTGGGATCGCCCTGCAGGGCGATCCCAGGAAACTAACTTATCTGTGAATAGAAACTGTCTAAGGAAGGGGAGAAGTTTATTCAAACAAAAACCTAGCTCTATATATTCTGATAAATCTCTTTACCAATTAACTTATTTCCTTACACTATATTCTACATTTTCCACAAGTTATTATTGTTCATATTGTGCCTTACATGTTCTGCTCTTCATCATGTATGCGCTTTAACTCATTGTACAAATCATTCAATATAGGATATAATGTTGTCGTTATATGCTTATCAAAACCATCATCAAGTTTATATTTCAATAAGATGGACTGAAAGTTTTTATCAATTTCAGTTATTTTTTTATTATTTCTATTACTTTTTATATTTCCGCTATCTTGTATTTGCTCGTATTGATTTTGAAAAATGTGGCAAACGTTGTGACGTTTGTATTCAATATATTCCCATTCATTCTCTGGGAGCAACTCTTTGATTTTATATAAACTATTTTGAAGTGTATTGAACCATTCTTTAAGGTGTTTATTTTCTCCATTTTTCAAAAGGCGAGTAACATTCTCGACGTATGGGACACCCTCTTTCATTAGTTGATTAAGTGACACATAATACATCTGTTGATATACAGAATCTAATTCATTGTGTAATGATTCATTTATGTATAAGAACATTCTCAACCACTGAAAAAACTGCTCTTGTTGTGTTATAATTTTAAGTGTAGCATTCAACCTGAAACTTTCCCGACTATTTATATCACCCATTATATTTGAAAAGAGATTATATCAATTTTTAAGTTTAGTAAATGTTTTGGGATCTAAGTGAATTGAAAAGGATCTTGATAGTGGCTATGATTGAATGTGTTTTAAAAGAATGTTTTCTAATTTTATCAAATCAATCTCTTTTTCTTCTTCACTTTCAATAAGAAATGAAAACTTTGTAAAACTACAAATCAAAATTTTACAAAGCAATTAATAATAAATAAAATCAACTGAATATTTAGGCTCTAATGTTATTAAACACATCGGTTGTAATCAGTAACTTCGCATGTACAATTTTCGGCAAGATTGAATGTACAGAAATTGGCAATATGCAATGTACATAAAAAGGGTTAAAGAAGAGTCTTCATATATTTGTAATTCACGAAAATACAAACACTATGAAGACTCAGATACATGACCTTAGAAAGGTACGTATGTGGTACGAAGTTAAAGAACTTTCCAGTAATCCGGGCAATTCGGATAGTAAAATTGCAAAAAAGTTGGGTATTGACCGCAGAACTGTTTCCAGGTACAAGAAGATGAGTGAAGAAGAGTTTCATGAGTTTTCAATGAAACAACGTGTATACGAACTTGTTCTGTCGCCATATTACCCGGACGTTCTTTCCTTATTGAGTATAGACAATGGTTTGCCGGCGGCAGTGATAGAAGACCGGCTGAAGGAGAAATACCCCGACTTGCCGAAGGTGAACAGCAAGACTGTATACAACTTTGTCCAGCACGTGCGGCGTCAGGAGAAGATCCCTGTACCGGAGAAGATCCGCCAGACGGAAGCCCTGGAAGAGTTTGCATATGGCAGCCAGGCGCAGGTTGACTTCGGTACAGCACAGATGCGACGTTTGGACGGCAGTAGGCGCAGGGTTTATTTTTTTGCCCTTGTCCTGTCACGCAGTCGCTACAAATATGTGTTTTTTCCAAACAACTCCCTTCACCGGGAAAACAGCCGTCCAGGCTCACGAGCAGGCCTTCAGGTATATAGAGGGTATCCCCGGGAAGCTTCTCTATGATCAGGACTCAGTGTTTCTGAAAAGTGAGAACCTTGGCGATTATCTCCTGGCTGATGATTTTCGTCGCTACAGGGATGAACGTGGTATCAGCGTTGAGTTCTGCCGCAAGGCCGATCCCCAGAGCAAAGGCCGGGTTGAGAACGTGGTAGGATACGTAAAAAACAACTTTCTTCGCGCGCGTACCTTTCACGATATAGATCGCCTCAACGAGGAAGTCCTGAGCTGGTTGGAGCGCAAGGCGAACGGCACCAAACATGCCACGACGAAGCGCCTGCCCCACGATGTGTGGTTGATTGAAAAGGAGCATCTCTCCTTTTTTTCGCCCCTCACCGGCAATCCCCCGGGATGAGATTCCCACCTACACGGTGAGAAAAGATAACACAATCAGTTACAAGGGGAACTTCTACAGGGTCCCATATGGCACCTATAACGGGAAGGGACCGGAGGTATTACTCAAGGTCAAGGATGGCACCCTTTCGCTTTCCAACCGGCAAGGCATCCTTCTGGCCGAGCACCCCGTCAGTCTTGAAAAAGGCAAGGTAATCGGTAGCACAACTTATCGACGGGATCGGAACTCCAGGCTCGAGGTCTTCAAGCAGGAAGTCCTATCGATCTGGAAGGGCAACAACACTTTGTACCTGTTCATAGAGGAGATACACAAGTATAAGCCCCGTTATCTGAGAGACAATCTGAAAATGATAAGGGAGGTGATGGGCGAATATGGTGAAGAGATCGTTGGCAGTGCACTTGATTACTGCCTCGACAATGGGCTCTACAACGCCCTTTACCTGAAAGAAGCCGCATCACATTACCGGGAGTTAAAACGCCGGGAGAAGAAGCCCTTGCCTGTTGTAAGCGTGTTGCATGACGGTGTTCAAACAAGTCAGTATGACACGGATGCATACATCCCCGAGAGAAGCAAGATAAACCGGTACGATCAAATCATGGAGCTATGAAGCAGATGTGTATTTCGGTCTGATAGTGCCACTCTTTTCGGTCAAACCGTGCCACTATAATTCATAGTTTTTTACCTATTTGAAAGATCATTGGCAAAGTTAATAATTTTATTCAGTTGTACTTATTTTTCCTTTTCTAAGTGACTCACCTTTAAGTATTATTCTGTGTGATGAGTTTACTATCCTGTCCAGGACAGCATCTGCTATTGTTTGCTCCCCAATCAGATCATACCAGGCTGATACCGGTATCTGTGAGGATAATATAGTTGATGCCTGATTATGCCTCTCGTCAATAATATCCAGTAATATCTCCCTGGATTGATTGTCAAAGGCATGCAGCCCAAAGTCGTCTAAGATAAGTATATCTGTTTTTATTAGTTTTGACAGCTCCTTCAGGTAAGTGCCGTCTATTTTACTGAGTTTGAGTCTGCCGATAAGTTTGGCGGTGTTTGCATATAACACTTTGTATTCCATTAAACAGGCCTGATATCCCAAAGCTTGAGCAAGATAGCTTTTGCCCGTACCGGATGCTCCAGTTATTATGATGTTTTCTTTTCGTTTAATAAAGTCCAGAGTGGCCAGGCGGGTAAACATATTTTTATCCAGATTACGTTGCTGATTATACTCAACATCTGCTACACTGGCCTGTTCTCTAAAGCCGGCCTGTCTGATAAGACGCTCAATTTTATTATTTAATCGTTCTTTCCCATTGATGATCTGTAAGCAAAGCCAGGTATTCATCAGCTGTAACATTCTCTATCCTGTTGTCTTTGATATGCTGATAATGTAATGAAGCCATCGCTCCGAGCCTCATTTGTTTTAATCTTTCGACTGTTTGATTGTTGTTCATTATTATAGGTTTATAATTAACTGATTTGCTTAACTGTAGGATGATGCTCCCCTTATATTATGATGCAGCGGTATGTGCGACTGTGCACTATCGGATTCATCATAAAAGATTAATGCTTTATCCATGTTATTCTTCAGGATGTTTTTGATTCGGGTATATGATGGTATCCCGGCATTTAAAGCCATTTTACAGGCTCTGTTTAATCTTCCTGAGCCGTAAGCTTTATGGAGTTGTAAAAGACCGGTTACACGCTTGTATCCAATCTCAGGATAATCTACAGATGCAAGTATATGTTCTACACAGCTGACAACATGCTCACCATGTGCTGCAGCTTTATTCTTAAAGTAATCCGGATTCCAACCCAGGTATGATTGATGCGTACTGCTCAGGTGATCCGAGTTGGTGTTATAGCTGCCTGTAGTGTGATTCCTCTGATGTATGGCTATGCGCTGATGATTGTAGTAAACCTCTATATGTTTCTGTGTATAATGTATTTGTGTTTGTTTGCCTATATAGCGGTATGGTACACTATAATAACTCTTATCGGGTGAAAAATATACATATCCCATTTTCTGAACCTTTGCCCTGCGATACTCTTTTATCTCGTACTGATCGGCGGGTAATGGCTTCAGATAGCCTCGCTCTATTGTCTGAAACAGTTCCAGTCTGCTGGCCTCTTTACGCTTAAAGAGCAGTTTGTTGTATTCTGTAAGCAATCGCCTGATCTCCCTGTTGAGCTCTTCTATCGAGAAGAATGTCATCTCTCGAAGAGGGTAATAGATTCTTTGATAAGTAAGGTGTACAGCATTTTCTACTAATGCTTTATCCTGTGGAGCATACACTCTTGTGGGGTTAATAACACAACCGTAATAACTGGCAAAGTCTTTGAAGCAGCGGTTAATAACTGCTTCATGTTTGCTGGCTCTTGTAACGGCAGACTTTAGATTGTCAGATACGATTGCCTTTGGAACACCACCATAAAAGTGTAATGCGTTTTTACAGCAACTTATAAAATCATTACGGTTCTGTGTGGCACAGGCTTCAACATAAGTATATTGACTACAGGGTAAAATTGATACGAAGACTTCAACCGGTTTGATCTCACCCGTATCTTTATCTGCTATCTCAAGCTTTTTACCGGCAAAGTCAACGAACATCTCATGGCCTGCAATATGCTCAAGCTTCATTGAACCTTTTACTTTACTGTATTTACGGTGGAAGTGCTCCAGGAACTGAGTGTAGCTGTAGGGGTTGCTTACATTATTTACATACTCATTATAATGGTACTGAAAAGTAAAACCGGGATGACTCCGGGCTGCTTTGATACGCTCAATATAGCGCATTAAATCATCATGCCGGGAAGTGTCGATAGTAGTTTTACTGGTGAAGAGTTCGTTTAAACGAGTCTCTTCAAAGTTTAAAAGCTCGCCAATGCTGTAACCACTTGAGTTAAACTGTTGTACATAGCTGTTAACGGTATTACGAGATATACCAAGTGTAGCACCAATCTTGCGGTTACTAAAACCGTCGTTGATTAAGACTAAAATTTGTTTTATATCCATAGGATCAAGTTTATTTGCCATACCGCATCCCTTTTTTAGGGACAAGATAACTTGATCTTTTCAAAGTGGCACAAATCGAACCGAAAAAAGTGGCACGGTTTGAACCGAAAAAGGTGGCACACATAGACCGAAATCACTGGCACAAATCAAACCGTTTTATCCAGCAGATAGAAAACATGAAGCAATATGCCGGCATACTTCGTTTGGGATACCTGAGCAAAAACTTGCAGCCGATGCTTCACCAGGCGAGTATAGATACACCGGGATACGCGGACTTCCTGGAGAACATGCTTATAAAAGAGCTAGAGCAGCGACAGCTGAATGATTACCGGCGCAGGACTAAACTGGCCCGTCTGCCACGTGCACACGAGCTTGACGAGTACGATTACAAGGCCTCGAGCAGCATCGGCATAAGGCAGATGACACAGCTCAGGGAGCTGCTCTGGGTCGATCAGCTATACAACCTGGTGCTGATGGGTCCAAGCGGTACGGGCAAAACATACCTGGCCGGGGGACTGGTCAATGATGCCATCAAGAAAGGTTATAGGGCCTATTTTACCACCATGGCTGACCTGATAGGCGTGCTCAACAGGAAAGAAATCATCTCATCGGCAATGAGCACCTACAAGCGATACACCAAGGCACACCTGATTGCCATAGATGACATCATGATGTTCCCGGTGCAAAAGAGTGAAGCGGTGGCTCTGTTCAATCTGATCAATCACCTGCATGAGCAGTGCTCGATCATCATCACCACTAACAAGTCACCCAGCCAGTGGGCGGAGACACTGGATGATGAAGTGTTAGCCACAGCCATCCTGGATCGACTGCTATATCGTTGCGAGGTGATCAGGTTCGAGGGAAACGGTTACCGTATGGACAACCGGAAAACTTTCCTTGAGAAAGAATAAAAAAACAGTTGAATACAATAAAAAAGAGATAGTTAATGTAATGTTAAACCTGTACATTGGATATTGCCAAAAGTTGTACACTCAACATTGCCATTTTTTGTACATTGTAAATTTGCTAATTACATCGGTATATTTCTCCACCGCCCTCTCAAGTGAATATTTTTCTTTAGCTACAGATAAAGCATTTATTTGTTGCTCATTAATAAGAGAATCATTTAATGTATATTTTACAAAACTCGAAGCGTCTTCTGTAGTAACGATAGACGGTAATACATAACCAATATTATAATCTCTAATGATTTCAGCTTGCCAACCTTCATGATTAATTAATATTGGTTTACCTGCAGCTAAAGTATCAAAAAACTTATTTGCTGAGTTAGCCCACAACTCTTTAATATCAATTACAAATGATGATCCCATAGATACAGTGTTATACCATTTTGGGAGTTCATTTTTTGAAATTGAATCTAAGATAAATACATTTTTACCATAAACACCAGTATTTTTAGCCAATTGAATTACATTCTCCTTCTCAGCTCCAGCACCAATTAATATATAAACAAGTCTATTATCAATTATAAGAGTTTTCTGAGCAAGATCAATTACTCTATCAATTCCATTAACTTTTCCAAATGTACCGGCATAAAGGACCGAAAATCTAGGCTTAAAACCTGTAATATTCTCTAAGTCAATCTTATCTTTAATATTCTGAAAACGATTTATCTCAGATATATTTTCTATAACAACTGACGATTTATCTGTAAATTGTGGATACCTATTTACTATCGACTTTTGCATATCGGTAGAGAGAGGCACAATGGTAGATGCATTTTTATATATTACTCTTTCTAGGAAAAAAAGTAATTTTTGCATCACCTTATTTCTTATAGCACCTATTGCAATTACAGCTTCTGGCCACACATCACGAACCTCAAAGATATAAGGAGTCTTACCAAACCATTTCTTAAATAGAGCAGGAATTCCTATTGTTAAAGGAGTTGAAGTTGCTAATACGAAATCACCTTTAAGTTTTAATAAACGAAAAGTAGAAAAGCATAAGAACTTAAAAAACACAAGAGAACGCTGAAAGTAAGACAAATGGTTTCCATATGGTAGATAAATGTAATTAACTTTTAAACCTTCCCTTTCTATAACCTTCCACCTCTTTTTAGATTTATGATTTATATCTGAAGTTGCTGTAACAACAACCACTTTAATCCCTTTCTTCACAAAAGATGTAGCTAAATCATAAGATCGAGTACCACCTGTTTCATTAGGAAACTTAAAATATTGATGAAGGTAGATTAATCTCATATTAATTTAATTTCATAATAGCTAAAGACCTTTTACCTGTATGCACAGTATCAAAACATACATAACTACCATCTTTAGAAACAATTGGATGTAAATCACATGCTACATGGCCTTTTTTTGTGGTAGATTGAAATTTCTTTGGGGAATAAACAGAGGATATCAATTTCACACTATTGTCATTAATATTTACTTTATATAATTTGGCCATTCGCCACTTATCCGGATAAGTATCAGTCACAAAACTACTATCATTTATAAATGATTGATGCCCATCAGAATTAAGACTAGGATAGGCAACAAATTTACTTTCATTAATATCATCAATCTTTAGTAACACATGTGCATCTTGATCTTTATAATTGCAATATGCTATTATTTCTCGTTTATGATTCCAATCATAATGAGATGTCATATGACCTGTGGTAGGTATGCAAATCAGTTTTCCTGTCTCAAGATTATAAATCATTAATTCTGTAAAACGTTTACCCTTATATTCACCCGTCCATCGGTGTAGAAATGAAATTAATTTTGAATCGTGTGAAAATTCCGAATGCGTTACATAATGATCTGACACATTACTGGCTTCAAAGGAAGCTGTGGAATTTGCAAGTTCATCTAAACTCACAATTAGTTTTCTTTCTTTGGTATGCAAATCAACTATAAAAAGACCTGTATCGTTTGACGACTTTTCATCAATGTATGAATAATCATCTTTATGGCAATATCCATAACCAGGCATATGCTTTTCGAGTCTTTCATAACTAAAGGATGTAGCATATTTACCATCGGGACTTACAGTATCAATTGGAAAAGGAATTATATTTTCATCGCCTGAATGAATATTAACAATCTTAGAAGTCATATTGTCGTTAGAAGTACAGTTATAAATTACTTCATCATTATTGATCCATTGTAACCTACACCCTTTATGAAAATTCCATGCATTTGTTTCGCCTAATTTTACAAAATCTCCTAGAGCATTGCCATCAAAATTAATATACCCCACATCTATGAAGTCATCTTTTCGGGGCATACGTACCTCATTATATCTTAATTTATTTGCTAATATTTTTGTGTTATCTTCAGAGAACGGTTGTATCTCATGAAATCCATAAAAAAAGCCCTCTTTTAAGATAATAGGATTAACCGTATAATTCTTTTTACGTGGCATTAAATCAAAAACACTCTGGTAAATATTTCTAATCAGTTTTTTTATCTTGGGGTTTGACTTAACAAGGTCATACACAAAACGTTCTATTTTATTCATTCCCAACTTTAATTATCGTATTAATGAAATTTTCATACATTATATTGCTATCTAAATGATTAGTAAAATAATTATAGCTATTAGAGAATAGTTCTTGATTATTGTTATTTGACAAATATTGAAATATATCACTTAATTCACTTATATCGTTTACAACAAAAGAATTTTTTTCATTCAAATAGTAGAATTCAGGACCTGCTTGTGGTTCTTTACAAGTTATAATTGGCACACCATATGCTAAACTATTCACGACTCCTAAACCAACATTGTAAGGTGATACATAAGCAACTGCATTTGCGAAATGTTTTTTTATTGAAATATCATCAAATACTCCAGGATAAAATTCTATCAAATGTTTTAAATTTAATTCACTAACAATTTTCTTTAAATCTCCAATATATTCACCATTACCGACAAATCTTAGTTTAAAAAGTTTAGCTTTATCAATTTTCCTCAAGTAATCATTATATTGATATATCAATTCTATTAAGCCTTTGCGTTTTTGAATTCTACCAAAATAAAGTAAATATTCTTTTCCATTATTCGCATCAAACCCATGATTTGAAATGTGAATAGTATTTGTGTAAGCAATTAATTTACTTTCATCAATTTTAATCTTAGCTAAAAATTCATTCTTTTTGGCTTCATTGTACAGTAAAATTTTTCTGGCTTTATTAGCTGTAATCTGTCGCAATAGTTTAACAAAACTACTTTCGTTATTGCCTAGACCTTTTCCCCAAAAAATAAATTTCTTTTTAAAAAAAACTGGTAACCAACAAGTAATTATTCTAAGGTTATATGATGAAATAACCACATCATATTTAAATATATATTCCCATATTCCAATATGTAATCCCAACTTATTGGTTCCTATAAATTTAAGCTTTCGACTTTTATAGTTACCTTGTCCATTATATATCTTACCTGTATGTAATATTAACAATTCAGTTATCTGTTTCTCCAGTGTTAATCTTTCAAATAAAAAATTTCTATAACTTGGTATGCCAGCTTCCAATATAATAAGTACTTTCATTTTAAACTATTTGATTTTTTAATCAATTTTGAGTCCACTCCGAAAAGTCCCTGGCGTTTTTTCATGAAAATTCCTGACCATTCGGAAGTGATGATTAATATTTCAAAACTGCGCTGAAAAACAGCACCTTAATTGTTTGCATATCAGTATATATTTCAGCAACTTGGAGCAAAACTTAAAGCTTGCAAATAATGTTTAAAGAGTCCGGAAAGAACCCACAACTAGACATGTTTTCATCCCCTTCCGGAATGCTACGAGGCTCCTCGTTGAAAGATTACTTGAAAAATGACTCCTGGCATAATATCTTCCGCGAGCACGTCGTGGCGCGTGTAAACGAGGATATTTTCAAGGTTCTTTATTCATCCGATAACGGCACTCCCTACGCCCCGGTGAGCCATTGAAAAAGTTGCGTATTAAGACGGGAGACGGGAAATATTATTACTTCACGCCTGAAAACGTCCGCACGTCCATGCTCAGGAAAAAGCTGGGGGACGTTCCCATCAAGGAGAAATGGAAGCGAAACAATGTTGAGGCTTCCATCTTCCAGCTCGGTTTCAACTGTAATAACGGCAAGACACGCTACCGCGAGATTGCCGCCAACAGGCTATGGGCGCACTCCCGGGCGACGTGGATAAACTTCAGGAGAATACTGAAACACGTGATGCAAACAAGTAAAAGATCGCTTTCGAGTCAAAAGGGACTCGTTTCTTCCATTAATAAATGGATATATTTTAAAAATAATGTAAATTTAGCAATAAGAATTTTTCTAAACGCTCCCCGTCCGAAATATCTCGATTTTTCATGTTTTTGAAAAATGAGGTTTTAGGAGGGGACTCAATTTTTGAATGATCATAGTAAAATCATTTTGTTATTAAGATTTTCTCATAAGAGTTTGCCCCAAACTTTTCTATTAATTATGTCTATATAGCTTTGAATGATTTTCACAACTTTAATAGAAACATTAGTATCTACATAGTCAGTAGCAACTACACTCTCTTCATTATTAGCAGACATCATAACAGCCATATCCACGGCTTGTAATAGTGATTTCTCAGAAATTGAACCAATTATAAAACTTCCTTTATCCAAAACCTCTGGTCTTTCTGTGGAAGTTCTGATAGATACCGACGGAAAATTCAATAGTGCAGACTCCTCGGCTAATGTTCCACTGTCAGAAACAACACACAAAGCATTCTTTTGTAATGATATATAATCCGAAAAACCAAAAGGCTCTAGTGGTCTTATTAGTTCATTGAATTTAAAATTTCGTTGTGTAATATATTTTTTACTCCTGGGATGCATGCTATAAATAACAGGAAGGTTATATTTCACAGCCATTGCATTCACAGCATTCATCAGTTCAGAGAAGTTTGTTTCATTATCAATATTCTCTTCTCTATGTGCAGAAAGTAAGATGTATTTACCCTTTTCTATCTTTAATTCATCTAGAACGTTATTAGATTCAATTTTTTCTTTATTTACAGAAATAACTTCTGCCATTGGAGAACCAGTCACAAAAATCGATTCCTTTTTCACTCCTTCAGAGAAAAGATACCTGCGAGCATGTTCAGTATAAGGTAAATTAATATCAGAGATATGATCAACAATCCGTCTGTTAATTTCTTCAGGCAAATTTTCATCAAAACACCTGTTGCCAGCTTCCATATGAAAAATAGAAATCTTTAGTCTCTTAGCACTTATAGCGGCAAGTGCAGAATTTGTATCACCTAAAATCAGAATCGCATCAGGCTTCTCTTCCTGCATTATCTTATATGATTTGGCTATTACATTACCAATTGTTTCACCCAAATCTTCTCCAACAACTCCTAAGTAATGATCTGGATTTCTTAAACCTAAATCTTTGAAAAAGATTTCGTTTAATTTATAATCATAGTTCTGTCCAGTATGAACTAAAATATGATTGAAGTAAGTATCACATTTTTTTATGACTTCAGATAGTTTAATTATTTCTGGGCGTGTACCCACTAAAGTCATTAATTTTATTTTATCCATTTAAATTAAGCGTTAAAGTAATATGAAGGGTAAATTTCTTTATGATTATCAATCCATTCTTTCATTTCTACAATCATTTGCTCGTAAGATGGCACTATGAAATTGAAATCCGTTCTCTTTTTCCTTAATGATTTATCCAATTTTAATGAATCGTGAGCATTTACTGTAATAGAATCATTCCTGAAGTGTTTATTAAATAACAAAAGTAAATCATATTTGCTTATACTTTCGTTATTTACCAAATTATACAGTCCTGTTAAATCTTGTTCTATAGACTGTTCCATAGCTTTAGCTAAAGTGAGAGTTGTTACTCCTGTCCAAATTGCACCAGTGAATCCATTAACAACTCCTTGTTGCTTCATAAACCAATGAAAAAGGCCTATTCCATTTTCATTCCAATCAGGTCCAATAATTGAATTTCTAAAAGTTAAGTTTTTATTGTCATCAATTTCTCCCAAAGCTTTAGACCTGTCATAAAACATAGCACCATCAGGTAAGCTGTCCTCAAAATAGGGTCCTGTATTACCTGCAAATACGCAATCGGTACTCATCTGTATCAACTTTGTTGAACTATCTTTAGTTATATCCGCAATGAAATGAGGTAAGTGACTATTTAATGAAACAGCAATCGACTTATTATTCTCTGCATCCTGGTTTAATATACCAATACAGTTTATAATTACATCGTAATTACCATCTAAGATAGCTTTCTTAAGAGACTGAGTATCTAATGCATCACCAATGATAGCATTAAACTCATTCACCTCTCTTCGACAGAAACCAGTAGCATCATAACCCTTTTCCTTAAAATAAAGAGTGATTAAATGACCAGCCATACCAGTGGCACCTAAAACTAATACTTTTTTCATCCAGGAATATTTTCTTTTATGACATCCAATTTCAGTAATAGCTTCATCATTTCATCTAACGATAATCTATGAGTATTATGAGAGTGATAATCTTCAAAAGCAGAAATCTTCTCCTCACCCTCAATAAAGTATTTATCGTAATTCAAATCACGAGCATCACAAGGAATTCTGTAATAATTACCCATATCAATAGACTTTGCCATTTCTTCCCTTGTAACTAAAGTCTCGTATAGCTTTTCACCATGCCTTGTACCAATTGTTTTAACTTCATTATTCGCTTTAAGAAGTTCTTTTAAAGCATTAGCTAATACCGATAATGTTGCAGCAGGTGCTTTTTGAACAAACAAATCACCATTAACACCATTTTCGAATGCATACAAAACTAAATCTACTGCATCCTCCAGAGTCATCATGTAACGAGTCATTCCAGGATCGGTAATAGTAATATCCTTACCCTCTTTAATTTGATCAATCCATAAAGGAATAACAGAACCACGGCTTCCCATTACATTGCCATAACGAGTACAACAAATTGTAGTCTTTGCTTCCACTCCAAGCTGTCTGCCTTTGGCAATTGCCACTTTCTCCATCATAGCTTTACTAATACCCATTGCATTAATTGGATAAGCAGCTTTATCTGTGCTGAGCACAACAACATTCTTAACACCATGCTCAACTGCCGAATCCAAAACATTTTCAGTACCTATAACATTAGTACGTACAGCTTGCATAGGAAAAAACTCACACGAAGGAACCTGTTTAAGTGCTGCAGCATGAAATAAATAATCAACCCCATCCATTGCTCCATCAACAGAACGTTTATCGCGAACGTCCCCTATATAAAACTTTACTTTAGGATTTTGTAATGCATGACGCATATCATCTTGTTTTTTTTCGTCACGACTGAATATTCTAATTTCCTTAAAATTAGGAGTATCTAAAAATCTATTTAGTACTGCATTACCAAAAGAACCAGTACCTCCGGTTATTAAAAGGGTTTTATCTTTGTATTTAGACATAGAATTTTATTTAATTATCAATTTGTGGTAGTTGTTCAATATCATATCTTTTTGTTCTTCTTATAATCTTATATGTGTTTTTAATAAGATTGACTAACATCTTAATTGAAAATTTATTGTAGAAATTATAAACAAAGTTAGTAGCAAGTGAAGCGTCATATATATTCTCAATTCCCAATTCTTTACCATCAAACCTAATAGAATTAGTTATTGCAAAACCGTAAACATTTTCAGCTCTTATAACTTTTCTTTTTGTAGACTTCATTAAATTTTCAAACAAATCCACAAGTTCGTGTTGGATTGCAATATTTCTTATAATTTTCAATTCTCTGATTAATACTTCATTCTCATAATTGCTTTTCTCTAAAAATCGAAAAGAAGCACGTATTAAAGCTTCGAAAGAAAAAGGTTTAAACTTTCCTGGCCATCCAGGTAAATCTCTAGCGGTTAACAAATAATCTGCTGTCATCAAAGGTTCTAATGGTGAGTATGGTTGTGAAGCAAGATCTTTATGCATTGTCCTTTGAATATTATCATTAAAGAATTGAAGAGCTTCTATTTTAGAGTTTTTATCTGTTCTGCGATAATTTGCTCCTTGAGACTTAATAGAGTTCCCCCCTATAGACAAGGGCTCATTAGTGTAAGCATAATTCTCTACTTCACCTGCTAATACAATACCTGAAAACCCATCGGGAGTGGGACATGAATAAAAACAATTATCAGGAGTTCTTGATTTTACTTTATTTATAATTTCAATTGAAGCAACACCTTTAATATATATCATAGGACATTCATCAATCTGATACAAAAAGTTCTCTGTCAATTTATTTAAGAAGTGAGTTGAGTCAATAATTTTAACCCCTTTATTCTTCTTCCTTTTTATATAAAAAATATTATTACCATTCTTTTTTATTGGATAACTAAAACGAGCATGAGGCCACGTTAACAATTCTTTTTTAGTAAATGTTAGAATATTATACATTTTCCATATAGAACCAGGGACAAGTCCATCATCACCCCCCAATGAAATTACATATCCTGATTTGACTTGATGAAGAGCAAATTCAAAATTCTCTCGCATTCCAAGATGCTTTTGATGAGCAAATAATTTTATACGAGAATCAATTTTAGCTAGTTCTTTGATAACTCCGACTGAGTTATCTTCACTACAATCGTCTGATACAATTATCTCAAAGTTCGGGTAATCTTGTATCATACATGTTTTCAATGTATGTGCAATAAATTCTTCCCTATTTTTTTGAGGTATTATAACAGTAAATAAAGGATATTCCATTTTTTCAATCATTTTTTTTAATTGTAATTCTTAATCTGCCTGGAGTATATATAGTCAAATTTGAATAATATATATACAAGTAAAAAAGCAATTAGTTTCAAATTTCCACCTGTGTCTGAGAATGAAAATAATTTAATTCCACCTTGTATACTTACACACATAACAAAATATAGAAGGATTAATTGATGAAATTGTAGAGTCTTATTTCTTATTCTTGTTTTGTGATTAGTATTTATTGAAAAAACAATGAAAATTATAGCCGCAACCCAAGGACCGAAATCAAGCACAAAATCGCCAACAAATCCTATAAAAACCTCATCATTGATTTTTAAATTTGGATATTTATATCTTCTTTCCCAAAAATTAAAAGGAACATCTTCATATCCTAATATTCTTTTAAATAAGGGAAATGTTCTATCTCCATATCTTAATCCTCCATTATCAAAAGCATAGTTATTGAAATTTAAATTTTGCATTCCTGTATATAAAAAGACAGAACCTTTTGCTCCTCCTTCTCTATGCTCGAAACGACTTATTGTAATTGCTGCGATTGGTATCGTGAAAATTACAACTACTACAAGACTGATAGTTTTGATTCTCTTTTTAATTGTATAAGGAATGAAATCTTTTAAAGTAAAATATGCTATTATTACTGTGAGCAATCTGTCAACAGCAGGTCCTCTTTGAGACTGTGCGATTGGAGCGAATATACTAGCAATTATAGAAAATGAAAGTCCAATCAATATATATTTATTCTTGTTCTTTAATGTTAAATAATAAAAAAATAAAAGAATACCAATATCTGAGAATATATTTGAAATAATTGCGAAAACATTCGTAATTATTCCATCACCAACGTCATAACTATTGTCCATTGTATCTCTATATATATCTGCACCTGCCGAAGGATTAGAAATAATATTTAAAATCCCTTCATATATACCATTGATTTTAAAAATAAAAAACAATATTGATGAAGTCATATATAATATTGCAATTGAATAAAACAGTTTTTTGTTTGGTTTTTCAATAATTATATTTCTACTGTTGTAATTTTTTAATACTGGGTAAATAAAAAGCACTATCATCAAATATAAATAAATGAAAGGAAATATTTTCAATTCATTATATATTTGAGTGGAATTAAAAGCAATTAATGAAGAAATAGAGTATATAAAAAAAGACGCCAATATGACAAAACCCGAATCAATATTCCTTTTAATCTTGAAATATAACAATAAAGTTATAAACCATATTATTATGTTAATTACTAAATAAGTATTACTCATATATAAAATTTTAATACTCCCTATTCTCTGTACCGTCTAAGCAGGGTTTTTAACTAAAATAATTCTCTCATTTTTTTATACTTTCTGTTTTTTTTCATTTGTAAACCAACCTTTCTTGAAACAAATGAGTAAGTCAAGCTTTTTTGGAAAAATCTCCACTCTTGAAAGAGTAGTATTTTTTCAAAAACCCGTCAGGGATTTAGCTTGATGTCTCATTTGGTACATGTACCTTTGTTTACAAATAAAAAAATCATGCGCTTAACAGGAACATACTTTCCGGCGTTCGTCTTCCGACTCCCTGGTGGGTTTTCTCCTTGTTGTAATGATTCATAAACCCCCTGATCCCTTTCCAAAGAGTGGTACCGTTTTCCGCCGGGAACGGATAAACATGATCTTGTTTCAATGTCCTCCAAAACCGTTCGATATAGATGTTGTCCGTTGCTCTGCCACGGCCATCCATGCTGATGCTGATTCCAAGTTCATTAAGCTTGTTTACCCATGCTGGGCTGGTAAACTGACTTCCCTGATCTGAGTTGATGATCTCAGGCACACCATGCTCTTGCATTGCTGCCTCAAGTACTTCAAGCACGTTTTCTCCATGCAGGCTGTTATGAAGGCCCCAGCCAACAATAAAACGACTGTACACGTCTATGATTGACGTTAAATACATGAAGCCCTTGTCCATGGGTATATACGTTATGTCAATCTCCCAGACCTGGTTTGGGTGGTCAATATTGAGATTACGAAGCAGATATGGATAAATATACCAGGCCAGTCCCAACTTACTCAAATTCCGCTTTGGATATTGAGCTATTATTCGGGCCTTACGCATGAGTCGACTCACTCGCTTGTGATTCACTATAAAACCCAGTGCAAACAGGTAGTCTTGCATTTGCAGAACTCCGTAAGTAGGATGATCATGATGGTACTTATCCATTTTCTTCATAATCTCAAGATTCTCATCACTTTCTCCTTTTGGCAAATAGTAAATACCGGATTTGCTGATTTCCAGCAGATCACATTGGCTCTGTAGGCTTAAACGATCATCTCTCGAAACTAGGTCACGTCGTTCCATTATTCCAAGCCCAACTGCTTCGATTTTTTTGTAACCAGTCTCGCTGCATCTTCAGTTCTCCTATTTTCGCATATAGCTCCTGTCGCTCTTTCTCAAAGTCAGCTTCACTCTTGGGGCCATGCTTCGAGAATAACTCTTCTGAACGTTTCAAAAACACATTTTTCCATGTGGATATCACAGTGGGGTTAATACCATAACGGGCACTTAATTCAGATAGGGTCTCCCGTTCTTTGATGGCTGCTAATGCAGCCTCTCCCTTGAAGGCCGCTGAATGTTTTCTTCTTGACTTGTTCATAACACAAATATAAGCTTTTTTATTTGCTTAGATAGTGGTACAAATTACGGGGTATATTATAAATTTTATTATTTACTCTTAATTATAAATCCTCTTAAAAAAAATTTTTCACTTTTAGTTAAGCCAAATATTATTGCAAAAATAGCAGTACTAATAAAAGATGTTGATAGAACTAAAAGTAAACGAAATAAAATATTAAAAAAGTAGCTATGTATAATAAAAACAATAGTTGAAGTTAAAACAGTAACTAGAATAGCTGGTAAAATAAAAGAGTAGATGTATTCATTATAACTAAATGGTTTGTAGTATTTTTTTAAACAAATCAATCTAGTTATATGAGATAAAATTGCTGCTATAATCATAGTAATAAAAGTAGTATGTGCAGGATAGCCAATTTTAAACAAAACATAAGTAGCTGGAACACATAAAAACGTGAATATTTCAACTTTTGTGTGATATTCTTTTACATGACCTGTGGCTTGGATTATTATTGAAATTGGATTGTTCAATGACATAATAAACATGTATATTATAATTAACCTTGAGAATAAAACTGTTTGAAAGTCATCAATATTAAGCCACAATTTTAAAATAATTTCCATCTCAAACATCAGTGGAACACATATCATCAATAATAAATAATATATGAATTTATTGCTTAAATTAAATATTTTATTCAAAAAAATATAATCTCCCTCTGAGTACGATTTAACCATAGGTGGTCTTAGAGGTAACAAAACATTTGATGTAAAAGAATTTAATGCAGAATTAATTTGTAAAGCAATCGCTCTGGAAGTGTTTACCAATGGACCAAAGAATAGATTCACAAGAATTGTATTAACCTGATTCATACCAACACTAGCGACTGAACCATATAAAGACCATCCTGAAAATGAAAGTAACTCTTTATATAGTTTTATTTCACGATATAAAACATAATGGCAATAAAGATACTTATGTCGTGTAAAAAAAAAATAAGCTAATAATACCAATAAAGGAATAATAAAGAGAGAACCACTATATACAATTAATTTATCAAATGGGATAATGAATAATAAAGTTGCAGATGTTAATTTCAGAATCCATTCGCATATATTAATTATTGCATATATTTGAACGTCCTCATGTGAAATTATTGCTGATAAAAATGGCACTTGTAGTATTGAAAATATAAATGAAAATATTGAAAATTGATAAACATAATTAACGGCAATCATTCTTGTCTCAGGTATAACTAATTGATTATTTACAAACCACAATCCAATTGTTTCACCAACTATTAATACTAAAATTGAAAATATAATATAGATATTGATACTAGCTGAAAATATGTTTTTAAAACGCTCGTTATTATCTTCACCTAATGCCATTGAATAAAACCTCTGTGTACTTGTTGCAAGCACATTACTTAAAAAGCTAAGTGATGTAATAACCCCAGCGACTACATTAAATATACCATAATCCTCAACACCAAGAGCATCTAATACAACCCTTACAATGTACAAGTTGATAATCATTACGACTATCATTCTTATAGTTATAAAGGTTGTATTTTTAGCAATACGCTTAGTTTTAGAAATATTACTCATTCATGAAGGATTATTCATTAAAAAAAATCACCATTATGCCCATGGTATTGCCTAAGTTAAATAAAAAAACATTAAAAATAGTTTTAATCCTACAATTTATAAACATTCTCCCCACCCTCTTTTATCATATTCCTCAAATCAACAATCAGCTTGGCGTGTTGTTGAATAAACTCAACATCAAATGTGGAGTGGTTTGTAGTGAGTACAACAACATCGGCAGAGTTTAGAGTTTCTGCTGTAAGTTCAACAGAGTTGAAGTTATGCCCATGTGGGGTTTTTACCTTATCTATATGTGGATCGTGATACTGTACTTCCCCACCTTTGTGTTTCACAGTATCCATAATCTCAAGTGCGGGCGATTCTCTCTCGTCGTTAATATTTGGTTTATAGGCTACTCCCAAAAAAAGTACTTTACTTCCGTTTACAGCCTTTTTATGACGATTAAGTGCTGTTGATATCTTTATATACATATAATGGGGCATACGCATATTGATATGTCCTGCCGCATGAATCATAGACAAATCGAAGTCGTACTTCTTAGCAATATGCTCCAAATAAAAGGGATCTAATGGAATACAGTGCCCTCCAATACCGGGACCGGGATAGAAAGCCTGAAATCCAAATGGCTTTGTTTTGGCTGCATCTATCACTTCCCAGATATTGATATCCATCTTACCCGAAAGTAAGGCGAGCTCATTGATAAGGCTGATGTTCACTAAACGATAGGTGTTCTCCAGGATCTTTACCATCTCGGCAATACGTGGCGAACTCACCGGGTGAAGTGTATCAATTGCTTTTGAATATATCTTCATCCCAATTTCAAGTCCATCCTCAGAAATCGCACCAATAATCTTGGGTGTATTTTTTGTGTGAAAGTTTACATTACCCGGGTCCACTCTCTCGGGTGAATAGGCAAGCCAAAAATCTATACACTCTTTCAATCCGGACTCCTTCTCGATAATTGGAAGCATCAAATCTTCAGTTGTAGTTGGGTATGTGGTACTCTCTAAACTGATAAAAGTGCCAGGTTTCATATTCTTGCCAATATCATTACAAGCACTTTCGATATAGCTCATATCGGGCTTACGAAACTTATCAAGTGGAGTAGGCACACATATTAATACAGCATCGCACTCCTTTATTCTTGTGAAATCTGTAGTTGCAGTTAAAGTTAAAGTGTCTATAACAACCTCTCTAAGTACAGCATCTCTAATATCGCCAATGTAATTCTCGCCATGGTTAATCATATCAACCTTCTGTGAATTCTTATCGAATCCAATAACATGTACTCCTGCTTCGGCAAAGCCTACGGCTAGAGGCAGACCTACGTAACCAAGGCCTATAACTCCTATTACTTCATTGCCTTGGTTAATTTTATTAATAATCTCTTGTTTATAATTCATCTATTGCAGTATAATTTTATTTGACAAATTCAATAATCCGTTCGTATGCCTGCCCAACCTCACAATGAATGCTGGTTTCTTATAGTGTTTTTAATATAAAACCTATCGCGCCGGAGGTTACATGTTAACGTCCGGGCACACTTCGTGACTACCTGTCACATTGCATGAGAGGCAGCCACAATCTCCAAGCATACTAATTTGCAAAATTACAATAAAAAAACTATATCTCTAACCTTACTGGTTGTGAAAAAGAAAAAAGGACAAGTACTTACTTTTTGCAACTTTGAAAAACCAGGCCTGACTGCTGTGAAAGCGTGTTCTTTGTTTTCTCATATCACACAAAAATAAGCTTTTTATGCTTAACCTTGTGTTCCTGTAAAGTTAGCAATTCCAAACGGGTAGTATTAAACCGTTTTTTATTAAAGCGCCAACATAACCTTAAACAATACTTCGGTAATTTTTTTAAAACAGTTCTTATAGTCCACTGAATATCAATAAATTATGACGCTCTCCGAAGATCTAACATAAATTATTGACTGTCAGTATTATAAATGAAGTTTTAACGAAGCATTACTTAAAGTCAGACTATCTTATATAAACCTAACTATTGTTTATTTTTATTTTGTTAAATCTATAAATTATAACAAATAATTCAAAATATTTTGGTTGTGTTATTTTCTTTCATACATTTGCATGTTCATACATGACGTGTATATGATTAAACATGCGACGAGCATTTTCTAAGATAAAACATTAATATTTAAATAATTATTCAAAATGTAAAATTATGGTACAATGTAACCGATTAAATTCTAAACTAACCTGTCGGCACTATTTAGCTGTCGTTTTTGCTCTTGTTTTTTTTACATTTGGTGGTACCCAATTGTATGCACAAGCTCAGCAGATTCAAGTGAAAGGGAATGTAGTATCAGATGGTGAGCCTGTAATTGGTGCTACTGTTATGGTGAAGGATCTTTTAACTGGTACTGCTACTGATAAAGACGGTAACTTTTCGTTAGAAGCTCCTTCAAATGCTACACTTGTTATTTCATATATCGGGTATGAAACAGTGGAAGAAGCCATTGATGGAAGAAGTTTTATAAGGGTTGAACTTAATGCAGATTCCTTTACACTTGATGATATAGTTGTAGTGGGGTATGGCGTTCAAAGAAAAGTGAACCTGACTGGTGCTGTATCATCAGTTTCTAAAAGAGAATTAGAAGGTAAATTAGTCTCCAATGCTCTGGAAGCATTGCAGGGTACTACACCCGGACTGATAATTCAGCAGGGATCATCAAATCCGGGAAGTTCTCCTTCTATTAATATTCGTGGGTTAAATACAATGAATAATAATGACCCACTAATAATTATTGATGGAATAGAGGGGTCCATGGCTAATCTTAATCCCTCTGATATCGAAAATATATCGATTTTGAAAGATGCGTCTTCTACTGCAATTTATGGATCGCGTGCTTCTAATGGTGTTGTACTTATAACAACAAAAAAAGGTGAAAGAGGCCGAGCCGAATTTAATTATGAATATATGCTTGGATTTCAGAACCCAACTTCTTTACCAAAAATTGCTGATTCGTGGATCTATGCGGAACTTTATAATGAAGCTGCAGTAAATTCGGGCAGGACAACTAAATTTACTGCCGATGATATTGCCGGTTTCAGAAACGGGGGTACTAACGTAAATTGGGTAAGAGAGTTATACAAGACAGACAGTCCTCAAAGTTCACACAATTTATCAATGACCGGTGGCAATGAGCTGTTATCCTATTTTGCCTCATTGGGATACTTAGACCAGAACAGTATGTTCAAAGGTCCCGATTATGGTTATAACCGATACAATGCACGTTTAAATGTGAGTCATAAGGCTACTAAAGATTTAACGCTCTATTTGACATCTCAGTTTGCCAGAAATGATATTAAGGAGCATGCATATTGGACTGAATGGATTATTGAACAGGCAAACCGTATGCCTCCTATTTACCCGATAATGAAGGAGGATGGGAGTTATAATTATCCAAGCGGCAGTAATTCCAATGGTTTACAGCGACTTATGGATGGTGGATATCGCAGTAATGCTAATGATGAATTATTGGGAACTTTACGTGCCGAATGGGATATTTTTACTGGTTTTAAACTTACCGGTAGTGTTGGAGGACGTATCTGGAATAATAATATGCGTGAGAAGAGAATTGCATTTGAGGGTACAGGTGATGCAGAAAATAAATTAACTGCACAGTTTTACCGTTCAAAAAACATTACTACAAACCTGATGGCATCATATAATACTCAAATTGGAAAACATGCCTTAGAAGGATTAGCCGGTTTTGCTTATGAAGGATTTAATGATTTTCAGTTTGCTACCAGCAGAATTACAGAAGATTCTAAGTTTGATGTTTTTGTTGGTGAACAATCGGGTGATAATATAAGAAACTCAGGCTCTGCCGGAGATTGGTCGATATACTCAGGATTTGCAAGAGCAACCTATAACTATGATCAAAAATATTTATTGGAATTTAATATAAGAAACGACTACTCCTCTTATTTTGCCAAAGGTAACCGATCGGGACTATTCCCTTCATTTTCTGCTGGATGGCGTATTTCTGAAGAGGATTTCTGGAACGATGTAACTGCTTATGTGCCGTCATTAAAATTAAGAGGTTCGTGGGGGTTGGTAGGTAACAACAGGATTGGAGCTTATCAGTATATGAGAACTGTCTCTACAACAAGCAGCATTAGTTTTGGAGATAATCTGGTTGAGACTGCCTATTTTTCATCTGCTAACCCTGATATTAAGTGGGAAACTACCAGAATGGCTAATATAGGTGTTGATCTTGGTCTGCTTAACAACAATTTAAACATCACATTTGACCTGTTTAATAATCGTACTAAAAATATTCTGGTAAATCTGCCTGTTCCCGGGTTGTTCGGTTTTGGTGCACCGATACAAAATGCGAGCGTGGTTGAAACAAAAGGTTGGGAGATGTCGCTGAACTACAGGTTGATGACAGGTAATGTCGTTCACAATATTTCAGGAAATATTTCAGATAGCTTTAATGAAGTAATAGATAACAGAGGTACTGAAATTATTGGAGGATATGATGTTCAAACAATAATCAAAGAGGGATATCCTCTATTCTCATATTATGCTTATCGCTCTGATGGATTCTTCAAAAATGAAGAAGAGGTGGCAAAAGGGCCTCATTTGGAAGGAATCACTCCTAAACCGGGAGATATCAGATACCTTGATAAAAATGGTGATGGAATAATCAATCCGGATAACGATAGATTTATTGTTGGGAATGATTTTCCAAGATATACATTTGGATTTTCATACGGACTTGAATTCAAAAACTTCTACTTCTCTATGTTATGGCAAGGGGTTGGAAAAAGAAGCAAATGGATGAGAGGTGAGTCTGTAGAAGCATTTCACAATAATAATGAAGGTCCCTTACATGATTTTCATATTGATCGCTGGACACCCACAAATCTTGATGCAACTTATCCCAGACTTACAATGGGAAGTGAATCTGCCAATAATGCTGCCAAATCAGATTTCTGGATTCAGGATGCAAGCTACTTACGTTTGAAGAATGCACAGATTGGATATGTTGTTCCACAAAAGTTGGTGAATAATATCGGGATTCAAAATATAAGATTATTTGTAAGTGCACAAAATCCATTAACATTTACCAAAATGAAAGGAGGATGGGACCCCGAGTATACTGCAGACGGTAGCGGACGTGCTTATCCTGTCTCTTCAACATACTCTTTTGGTTTAAATATTAATTTTTAAAAAGAATCAATATGAAAACAATTATAAGATCTTTATTTATATTTTCTGTATTAATGTCTGGTGCTGTTTCGTGCATCGAATTAGACACAGTTCCATATGATAGGGAATCAGATTTAACTTTCTGGGATGAGGATGAAGATGCGGCACTTAAAGCTCTTAATACATGTTACACATATTTAGCCGGCATTGAGGAGCTTCTTTATAGTGAAGCTATGACCGACAATGCTTATACAAAGCAACCAAACGATGCAACTCAGAATATTGGTAATGGCTCATATTCTACAGCAGATCCGTACGTAAAGTCGGTATGGGATAGCCGGTATACAGGTATACGTATGTGTAACCAGTTATTAGAGAATATTGATCGTGTGCCAAATTTAGAACCTGCATTAAAAAACCGCTATATTGGTGAGGTTAAAACAATTCGCGCATACCATTACTATGAGTTATATACTAAGTTTGGTGATATTCCTTATGCAACATCTGTACTTTCAATTGAAGAGAGTATGACCATTGAAAGGAGTGATAAGGCAACTGTTGTTAATAACATACTTAATGACCTTGATGAGGTTATTTCAGGAAAATATCTTCCAGAGTCTTATGACGCAAACAATAAAGGTCGCATAACTCATTGGGCAGCTATGGCATTAAAGGCAAAAATCCATCTTTTTGAAGGTAATTGGACAGAGGTAAGAAATATAACTTCTGTAATAATTAATGAAGGTGGTTTTACACTATTTGGAAGTTATTCGGGACTGTTTGAAATTGCCAATGAGTATAATCAGGAAGTGATTATGGATGCACAATACAGACCATCTAGTCGCGAACACCATATTATGTATGAGTTTTTACCCCCATCCATGGGAGGATATTCTCAGTTATCACCATTGCAGTCGTTAGTTGATAGTTATATCATGCTTGATGGAAAAGCTATTGATGAATCTGATTTATATGATGAAAATAATCCTTATGAGAACAGAGATCCCCGCATGCAGGCAACTATTATGTATACAGGTAATTCATATGTATTGGCAGATGGATCGGAGGTTGTTATTAATGCAGATCCGGGACAAGGAAGAGATGGGTATGGTGTTTCATCGGATGTAACTGCTACAGGGTATTATATCAAAAAATATTGGGATAACACTTATAGGGCATCACTTTATTCCGGACTAAACCCAATTATTATCCGCTATGCAGATATATTGCTGATGCATGCGGAGGCAGTTGCTGAACTGGGTAATTTTAACGGTTCAACGTGGAATATGACTATAAAACCGATACGTCAGAGAGCAGGTTTTACAAATTCATCAGCTGTAGAATATCCATTAGCTGTTTCACAAGAGGAGTTGATTGAGATAATCAGAAATGAACGCCGTTCAGAGTTAGCACTTGAAGGTCACAGACATAAAGATATTTTCAGATGGAGAATTGCAGATGAGGTTTTAAATGGATGGAGCCATGGCTTTAAGACAGGTGAGTCTGTGGGCACGGATAATGGTTATGTTCGTATTGAAAACAGGAAATTTGATGCAAACAAGCATTACTTATGGCCTATACCTCAGGCTGAGCGAGATCTAAACCGAAATTTGAGCCAAAACCCTAATTGGTAAAATTGATAACACTTTAAAAGTATAGAAAATGAAAAAAATATTATCAATATTTATTGTTGCATTGACATTTATATGTTGCCAGGAAAATTATGAGCTGAATACAGACTTCTCTGTTCCTGCTGAACTGAGCTCGCCTTCTGCCGTTACGCTGGATGTAACATCAAATGTTCCTGTGTTATTATCCTGGAGCGGTGGTGAGGCTGCCGATGGTGGTGTGGTGTTGTATGAGGTATTGTTTGACAAAGCAGGAGGGGATTTTTCTAATCCTCTTGCAAGAATGAAAAGTAATCTTGGTGCACTTCCAAACTTATCTGTTAGTCAGGCTGTTTTAAATACGATAGCAAGAAATGCAGGTATAATGCCTGAAGAGGTTGGAACAATAATATGGACAGTGACTGCCTCAAAGGGTGGTGTTGTTAAAACTACTGATAAGTATGCCTCCATTGAGGTTACCAGAGGCGAAGGTATAGATAACATACCTACAAGCCTATATCTTTTTGGTTCAGCAACAGAGAATGGTGGTCAGGCCGGAATTCCTTTCCGTCAGGTTGAAGAGGATGTTTTCCAGATATATACAACTCTGTCTGAAGGTGATATGATTTTTAAATCAGCTGAATCAGGAGATTCTTTCAGCTACTATATCGATGATACCTCAAAATTAAAAGAGGGTACTGTTAATATGGCTGCTCCGGCATCGGATCAGGTGGTTCGACTGACGGTCGATTTTGGCACAATGTCTATGAAAACCGATGTTGTTGGCAATTCGGTAAGATGTATCTGGGGTGCTACGTTTAACAACATTGCTGTTTTGGACTATGTTGGTGATGGTAAGTTTGTTGGTGAAGGTGATATAATCTTTATTGATCAGTCGCGTCCCGAAACAAATCCTCCAGGCTGGCTGGGCTGGACAGAAGAGAGATACTACTTTATTGCTGTTGTAAACGGACAGGAGGTGTGCTGGGGAAGACATGACAATGTAAGCCCGGAACGCCCCGTAGGCGGTGAACCTGCCTCATTCTATTCACTGTATGAGTTCCCATGGAGTCAGTGGGATCACCTCTGGAAAATGAAGGGTAGTCTGGATTACACACATGCAACTATCACAATTGATACAAATGCAAATGGTTTGAAGATACATACATTTACTAATGTAACTTCAATAAAATAAACAGGTTATATAATGAAAAAATTACTGTTTCCTTTAATATTCATCACCTTGATGCTAATATCATGCTCGGGTGATGATATTGAAGATTATATACCGCCGGAGCCTATACCGCCTGAAGAGCCGGTGGAGCCGGTGGCATATCACACAAAAGCCAAGGAGTTGTTTGATTTGATCAATCAGTTTTATGGCATTAGAAGTGGTGCAGCAGCCGGTCTGTATAACGAGAATTATCCAAAGAAGAGTGGTGACAACATTGCATCTTATCTGTGGCCGTATGACGGACTGGTTTCGGGTGCGGCACTGCTTCACGAGTTGAGTTATGATGTGAAATACACAGACTTGGTTGACAATTTTGATCTCTATTATAGACCCTCTGCCGGTAACGTGAATATTGGAGGTTATGGCTCTTCTACAAACGGAACAACAGGAGGCGGAACGCGGTTTTATGATGATAATTCAATTGTAGGAATCAGCTTGGTAGAGGCATATAAACTTACTGATAATAGTAACTATCTTGCCAAAGCAAAGCAGATTGTACAGTTTTTGAAATCGGGCGAAGATAATATTCACGGGGGTGGATTATGGTGGAATGAGAGTGAGAAGAATATCTCAGGAAATGAAAACTCAAACAAGCCAACATGCTCCAACGGGTATGCAACACTCTTTTTACTTGAGTATTACACTGTTTGTGATCAGAGTGAGAAGTCGGATGTTCTTGCTTTTGCCAAGCGTCTCTACACCTGGGTTTACAATAATCTTCGCGACCCTGCAGATGGTTGTTATTGGAACGATGTACAGGTTTCAGGAGTAGTAAATAAAACGAAATGGACCTACAACACGGGGGTGATGATCTCTAACGGAATCCGTTTGAGTGAAATTTTAAATGATCAGAAATATCTTAATGAAGCGATAGAATCGGCACAGGGTGCATACAGTTATTTTGTACGTCCTGCGGGTAATCTGGCTCTGGCATACCCCAATCATGATCCATGGTTTACCACGAAACTGATTCGCTCATTTGTTGATATTGAACCATATTACCCGAGTGCTGCTAACTATATCAAGACATTTATAAATTTTCTTGATTATGGTTATACCCACGCGAGGTTCAGTAATGGTCTGTTTTACGAGGACTGGACAGGTTCTGATCCCAAGAGAGCAGAGCAGTTATTAATGCAGGCTGCTGCGCTTGAATCATTAGGGGTTGTTGCCCTGTATAAAGGTGAGTCGGCAAACGCCAAATAGAATATCATTGTATAAAACATAATGAAGAAGCTTAATTTACTAGTCGCAATTATGGTGGTGACGGCCTTTAGTTCTGAACTAAAGGGCCACACCACTTATAAAGAAAAAGCAGTTGAGATGTTTCAGCTTGTTTGGGACCTCTATCGGGTACCGCAATATGGTTTGTTTGCCGAATATTATCCAAGTGAACATAAACCAAATCTGACCTATTTTAATGACTCAGACAAGCAGGCTCAGGAGGTCTCCTATTTATGGCCGATGAGCGGTATCTTCTCGTCAGCTGTACTCATGGGTTCAATGGATCCTGAGAAGTATGGGGTCTATATCGACTCGATGGTTGTGGCCATGGAGGAGTATTACGATACCAGCCGGGTCCCTTTCGGCTACCAGGCTTACCCGGTTAGATTTGAGAAGGTGGACAGATATTATGATGATAACGGACTTGTTGGGATTGATTATATCGATTCTTATATGGTTACCAAAAATCCTCACTATCTGGAGAAGGCAAAGCAGGTGATGTCCTTTATTCTCAGCGGATGGAATGATAGGTTTGAAGGGGCAGTGCCATGGCTCGAAGGAGTAGATGACCAGAAACCGGCATGCTCAAATGGCAAGGCTCTGGTATTGGCCCTGAAGCTGTATGAGGCGACAGGTGACAGATATTATCTTGATCTCGGGAAACATTTTTATGACTGGATGGACAGGTATCTAAAAGATCCTGTAAGAGGGGTAGTGTGGAATTCCCTGAGTACCGTTACTGGTGAGGTTGTTCCTGATCTCTATACTTACAATACCGGTACACTATTACAGGCTGCAGTTGCATTGTACAAATTAACAGGTGATAAGGATTACCTGAACGATGCCGAGTTTTTAGCCGAAGGGAGTTATAATGTTTTCTTTAAATTCACTGATGAAGGAATCCCTTATATAAGCGATCTGCCATGGTTTAACCTGGTATTGTTTAGAGGATATCATGATCTGTATGATGTGACAAAAAACTCCAAATATGTTGATACAATGATAAAAGGGTTGGATTTTGCATTGGAGAATGCAGTCGATCAGGCAGGGTTGGTATATCACGACTGGACAGGGCGGACGAATGAATATAACAAGCCTAAGTGGTTGCTGGATTCATCATGTATCCCGGAGTTTTTGATTAGAGCGGCAATGATTAGGGGGGAAATAGTAAAATAGCGTTATTCTTTAAAGTATTGTTGAATTTGTAATAAAGAATTGCTAATGAAACCCAATGAGTCTTTTAGAGTCTAAAGAGTCTAATGGTTCAATTTCATTAAAATCGTTATTTGATGGTAATTTAGACATATCATCTACATCCTCTTTGAGTATTGATGATCTTTCATTTGCAATTTGCAGAGGTGAGTGGCCGGCTTCAGTGTCTATGCCTAAAGAGATTGCATTAGATACATCAGTAAATTATGTTGAAGCTGACCCAACTATAGCCGCAGCGGTTTTGGGTACTAATCCTGTTGGTATCCTGAAAGATTTCAATACTTTTGGCTTTTTATTTGAGTCGCTATGCACCCGTGATTTGAGAATTTATTCTGAAGCTAATGGTGGTAGCGAATTTTATTATCGTGACAGGTATGATTTTGAAGCAAATATAATAGTTTCTCTGCGAGATGGCAGATGGGTAGCAGTAGAAGTGAAGTTGGGACAGAAGCAAATTGAAGAAGCAGCCGAAAACTTATAAAACTAAAAGAGAAAGTAAATACAGACAAAATGGGTTATCCATCATTCCTGATGGTACTTACAGGTGGTGAGTTTGCATACAGACGATCGGATGGTGTACTTGTTGTACCCATTGGCTGCCTTAAAGATTGAGGATTACAATTTATTATTGTTATTATGATTATGATTATTTGTAATATTCCTGACGGACTCAATCTTATAGGTGAAAGAATCAGCCCTGTACCATCCGATATTATATTCAATTGGTAGTCCATTCTTATCACTCACCGCCCTCTTGCGAATCAGGATAGGATCTCCTGTTTCAATTTCGAGCTTCGATGCTATAAAATCATTTGCAGGTGCGGCACTAATTTCCTCTTTAGAGGTTTTTACTATTATATCATAATCATTTCTTAAGATCTCATAGAGAGGTCTGTTAAAGTTTTCCGATCCATTCAATGGTATCTTTGGATTAAATTCAGATGAAAAATATACAAATGGGAAATTTGTCTTTCCTCTGAGTCTTTCAATTTTTAATATTCTGGTATTTTCTGATATTGAAAAAAAATCTCTTGCCTCTTTGCTGGGTGTCTGCTTACTAATATGCAGTTCGAAATTTTCAATTTCTAAACCTAATAATTCCATCTCTTGCGAAAAACTCAACCAGTTGGTTGCTTCACTTGCAATGTTTTTTTCAGCTACCTGAGTACCGATTCCTCTTTTACGAATCAGAAGCCCTTCGCTCACAAGAGTATTAATAGCCTGTCTTAAGGTATTTCGAGACATTTTTAATTGTTCAGACAATTCAATCTCATTAGGAAGCATCTTCCCCTCTTTATATTCATCCTGTTCGATTAGGTCTCGTAAGTATAACTCTGCTTGTTTATGTAAAGGTAACTTTTGTTTCATCTTCTTTTTTTTGTCAAATGTATAAATTATAACAAAAACTTCAAAATTGTTTGGTTGTATTTACATTCTTTTTTACATTTGCATGTTCATACATATAATGACAATGATTAAACATATGCAAAATTACAAAAGTAACTACGACAAATTACCTGCCACAAACATTAAGGATGGTGTGCTTATAAGTGGTTGGAACAATATATTTGATGAGTTGATCTCTAAAGCTGACAATAATATTATTTGCATTGAAAGCTATCATGGTGTTTACAAAGATGAGCTTTTCAATTTCTTTAAGAAAATACCACATGTTCTTTTCATAGACTCAAGTGATTATTTCAGGCCGGAGAATGAGGTTATGGAGATGACACAAAATTTTATGAAGGATGATGAGTTATTTGGGTATCTCAGTAATCTTAAAATGGAAGATTATCTTGATGATGCACGAGTGGAAAAGATTAGAGAACAGATTGCATCTTCAGAAAAAACAGGTAATATTATTGTTCTCGGTTATGGTAGTACTTTAGTAGCTGACCCTGACATCTTAATTTATGCTGATATGCCACGTTGGGAAATTCAGCAAAGAATGAGAAAGAGTGAGATAACAGGGTTGGGTGTGGATAATCATAAAGAACCTTTTTCAATACAATTCAAAAGAGGATATTTTAATGACTGGCCTGTTTTAGACAATCATAAAAAGAAATTATTCAGCAAGGTTGATTATTGGCTTGATACAGTTAAAGATAAGCCTAAATTAATTGATCGTGAAACATTTAATAAAGGAATAGAGAAAACAGCAAACTCTCCTTTTAGAGTGGTTCCATTTTTTGATCCTGCACCATGGGGTGGTCAGTGGATGAAAGAGGTGTGCGATTTAGACAAATCGGTCAGCAACTATGGATGGTGCTTTGATTGTGTGCCGGAAGAGAATAGTTTACTCTTTGATATTCAGGGTGAACTATTTGAGATGCCTTCAATAAATCTTATATTCCTTAAAACAAGAGAGATATTAGGTGATCCTGTAGAGTCGAGATTTGGCGATAGTTTCCCGATAAGATTTGACCTGCTTGATACTATGGGAGGGGGTAATTTAAGTCTTCAGGTGCATCCCACAATTCAGTATGCAAGAGATAACTTCGGTTTGCCATACACACAGGATGAGAGCTATTATGTGGTAGATGCCAAGGATGATGCTCTGGTATATTTAGGTTTAAAGAATGGAATTGACAGAGATGAGATGATTGCAGATCTGGAAAAGGCAAATAGTAACCAGGGTGTAATCTTTGAAGAGAAAAAGTATATAAATATATTATCGGCTAAAAAGCATGACCATTTTTTGATACCGGCAGGAACAATTCATTGTTCGGGCGATAATTCTGTGGTTCTTGAAATTAGTGCTACCCCCAATCTGTTTACATTTAAACTATGGGATTGGAACAGACTGGGGTTAGATGGAAAACCACGTCCCATTAACCTGAATCGCGGGAAAAAGGTAATCAGATGGGAGAGAGATGCAGATTTTGCGAAAAAAGAACTGGTGAATCAATTTGTTGAGACAGGAAGAGGTGATGGCTGGATTGAAGAGCGGACCGGTCTTCACAAAAACGAGTTTATTGAGACACGAAGACAAACTTTTACTAAACAGGTGAGACATACTACAGGAGATTCTGTTAATGTGTTAACTTTGCTGGAAGGTAAAGAGATTATTGTAGAGAGTCCGACTAACGCCTTTGAACCATTTATCGTTCATTATGCTGAGGCGTTTATAGTGCCTGCTCATATTAAAGAGTATACTATAACTCCTCATGGAGAGTCGGAAGGCAAAGAGTGTATAACCATTAAAGCAAGTGTACGTTTTTAATATGAATCAGAATAGAACAAAAAAGGGGTGGACTCCGGTGATAGCCGTTTTTTTCGGTTTTTTCATTATGGGTTTTGTTGATGTTGTGGGAATAGCAACAAATTACGTTAAAATAGATTTTAATCTATCTAACTCATTAGCAAATACTCTGCCAATGATTGTTTTCCTTTGGTTTGCTCTTTTTTCGATTCCGGCCGGCATTCTGATGGGTAAGGTAGGCAGAAAGAAAACTGTTTTGATTTCTCTCTCTATTACAACATTTGCAATGGTTATTCCTTTTATCATTTATAGTTTTGCATGGGTGCTGGTGGCTTTTGCTTTACTGGGTATTAGTAATACTATTCTTCAGGTGTCGCTTAACCCATTGGTAGCATCTATGTTTAATAATGACAAAACTGCAAGTGTTTTAACTACGGGGCAGTTTATTAAATCGGTCTCTTCTTTATTGGGACCAATTATAGTTGGCTTTACAGCTCTCTATTTTGCAAACTGGAGATTTACTTTCCTGATATTCGCGATAATTTCTCTTTTGTCAGTTCTGCTTCTTAGTTTTTCGAAGATCGATGAAACTGGATACACTAACCGGCAGAGCTCTTTTAGAAGTGTTATTAGTCTGTTGAAAAACAGATATATACTGTATAGTTTTCTGGGTATAGTTTTAATTGTGGGTCTGGATGTGGGTATTAACACATCCGCGCCCCAGTTATTAATGAGCAGAGCCGATTTAGAAATTAGCAGGGCGGGACTGGGCAGCAGTGTCTATTTTATAGCTAAAACAATAGGAACTTTTTTAGGAGCATTTCTACTTTTAAAAACCCGGCCTCTCAGGTTCTTGAGAGTGTCTCTGCTTATAGCGACGCTTTCATTTATTCCATTAATTTTTGGTAGTAACTTGTGGGCAATTTTGATAGCCATTTTTGTGATAGGCCTTTCATGTGCAAATGTTTTTTCTATTCTTTTCTCACTTGCTCTGAATAAACTGACCGATCGCTCAAATGGGATTTCTGCTCTCATGATAATGGGAGTATCAGGAGGAGCTGTTATTTTACCATTGCAGGGAGTTGTGAACGATGCATTTGGGCTGATTGCTTCGCTTTTGGTGCTTCTTTCCTGTTTAATTCTAAACTTACTTTTCACTCAAAAACTGAAAGAAAATGCCTGATAATAAACAGAATGCAATATTAACACTGGATGCAGGAGGAACAAGCTTTGTTTTTTCTGCAATAGTAGATAACAAAGAGGCAGTAGAGCCAATATGCTCTGAAGCCTTCCCAGCAGATCTCAAGAAGTGTCTGGACTCCATGGTTGTCTCCTTTAAGAAAGTTATAGATAGGCTGAACAGCTATCCTTCAGCAATAAGTTTTGCATTTCCCGGTCCGGCCGATTATGAAAATGGTGTTATCGGAGACCTTCCAAATTTTCCTGCATTCAGGGGTGGTGTAGCGTTAGGTCCATATTTAGAAGAAAAATTCAATATACCGGTATTCATTAATAATGATGGCAATCTCTTCGCTTACGGAGAAGCAATTGCCGGTGCATTGCCCGAATTAAACAGTGAACTGACCGTAAAAGGGAATCCAAAGCAGTATAAAAACTTACTTGCTGTGACTCTTGGCACAGGTTTTGGCGGAGGTGTAGTAATTGACGGGAAATTATTGAGGGGTGATAATGGTTGCGGTGGCGATGTGTGGTTGTCTGCAAATAAACTTGATAATTTTCTTCTGGCTGAAGAGGGGGTAAGTATTCGTGCGGTTAAACGAGTGTATCGTGAGATTTCGGGAGATGATACAGAATATACTCCTAAAGATATTTTTGAGATAGCCGAGGGTGAAAGAGAGGGTGATAGGGATGCAGCTATTGTAAGTTTCGAAAGACTTGGCGAGGTTGCAGGATTTGCAATTTCTGAGTCACTTAATATTGTAGATGGAATTGTTGTTGTAGGAGGAGGCATTTCAAAGGCATCCAAATATATTCTGCCTTCTATGATCAGGGAGATGAACAGTGTAAGGAAGAACACAGCAGGAGATATATTTCCCCGCATGCAAATGAAAGCTTATAATCTGGAAGATGAAAAAGAGAGGTTGCTTTTTATGAAAGATGATTCAAAAACAGTAACTATTCCAGAGAGTAATAAAACAGTTGTATATCACCAAACAAAAAAGGTTGGTGTGATGACAACTAGACTGGGTACAAGTAAAGCTATTGCAATTGGTGCATATAACTTTGCAAAAAATCAGCTAAATATAAACTCTGCAGAAAATCGTTAATACGAAATGAACGTTTTTCCAATATTTTAGAATATTCTTATGACGATTGGACTGTGGTTCTGGGAAACCAGCAATCGCCACATTTTGCTTTTCGGTTTAACTGGGCAAGCCGACCATGGCTGACTCAGAAATGGAGCCGTTTTATAATTGATAATTTTTATGGAACCGGATTAGCGAATGCTTACCTAGGTTATGAAGATCAGGGTCAGTTGAGCTCCTGGTTTGTTATGGCTGCAATTGGCCTTTTTCAAACAGATGGTGGTGCAAGTGCGAATCCAATATATGAGTCCACTTTAAAAAGTCCCTGACTTTAATTTTGTTGTTTTATTTCCGTTTTTTGTTGATAAAACGCTCTGAAAATCCCTTGTTATCAGATAAAAAAATCGTATTTTGCATCACCTAAAAGAGAAGAAATCATGTTCAAGAAGACATCTGTAAATCCACAATATGACATGTTTTCCACACCTTCCACCCAAATGGGTAAGCGTGAGGCAAAAAAATATGATGATCCTGCGGCGTGGCACAACCGGTTTTATGCAAACGTCACCTCCCAAATAGACGAAACCATATTTGCTCCCCTTTTCAAACAGGGTAACATGGGCGCTCCCAATGCTTCCATACGGGTGATTATCGGAATGTCCATCATCAAGGAGGGTTTTGGCTGTAGCGATGAAGATCTGTTCGATAAATGCCAGTTCGATCTCCTAGTGCGTAAAGCCCTGGGTCTAGTCTCCCTGAGTGATGTTGCACCCTCTATCGATACTTATTATTTACTGAGAAGGCGTATTTGTGAATACGAAAACCGGTATGGTGTAAACCTGATGGAAAAGAGCTTCGAGCAGCTCACTGGCGACCAACTCTCCACCTTCAAGATATCCGGCAAATCTGTCCGTATGGACAGTAAGCTCATTGGCAGCAACATCGCCTGGTACTCCCGTTTCGAGATCATTCACAACACTTTCCGCGGGTTTATCAAGGACCTGGGCGATAGGGGGATGCTTCTTTTGAACCCCAGGCTCAGGAAACAGGTACTTCTATTTTTTAGAAGAAGATGCTCAGAATATGGTTTACCGCTTAAACAGTGAAACTCTCGGCGAGAAAATCTCTTCCCTGGGTGGGCTCATTTATCAGGTTCTTAAACGCCTTGCAGAGACCACTACCGGCTACGACCTTCTTCACCGTGTCTTCCACGAGCAATACGAGGTGGTCAAGGGACAGG
Organism: Proteiniphilum propionicum; assembly: GCF_022267555.1. NCBI lineage: Bacteria > Pseudomonadati > Bacteroidota > Bacteroidia > Bacteroidales > Dysgonomonadaceae > Proteiniphilum > Proteiniphilum propionicum. The sequence goes on from NZ_CP073586.1 coordinate 2,676,561, forward strand.
CTATCCTTCGTCCCAAAGAGGACATCACGGCCAGGAGCGTTCAAAACCACAATGACCCCGATGCCGATTATCGAAAAAAAAGGAGACCAGAAGGTAAAGGGCTACAGTGTGAACATCACCGAGACCTGTGATGACACTGATGAACAGAAGGACAAACCCAACCTGATCGTAAACGTTCAGGTGAAACCGGCAAGTGCTGCAGACAATGGCTACCTGAAGGATGCCGTTACCAACATCCAGGAGAAGGTAAGCACCGATATAATAGAGAAAGTCTATGCCGATGGTGCTTATCAATCCCCCTGGTAACAGGGAGTTTGCCGATATGAACTCAATTGAACTTATAACAAGCGGATTACAAGGGAGACAATCTAAATATGACCTGGAGATGAAGGAGGGTGAGCTGGTTGTCACCCATATCGAAACCGGAGAGATTATCCCTGCATACAAAACCGGGGATAAATGGAGGATTGCCACCACAGGCAAGAGCAAGTACCGGTATTTTACGAACGAACAGATAGCAACTGCAGAACTAAGACACGAACTCGCGGCTATCCCCGGGCAGGAACAGATGAAAAGAAACAACGTGGAGGCAACCATCTTTCAGTATTGCTTCCATACGAGGAACAACAAAACACGATACAGAGGTTTGCTCAGGCACAAATTATTTACTTTCGCCAGATGTTTATGGATAAACCATGTCCGCCTTGGAAATTATCTGATAACAATAAGTCAAAGAGCGCATGAAAATGGTTTAATAACCGATTTTCGCTATATAAAGACCTCCATAAGGGAGAAACTTTTTATCGTGTTTGATTTTTTACTTCCTTGCTTCTCAAAAATAGGAAATGAAAAATCAACGAATTACTTTTTTAAACTTAAAATTGCCACTATTTAAAGTGGACTCATATATGGGATTGCAAGTCCTCTTTATGAAAAGATTACAATTGATTTAGGAGAGCGTTATGAGCGTGGCAAAGAGTTTGTAATTGATGCTCGTGGTGTATCGAGAGTAAACAATTACATTCAGAGTGCCACGTTAAATGACACTTCTCTTGAAACATTCTGGTTACTTGCTTCTGAGCTGCTTAAAGGTGGTGAACTTATTTTAGAAATGGGCCCCGAAAGAAATACTGACTGGGGAATAGGAGTTTATGAAAGATGATATGAATAATATAACTGACTTTGTTTATAAAGTCATATGAGTTAATACGAATAAAATTACAATTAAATAAGACTGATTTATGAGAGCTATATCGATACTAACATTAAGTATATTAATAATTTTAACCTCCTGTTCCACTTCTAATAGTCCGTTTAAAAGCCCTTCTGATAACTCTTCAAAAAGTCCGTCGGAGTGGGTGGACCCAATGATTGGTACAGCTCATTCACGGTGGTTCTTTTTCACACCAGCTGCTATACCGTTTGGTATGGCTAAACCCGCACCATCAACCGATGGACATTTAGGAAATGCGGACGGCTGGCAAGCAGTTGGTTATGACTACAGGCATACATCCATAGAGGGATTTGCAAATTTCCACGAGTTTCAAGTGGGTGGGGTTGTTCTTATGCCTACTGTAGGTGAATTAAAGACAGTTCCCGGTGATCTGGATAATGTGGAAAGCGGATATCGTTCTAACTTCAATAAAGAGGATGAGATTGCAACACCCGGCTATTATTCAGTTTTACTGAAGGATTATGGTGTTAAAGCAGAGCTTACATCAACAGAACGAGTTGCGTTTCACAGATATACATTCCCTGAATCAGAACAGTCAAATATCATTTTTGATATTGGCAATCAGCAGGGTGAAAGTGGTCCCGTAAAAGATGCACAGGTAACATATACTGAAGATGGGCGAATAGAAGGTTTTGTTACTACATTTCCTGCTTACATAAAAAAATATCAGGAAGATGCCGATCTGACAATGTATTTCAGTGCTGTTCCGGACGTGAAGCCTGATGCATGGGGAACTTTCATAAAAGGTGATGTTAAACCGGGTTCACGTAACGAAGAGGGCATTGGAGCCGGTCTCTATTTAATATATAAAACAGAGGAGGGTAGTAGTATCAATATTAAAGTAGGCCTCTCCTATACATCGGTAGAGAATGCACGACTTAACCTTGAAAGTGAAGCTAAAGAGATCTCTTTTGATAAAGCAAGGGAGAATGCTGTATCAATGTGGAACGGCTATTTAGGGAGAATTAAAGTAGAAGGCGGAACAGATGAAGATATCACTAAATTTTACACGGGACTTTATCATGCACTGCTTGGCAGGGGTGTAGCGAGTGATATAAATGGAGCTTATCCGAAAAATGATGGTGGAGTAGGACAGATTCCTCTTGATGACCATGGAGTACCTCTGTTTAAGCACTACAATACAGATGCTATTTGGGGAGCATTTTGGAATTTAACACAGTTATGGAGTCTGGCTTATCCGGAATATTATGCCGACTGGATACAGAGTCAACTGCTTGTATATAAAGATGCCGGTTGGCTGGGTGATGGAATTGCTAACAGCAGGTATGTTTCGGGTGTTGGAACAAATTTTGTGAGTCTTGCCATTGCAGCTGCGTATAACGTAGGGATAAGGAATTTTGATGTTGAAACAGGATATGAGGCAGCTTTAAAAAATGAAATATCCGGTGATAACAGGCCGGAAGGAGCAGGTAAATTGGATGTTGGACTTTTTGTTAAGTATGGCTATTCTCCCTATAGCAAGAATTATCATATGCAAAGTACACCCCAGGGATCGGGATTCTCTGCTTCGCACACTATGGAGTATGCTTTTAGTAGTTTTGCGGTTGCGCAATTTGCTAAGCACTTGGGTAAGACTGATGATTACAATAAGTTAATGGAATTATCTAACGGCTGGAAACATCTTTTTGATTCTGAAACAAAACTTATTCGTCCAAAGGATGAAGATGGCAAGTTTTTAGAGGATTTTGATTCTCTTGCTCCCTGGATTGGTTTTCAGGAAGGGAATGCAGTTCAGTATACCTATTATGTACCTCATCAAATTGATGAATTAATTTCACTTGTGGGTGTGGATGAGTTTAATGAGAGACTTGATCAATCATTTGAGATTTCCAGCGAGAATATATTTGGCGGTGGTGAAACGATTGATGCTTTCGCGGGACTGCATACTATGTATAATCATGGGAATCAGCCTAACCTGCATATTTCGTGGTTGTTTAATTTTTCAGAAAAGCCATGGCTGTCTCAAAAATGGGTAAGAGCAATTTGTGATGAGTTTTATGGCACTGAAGGTATTCACGGTTATGGATTTGGTCAGGACGAAGACCAGGGTCAGCTGGGTGCATGGTATGTAATGGCAGCACTGGGTCTGTTTGATGTGAAGGGGTTAACAGAAATTGATCCTTCATTCCAGATTGGCAGCCCGTTGTTTGATAAAATTACAATTGAGCTTAACAAAGATTACTATAAGGGCGATTCGTTTGTGATTGAGACTCAGAATAATAGTAAAGATAATATCTATATTGAGTCAATAAACCTTAACGGAGAAGAATATAATAGTGTGCATTTAGATTACGCTAAGGTTGTTAATGGGGGTAAAATGATAATTACATTGAGTAATAAGCCAAATTATAATATTACAGAATGAATGGTGAGAGATACACAATTATATTTAAAAGCATATAATAGCGATAATTTATTTCATTTTATATCACTTAATGCTTCGTTAAAACTTAATTTATAATACTGACAGTCAATAATTTATGTTAGATCTTCGGAAAGCGTCATAATCTATTGATATTCAGCAAAATATAACAACTATTTTAAAAAAATTACCGAAGTATTGATAACTGGTGTCCGTTAAAAAATATTTGCTACAAAGAAGGGGAACCCCTTTCGGTAATTCCCCCAGAAGGTTTACCTTTACAGTTACAACACAAAAAAGGATAACCAACATGGGCAAAGGTACAAATTTTAGCGGACAGCAGCTTGAGCAAACAGGATATGAAGCGTCTTTACATCATGGATTCAACCACGATAACGTTGTTCAAGAATATACTAAAAGGGGTAGGACGAATTGAAATATTTTCTGGGAGACAATGAAAATGTCATTATCATACAGATCTGGTCCGTTATGCTAGTCAACTTGCTACTGATGATACTCAAAAGCCAGGTTAAGCGGAAATGGGCATTTTCAAACATGGTTTCTGTCATCAGGCAGCACTTGATGAGCTACATCGATGCCAGAAGTTTCTTTGAGAATCCTGAAAAAGCCTGGCAGGAGCTTATTGAAGAGCAAAAGGCTCGTCAAACTGGTATAACAGATCAATATTCGCTCTTTCCTCAATGAGAGGGGGGCTTACTTTTAGAAACTCACAAAAAACAGGGCGCAAAGCCCCTGAAATAGCGACAAAAAATTAAAAACCCGGTTTTACCGGACAACAATTAATCTTTATATATTTCTCACTAGATGGTTTACAATTAACATGCCAATAATTAATTGTGTCAACTTTAAATGTCAACAATATAATTTTACAATAAAACACGACAATAAGTCTTATATTTTTATTTTCATGACACTGAAATATTGTCATAACAACTGGCATTAAAATAAATTGTCATGTATTTATTGTTTTTGTCAACCAAATCTATTTTCTTTGTATTGAAATTACAATCAAACAACAATGGAAATAAAAGCAGTTTTTGCAGAACGTTTTAAATCGGCGCGTTTAATGAATGGATTTTCATTGCAGGATTTGGCTGATGCATTAGACAATATATTAACGCGTCAAGCATTGCATCGATACGAGAAAGGGGAAGTTATTCCTGACGCAGAAAAAATTAGTAAGATAAGTAAAATCTTGAACGTGACTCCTGATTTTTTTTTTAGAACTACCAAAATAGAACTCAACGATATAGAATTCAGAAAATTGGATAAACTGCCCAAAAAGGAGGCAGATATGATTCAAGAAAAAACGAAAGAGTATCTCAATCGTTATTTAGAATTAGAAGAAATCATTGGCTTAGAAAATAAATTTGCACATCCACTGAAAAATTATCCGGAGATTACATCTTATGAGCAGGTAAACAGAGCTGCAGAAATCATCAGGGAGAAATGGTCCTTAGGTAAGGGGCCTATTTATAATATCGTTGAACTACTGGAAGAAAAAAATATCAAGATCGTCAAACTGGATGTTTCTATAAATTTTGATGGGTTACAAGCCTTTGCTAATGGCAACATTCCTGTAATTGCCTATAATGTCAGATTAGCAAACAAACCTGACAGAATTCGTTTTACTCTTCTCCATGAACTTGCTCATATGTTATTAAAGTTTGGAGAGATTACGTATAAACAAAAGGAGACTTTATGTCATCAGTTTTCGGGAGCGATGTTGCTACCGGAAGAGACTATTAAAGCAGAACTCGGTGCACATCGCAACAAGCTCTCCTATTTGGAACTGGCCAATATCAAAAAGCAATATGGCATATCTATGCAAGCAATTGTAATGCGTGCTAACGAATGTAAAATAATTAACGACAGTTATACTAGGCAGTTTTTCTTCTTAATTAATCAAATGAATTGGAAGATTGATGAACCAGTAGAATATCAAGGAATAGAAGAAAGCAATCGATTTGAGCAGCTTCTGTTCAGAGCATTAATAGAAGATCAAATATCTATGTCTAAAGCGGCCTCTTTATCTAATCTCACTCTCAGCGAATTTAAAAGAGAATATCAACCAGTGTTTTGATTATTCTCACTACCCCTCACAACAACACCACCCCAAACTTCTCTCTCAGTGTGTGCATAGCTTTAGAAACGAGCTTGCGACTTCAATGTACTGAAATTTTTAGCAGTTTGGTAATCTCATTGTTGTCGGAATCATGTATTTAGCGCAGATAGATGGCTTCGCGCTGCCTGTAGTTGAGTGTGCTTAAAATGTTATTGCCCCGCTTGGCAATAAGGCACATTTTTAATGATTGATTGTTTGTTTAGTAAAAACTTTTAACCGCCGCAGAAAATTACTTGCGGCGGTTTTGTTTTGTTAGTTATTTAAATGTCATTTTCTCTTATTCACAATAAAGTTTCAGAAAAAAAGTTTATTGGTGATTATATCTTCACAAAAACCCTCATTCTATACATCAAATTGAGTATTAGAAACAGAATCGTGAAATTGGCAAAGGTTAAGATTGCGCCGTAATAATCGCCAACATATTTTTCTAATCCCCACAACAACGAGTTGGCAATGCTTCTGAAGTTGACAACCATCCCCAGGGTATAGGCAATGATTGAGTTCATGCCATAAATTTTAAGCCAGTTGAGACCTTTAGACCAATCCTTGTAGTCGACAAGATAATAAAACAGCCCCATCAGCAGGAAACACAAGCCACCCGACCATAAGGTCATGCTTGCCGTCCAAATCTGTTTGATGATGGGTGTTTGGAAGCTAAGCAGCCATCCTGATAACAACAGAGCAGCGCCTACTGCAAGAAGCAATTTACTGTTGTTGAGCTTATCTTTACCACTCTTCATTATTTGTCCCGCAAACACCCCCATCATGGTTGTTACACCAAATACCAGACTGGTTAACACCCATGTGTATCTATAACGGTTTGAGAAATGCCACAAGCCATCTTCGGTATAATAAACACCATCCCTTACTCTTCCCAAAACAGCACGATCTACCTTCTCTGCAAAATTGCCATCAGGTGTGAAGTCACCCAAAAACGTAAGCAGCCCCCAATAAGTTATCAGCAGCAAAAGTGTGATAATAATTTGCCAACGTTTTGAAAGATGCAAAATCAGCATAGCCGCAATAAGATAACCCACTGCAATTGCCTGCAATGTATTGGTGTAGATACGAATCTCCTTTAAATCGAGACTGAGAAGATTTCCCTGCACAACCATACCCAGTATGAAAAGGATAACGAAACGGCGTGCTATCTTCTTGTAAATAGCCGATTTATCATTGCTGTGGATATATTTATCAAAAGAAAAAGGCATTGCAGCACCCACCATAAAGAGAAATAGCGGCATTACCAGGTCCCACGTTGCAAACCCCTCCCAACTAACATGATTAAATTGATTGAGCAGAAAGGAGAAAAGCGGAATATCGCTCCAATGTTTTGCAAAAGCCACAAATACCGGCTGAAAGAAAACCAGCATAAACAGATCGAAACCCCTTAAAATGTCGAGAGAAGCAAGTCGCTCCTTATGTAACGGAGTGGTAATAAACGAGTTCATGAAGAAAAGTATTATGTAATAAAATTATAAGTTAATAAAGACTTGTGAGATATTCCAAAGTTAGGGGAAATTTTCCTCTAATTTCCCCTAACTTCCCTTAATCTGTATTCGAAATTATCTGTTCTTATATAACCAATTTGTCTTTGGTTAATATTTATCTCTTGCATAAGACCTAACGAAACAAGATGTTGCAGATCTTTTCGGGTAGTTTTACTTGACACGTTGAATATGGTTGTGAGCTCTTTGGCAGTAAAAATAGTTTTTGGTTTCTCTGTAAGCGTTTTTAGGATCTGCGCCTGACGTTCGTTTATTACTGAGATTTCTTTGAAATAGAGCAAGTCGTTTTGTTCGCTAATTTTTCTCTGTAGGTATATTTTCAGCTCATCAAAAGCTTTTTGCATTGTCTCTAAATTATACTGTATAAAATATGAGAGGTCGTTTTCGTCATTTTCGGTATAAAGAAATGCTGTTTCATATTTTTTCTTACTTCGGTAAATTATTCTGGAAATTGATAGATATTCGGTTAGCCAATATCCTTTTTTTATCATATACCAATACACCAGAGAACGTGCTGTACGGCCGTTTCCATCTACAAACGGATGTATATACGAAAGCATAAAATGAATTATTATACCTTTTATTATTGGATGTATGAAAAATTCATCATCATCTTTATTTGCAAAATTACATAGATCGTTTAGCCATTTATTAATCTCCTTGTAAGTAGGAGGTGTATGAGCCACATCACCGGTAATACTGTTGACAACCATCACATCATCGGATGTACGTAAACTACCTTCATATTCGCTATTAGAAAGGGTGTTGTGTGTAATTAAGCGTTGTATCTCTTTTAGTTGTTCAACCGAAAAGGTCTTGGACTTATTTTCAACCAAATACCGGATTGTGACATAGTTGTTTGAAATCATCTGTTGCCCCTTGTTTTGTGGCTTGAGCTGTTTTCTTAACATATCTTTTGCAACCTTTCGGGTAGTTGAGGCCCCTTCCATCTGACTTGAAGCAATTGCTTCTTCCATAATGGAATTTACCAGATAAAACCTCTTGTCCTTTTCCGGTATGATTCCCTGAGTACCGAGACTTCCACCAAGATTGAGGTCTAAGGTATGCAACATCTCCTGCATCTTGTCGGTTACGGAGAACTTAAATTTAGTTTTGCCAAATGTAACAGTTTTTGCTGTTAAATTTCTTTTAGTTTTAACAGCGTGCCAGAACGCTGTTGGATTAACATCAGCAGGAACATGATACTTTAGCCTATCCCAATAAAGATATTCTTTATCTATCTTATTAAATAGAGTGTTGAAGTTGGGATTGACAAGTATCTCCATAACTTCGTTGAATTTATCTTTTTCTAAAATTGGCGGTTTTTCAATCATATTCTTCTATTTTAAAGCACAAATATAGAACATATTTTGTAATTAGGGGAAATTTTCCTCTAATTTCCCTTAACTTCCCCTAATTTAGAATTTCTTCCTAAAAGTAATTTGCCGTTATTTATTAAAATTGTGTTCAATTATCTCTCAAGCAACGTACAGGAGAAGCTACTCTCTTATGGATTACCGTTGTGCATACTGATGCACGCGAGTAGCACCTATGTTGGCTTCATACCACCGCCATACCATCGAGGGACGGGTGAAACCGCTGCAAAAGGAACCGCTGCAAAAGTGTGTTGTAATGCCACCAGCGGGGGGGGTAATAACCAATAAGGGGAAAACTTTGGTAAGCTCTTTCAGGGTGTAACTGAAATTCCGGGGGTGTAATAAGCAATAAATGGAAAATTTTGGATAACTTGATTTAAACCGGCTAAGCATTTAAACCGGCTAAGCAGTGACAGCAGTCAGGGTGAATTGTGCCGGATTCGAACCGGCGACCTCTGCCCTGTCAAGGCAGCGCTCTAAACCAGCTGAGCTAACAATTCGGTCTGCAAAACTACACAAAAAAAGAATACAATCCTATAGGCCTTATCCAAATTTATTTATAAGTTCACAGCCGGGAAGGGGGGAGTGCCCGGGACTGTGAAAAATGCAATAACAATTTACTTGCTGATGATATGAGTGGTGACTGTTTTACCTGACATATCCTTTATCAGTATCGACATTTTATTTTGTGTGGATTCAATGTCGAGGTATGTTTCATCATCATTTATTAGCACGGGAAAAGTAATCTCCTGCTGCTCTCCCTTTGGAATATATTTGTAGCTATGGGTGTGGCCGCAAAGCATGATATCTATCTTTGCCCGGTTGAGGGCAGGAAGGAGCTTGGCTGCAACATCTTTTGTGCCGTGCCAGGAGGAACCTGTGGGGGGTATATGCATGATTACTACCCTGAATGGGGCCGACAGGAAAAGAGGATCGTTTACCTGCTCTTCAATCCATTTTTGTTCTTCCGACCTGTAGGAGTCGAACCGCGCCAGCTCGGAATATTCGATATCGGAATCGGGCTTGTCTTCTCCTCCGTCTAAAATAAGGAAATGGACTGGCCCATGCCGTAGGGAGTAGTAGAATCTGCCGCTACCTGTGGGGAAGTAGTTATAGAGAGTGACACCGGCACGGCCTCTTGTCTCGTGGTTACCCCGGGCCAGGAACACGGGTACCTCTGATGCAAACAGTTCAACCGATTTGTCCATGAATCCTGTGAATATATCACTTTCATTCTCCAGAATAGATACCATGTCGCCGTTAAAGAAAACTATATCGGTATTCTCCTTTGTGCTTCTGCCGAGCATGCGGGCGAGGTTGTCGTTCTTGCCGTGAATGTCGTTTACCACCTTGAATGATATCTTCTCTTTCTCCCGGTTGAGAGTGGTAAAAGTGTAGGGCTTTCTGCTATAGACATTGGATGAGGCTATATTGCCGTAAATGACTCTGTGACCTTTGTAAGAGAGTACCTCTTTCGAGAAGATGCGGTAACGGTATGTTGTGCCAGGCTTCAGGTTGTTGACGGTGACTCGGTGAAGGGTTCCGGCGACCCTGCTGCCATGTGACGTTTCGTAATATTTATCGCGCTCTTCAGCGTAAAAACTGTCGTTTCCCCCGGGCGCCACTTCAACCCATGATACGGCGGTGTTGTTAGTTGTCCAGATTATTGTGGCTTCATTCTCAGTGACGTTCTGGAGGTAGGGGCCATTTTCAATTTTAATCTCCTGAGCTGCTAAAAAGAGAGGTATCAGCAGCGTAAAAATGGTAATCTTTCTTTTCATTTTTGTTGTTTATATTTCGTGTGATTGAACTTTTGTGTTATTGAACTTTCGTGAGTGTTGCAAAAATAGCTGAATATTATAACTGACAATGTTTTGTTATCTGTTACCGGCTCACAGACTATCTGATAAATAAATAGCTTTGCTAAAACAGCTTATAAGACACGATAGTTACTGTAAAGACTTGTTGTTTTCTACCATGGAAGCGCTCATCTCCACCACGGCGCAGCCAAGCTGGTTGATGCGGATGGCGATGTTCGACCTGCCGTTGACGGTTACCAGCTCGCCCTCGAGGCCGGCAAGGGGGCCCTTGATGACACGCACCGTTTCCCCGGGCTTTAGAGTGTTGGTGTTGAACGATACCGGGCTGTCGGAGCAATCGAGCATAAAACGGAAACGGTCCATCTGCTCTTTGGGTATCTCGGTGGGGGAGTGCTCACCCCTGAGCACTAAGTAACGAAGCACCGAGGGTTGGGTGATGACAGTGTGCTGCTCTACCATATCAACACGAACGAAGATCATCATGGGAATAAGTACCCGCTCTACACGCTTTTTGCGGTCGCTCCACTGGCGTACCTCGATCTGTATCGGCAGGAAATTCTCAATTCCCAGATCCGTAAGCCGGTCGCGCACCCGCTTCTCGTGGTGCATCTTCACATAGACGGCCAGCCATCTTTTGTCTGTTTTCGGGGGGGATTTTGACAGCATGATTTTTTGTAAAGATTTTGTTAGCATGAATGTGCAAAGATACTATTTTTAGATTTGGAATATTGGTTTTGCAATATGAAATATGGGATTGTTATTTTTTAATCTGATAATCGCGTTAGTTGTTTCTCCCTTGGCAGGTGTTGATGATATGGTTGAGGAGTTTTTCTGCAAAAAAACATAAAAACAGCGTTTTCCATTGTTAACGGGATGGTTATTTAAGCTAAAAATGCTACTTTTGCGTGTGAAAAAATTAACTTAACAGATTACATTATGCGAAAGATGTTGCTGCTTTTCCAGGTTATAGTGGCTTTAACCTGGCTCTCCGGTTGTACCGGAGCCAAAAAAGTGGCCTATATACAGGGAGCCGGGGAGGACGATATGACCGGATATATGCAAACCACACCTCTTTACGATGCCCGTATCATGCCGAAAGATCTGCTTACCATAACAGTTTCGGCTACCGATCCCGAAGCGGTGCAGGCGTTTAACCTTACCGTGCCGGGCAGGTCGACAGGATTGACCACTACTTCGCAACCGCAGCTGCAGGCTTATCTTGTGGATAACAGCGGACAGATTAACTTCCCGGTAGTAGGAATGATTACACTGAGCGGGCTGACCAAGCGGGAGGCAGAGATGAAGATTACCAGCCTGCTGGGGAGGTACCTGAAAGAGCCGCCGGTGGTGACGGTAAGCTTTGTAAACTACAAGATCTCGGTGATAGGTGAGGTGGCACGCCCCAACACGTTTACCATTAGCAACGAGAAGGTGAATATTTTTGAGGCGCTGGCAATGGCGGGAGATATGACCATATGGGGGCGCCGCGACAACGTAAAGATAATTCGCGAAGATGCGCAGGGGAACAAGAACGTGATATTGATGGACCTGAACGACAGGGATATAATCTTCTCGCCATACTACTACCTGCAACAGAACGACGTGGTGTACGTAGAGCCTAACAAGACGAAAGCTAAAAACTCGGAGATTGGCAGCGCAACAGGCATATGGCTGTCGGCAACATCTATCCTGATATCGGTTGCAGGATTGCTGATAAACATCTTCAAATAACTATAACCGTTTCTTAATAATCAACTTTAAACAGAATGACCGATTCAAAAAACGTTATACCCGGTGATGCATTTGTTGGTGAGAACAGCGAGGAGACTATCTCCGTTATGGAGATAGTGCTGCGTTTTGTGCGTTACTGGAAATGGTTTGTCGCGGGTATAGCTATAGCGTTAGTGTTTGTTTTTTTGTATTTGAGATATACTACTCCGGTATATAACATCGTCTCAAGCATTATTCTGAAAGAGGCAAAGAACCAGCGGTTTGAACCTTCGATGGGCGTCATGGAGGGGCTGCAGCTGAGCGGGCTGGGGGCAGTGAGCAACCTGGAGAACGAGATATACGTGCTGCAGAGCCGATCAATGATACGAAACGTGATAAACAGGCTTAGCCTGCATACATCATATATAGTGGAGGGGCGGATAAAGAGTTCCGACCTTTATAAGATGAGCCCGGTGGTAGTGAGCATGGAGCAGAGCAGGCTTGATGAACTGAAAAGTAATATTGAGTTTACCATGCAGATGAACGGGGAGGGAACGGTGAAGGTGTCGGGGCTGTTTGAAGGGCTACAGACAGATACCGTTTTCAGTTCGCTGCCGGCATTGCTGAATACCCCGCAGGGGGATATCAGCTTCACCCGCAGGCCCGGGGTGGAGGCAGGTGACAAGCCCGTGAACGTGGTTATTCAGCATCCCGAAGCGGTGATAAGGGAATACAGGGGAAACCTGTCGGTGCAACAGGCGTCGAGACAGGCATCGGTGCTCGACCTCTCAATAAAGACTCCCTATACTGAAAAGGGTAAGGATTTTCTTAATATGCTGGTGGAGGTATATAACAACGAGACCATCGAGGATAACAAGATGGAGGCGTTTAACACTCACACATTTATCAACGAGCGCATAGCGATCATCAACGAGGAGCTTACGGAGGCGGAGAGAGATGTGGAGGACTATAAACGGAGCCGGGGGATGACCGACCTGCAGGTGGACCTGCAGCGGAACATGCAGATGGGAAGTCGATATGAGCAGGAGCTGGTGCAGGTGGAGACGCAGCTGAACGTGGTGAACTCGCTGAACGAGTATATAAACAATCCCGCGAACCTAAACAAGACCATTCCCACGAACGTGGGGGTGGAGGATCCCACGCTGGCCGCTACTGCCAGCGAATATAACCGACTGGTGTTGGAGAGGGAGCGGCTCTCGCAGAGCATGACGGAGGATAACCCTGCCATGAGGAAGCTGGACGAGCAGATCTCGGGGTTGAGACAGAATATCAACTCCTCCATAAGCAGTGTGCAGAGGGGGCTGAGTATACAGCGGCGCGATGCCCACAACCAGGCGAATATCTACGGGGGACGTATTGGGAGCGTGCCGACCCAGGAGCGTGAGTTCATGGAGCTGTCGCGAGAACAGCAGATAAAGGCGAGCCTCTTCCTTATGCTGCTGCAGAAAAGGGAAGAGAACGCACTGGCGCTGGCAGCCACGGCAAACAGGGCTAAGGTGCTCGATGAGGCGATCTCGGCCGGACAGGTGGCCCCAAGGCCAATGATTGTGTTGCTGGCGGCGCTGCTGCTGGGCTTGCTGATACCGGCGGGGATTATCTATCTGATGGATATACTGCAGTATAAGATTCGTACCCGCGCCGATGTTGACAGGATATCGAAGGTGCCGGTGCTGGGCGAGATACCGAAACATGAGGAGAATGAAAATATAGCGGTGCTGGAGAATGAGACGCGACCCATCGACGAGGCGTTCCGCATGTCGCGCACAAACCTGTTGCTGACGTTGGGTTCGGACAATAAGGTGGTGGTGTTTACCTCTACCGTGGCGGGCGAAGGAAAAACGTTTGTTGCGCTCAACATGTCTATCAGCACGGCCCTGCTTGACAAGAGGGTGCTGCTGATAGGTATGGACCTGCGTATCCCGCGGCTGAAGGAGTATATGAACTTGGAGACAAACAACGGGCTTACAAGCTACCTTTCGGGCTTTGAGAAAGATATAGACAGCTTGGTTGTGCCGTCGGGAGTGCATCCGAATCTATATGTACTTCCTTCGGGGCCGATACCGCCCAACCCGGCGGAGCTGCTCTCGCGCCCCACGCTTGACAGGGCGATAGAGAAGCTGAGAGAGGAGTTCGACTATATTTTTATCGACTCGGCTCCCTCGAGCCAGGTGACCGATACGCTGATAATTAGCCGTGTTTCTGATGCAACGGTATATGTGTGCCGTGCGGACTACTCAAGCAAGGGGAACCTCCGTTTCGCAAATAGCCTGATGGAGACAAAGAAGCTGAAGAACATGTTGCTGGTGATAAACGATGTAACCGAATTTCACAGGGGTTACGGCTATGGATACGGCTATGGCTATGGCTATGGCTATGGCAACAAAGGCGGGAAGAAAAAAAGTAAAAAGTAACCTTCCCCGCTCCGCCGGCAGACGGAGATCACTCTCTTTTAACCTCACTCCGGTAGACTGCTACCGGCCAATATATTACATGGACCAGACTTCTGCTGATAAGATAGAGAAACTCCTTGAACGTAAGTTTGAAGAGTTTTTTATGTGTCACTTTCCCAAGGTGAAGAATTTCGCATGGAAACTGCTGAAATCGGAACACGACGCGGAGGATATAGCGCAGGAGATATTTCTGAAACTGTGGAAAACACCCGGGTTGTGGAGCGACAACCCTAAAGCCTTGGACAGCTACCTTTACAAGATGACGAAGAACAAAGTTATCGATTTAATAAGGCAGAGATACAGCGAACCGGGCCATGCCACCGACGCCTTTTATGATGCAGGCCTTCCTGAAGCAGCAGTGGCCGGCTCTACACTGCCGGACATCTATTACAAGGAGACGGGGCTGATTATAAGGTTGTCACTGGAGCAGATGCCGGCACAGCGGCGGAGAATATTCGAGATGAGCCGCTTTGCCGGGATGAGCAACCGGCAGATTGCTGAAGAGCTGGGCCTTTCGGTCCGGACCGTGGAGCATCACATTTACCTGGCGTTATCGGAACTGAAAAAAAAGTTAATTTTTGCATTTTTGTTACTTTTCCTTTAAGTAGTACCCCTGTTTTATCCGTACTATATACAGAAAGCCGTGGTGAAAGGGCCTTTTCCCTCCATTGCCCCTGGCTTGACAACAGTATATAATCTACTCAAGTTTCGCATATATAAATTAAAACATTGTCAGTCGAATATTTAGTTGAATACTTAAAATGCGAAACTTGAATAATCTATTAAGAAGATAAAACAGAGGTGAATGGATTATTTTAAACGGATAATTGAATTTTTTACTGCCGGGGAGTTCTCCGATGCGGGGAAGCGGGCTTTTTTCCGTTGGCTTGCCGATGAGGAGCATTCGGTGGAGAAAGATCGGGTGCTTAGGGAGATGTGGGATAATTCCGGTAGCGCTACCGATGCAGGTGCACGCGAATCGTGGAGGGCTTTCGTGAGAAAAGCCGGCCTAAAGGAGAGGGTGCCACGACTAAGGCGGCTGAGGGTTTGGCAGACGGCGGCTGCTGTACTTTTGCTGATCTCTATCTCCGCAATATATACTGTCTATCGTGAAAAAAGTGGTGGCTCTTATGCAGGGCTGTTAGAGCAATATTCAGCTGTTGCCGTTACGGAGCGACTGGTGCTGCCCGACGGCAGTGAGGTGCATCTCAACTCGGGAAGCCTGCTTATTTATCCGGAGAAGTTTACCGGCAGGAGCAGGAGCGTGTATCTATCGGGTGAGGCTAACTTTAAGGTGAAGGGGGACAAGAAGAGGCCTTTTGTGGTGAAGTCTAATGATTTTCAGGTGACCGTGCTGGGAACCGAATTCGATCTTCTTGCTTATCCCGGCGACTCGCTGGTGAGGGTGACGTTGCTCTCTGGAAGTGTGGAGGCAACCTACAACAACCTGGAAATGTGTACCGTCCTCTCGCCGGACCAACAGCTGGTGTACAATAAAATATCGAAATCGTCATATATCAACAATCCCGATATAGAGGATGTGACGGCATGGCAACGGGGCGAGATCATTTTCAAGGGTACTACCCTTGGCGAGATAATTACCGTGTTAAAGAGAAAATACCCCTGTCAGTTTGTATATCATGAAGAGCAGTTCGGTAACGATAAATATACTTTCAGGTTCAGGGAAGATGCTCCCCTTGAGGAGGTGATGGAGATTATTACACAGGTGGCGGGTTATATCAGTTACAATATTGCCGGCGACACATGCTTTATAGAACAAAGGACAAGATAATTATTCACATTTAATTTTTATTGCATGGATACATCATAATAAACAAAAAACCGGAATAAAGCGGCTACTTTACTCCGGTATAATCAGCATTAGAGTGTAAACTCTTTAATCGAAAAAACAACTAAGTGTCTAACCTAACGCTAAAGAAAAGACATCAAATTTATGAATTTTAATCTAATTACAAACGCTAAAGCAAAGATTTTCTTCCTGTTTTTCTGTTTGTTATCGCTTCAAACATTTGCTTATGCGCAAAACAATGCAACAATAACCTTGATAAACAAGAGTATATCGGTTATTGACGCATTACGGGAGATAGAAAAACAGTCGAAGCTCTCAATCGCTTTTAATGAATCTCAACTGGCCGGCAAGAAAGCAACTAATCTTGAGGTGAAGAACGGATCAGTGGAAGAAGCTCTCACCGGTGTTCTTCGGGGATCGGGTTTTACATACCGGATAAGTAACGGATATGTGGTGATTATTCCCGGTAACGAAAGTAAAACTACACAGAAAAGTGTGACCGGCCGGGTGCTGGATGAAAATAATGAACCGCTGATTGGTGTGACGGTCGTTGTGGAGGGTGATCCTTCCAGAGGGGCAGCTACTGATATAGATGGTAACTTCTCTCTTCAGTTGAAGGAGGGGGATGTGATAAACGTCTCTTATATCGGCTATAACACACAGAAGGTGGTGATAACCCGGCAGAACAGCTATACAGTACGTATGGTGCCGGATACACAGCTGCTTACTGAGGTGGTGGTGACCGCCCTGGGTATAAGGCGCTCGGAAAAAGCTCTCAGCTACAACGTGCAGCAGATTGGCGGCAATGAGCTGGTGGGTGTAAAGGATGCCAACTTTATCAACTCGCTGTCGGGAAAGATTGCCGGGCTGAATATCAACAGCTCTTCTTCAGGTATAGGAGGAGCCAGCAAGGTGATAATGCGCGGTACAAAAAGTATTGAGCAGACCAGTAACGCTCTATATGTGATAGACGGGGTGCCGGTTTATAACTTCGGTGGGGGCGGGGAGACCGTCTTTGGCTCGAAAGGAGCTACCGAGGGTATAGCTGATATCAATCCCGAAGATGTAGAAACCATATCGGTGCTTACAGGAGCGGCGGCAGCAGCATTGTATGGCAGCGATGCGGCCAACGGAGCTATTGTTATTACCACAAAGAGCGGGCAGGCAGGCAAAACAAGAATCACCGTTTCTAGCAACATGGAGATGATGAACCCGTTTGTCCTTCCAAAGTTCCAGAACAGGTACGGTACATCTGATCAGTACCTGAGCTGGGGTAGGCGCCTTAACGAGGCTAACTTCATGGGGTATGATCCGGCAAAGGACTATTTTGAACGGGGAATGGCTGCTACCGAGTCGGTATCCCTTTCCACAGGTACGGAAAAGAACCAGTCGTACCTCTCCGCTTCGGCTGTCAACTCAACGGGGATTATTCCCAACAACAGGTATAACAGGTATAACTTTACATTCCGTAACACTACAACGTTCTATGATGATAAGCTGAAACTTGATGCAGGGGTAAGCTATATAAGGCAGGACGACCGCAATATGACCAACCAGGGGATATATCTTAACCCGCTTACATCGGCCTACCTTTTCCCAAGGGGGAACGACTGGAACGATATAAGTATGTATGAACGGTATAACCCTTCAAGAAAGATATATGAACAGTACTGGCCTTCGGGAGCTGCTACATACGTGATGCAGAATCCCTACTGGATTAATCACCGCAACCTGCGTGAGAACAAAAGAGACCGTTACATGGCTAATGCGGGACTCACATTTTTTATTAACGACTGGATGAATGTATCGGCCCGTATCAGGATGGACCACTCTGGCAATGATTTTACCGAGAAGTTGTACGCATCGACTAACACCTTGATGACAGAGGGGTCGCCAAACGGCTTCTACGGTATTACCCGTTCAGTGGATAAACAGATGTACGGGGATATGCTGTTGAACATTAATAAAGAGCTTACTGATGAACTCGCGATTCAGTTCAACGGCGGGGTTTCATTCTCCGATATGCGCTCCGATGCGTTTCTGAACAGAGGGCCTATTGTTTATGGGCTGGAGATAGCGGAAGGAATAAATGAGCCGGTGGGTATCCCCAACGTGTTTAACGTGTTTCATCTGAGCGACTCGCAGACGCTGAGGGAACAGAACGGATGGAGGGAAAAGACAAACTCTGCATTCGCAAGTGCCGAACTTGGATTCAGGAACACTTATTACCTGACGCTTACGGGGAGGAACGACTGGCCTTCACAGCTGGCCGGGCCAAACTCAGCTAACAGGTCGTTTTTCTACCCTTCAGTGGGAGGATCGGCGCTGCTCTCTGAGATTGTGAACCTGCCTAAGGAGATCTCTTATATGAAGGTGAGGGCTTCGTGGGCTTCGGTGGGACTACCTTTCCGTCGTTTCCTGGCAAACCCTACATACTCGTGGGACGCCAACAACAAGGTGTGGATAACAAAGACTCATTATCCGCTTTATAACCTGAAGCCGGAACGGACCAACTCGTGGGAGTTTGGACTTGATGCCCGCTTCCTGGGTGGGTTTAACTTCGATTTTACCTACTATTATGCTAACACATACAACCAGACGTTTAACCCGCATCTATCGGTGTCGTCGGGCTGGTCTGATATCTTTATACAGACGGGAAGTGTGCTTAACCAGGGCGTTGAGCTGGGACTGGGTTACAAGAATAGTTGGAATAAATTCTCATGGTCGTCGTACTACACGCTGAGCATGAACAGAAACAAGATTCTCGACCTGGCAGATGATGCCGTTAACCCGATAACCGGGGAGAAGTTCTCTATCGAGCATCTCGATGTGGGTGGACTGGGACAGACGCGCTTTATACTGAAGAAGAGCGGGGGACTGGGAGATATTTACTCCACTACCGATCTGGCGCGCGACAGTAATGGCGATATCTACATAGATGAGAACGGAGATATTCAGTCGGCCAAGATTAATCGGTTAGAAGACTATATAAGCCTGGGGAGCGTGTTCCCAAAATCGAACATGGGATGGAAAAACGATTTCAGCTATGGCAACATCAGCATGGGATTCCTGCTCTCGGCCCGCTTTGGAGGCGTGGTGTTCTCGCGGACACAGGCGGCGATGGATTATTACGGTGTGTCTGAAGCATCGGCAATGGCGCGTGACAACGGCGGCATGGTGGTGAATGGCGGCGACCATATCTCTGCCGAAAAATGGTACACCACAATAGGTAGCGGCGACGCGGTTTCGCCTTATTATATATATGACGCTACCAACGTAAGGCTGCAGGAGGCAAGCATAGGCTACAACTTCCCGGGGAAATGGTTTAACGGGGTTGCAGATGTGGCGCTCTCGCTGACCGGAAGAAACCTGCTGATGATTTACTGCAAGGCTCCTTTCGATCCGGAGTCGGTGGCATCTACAGAGAACTACTATCAGGGAATGGATTATTTTATGACTCCAGCTACAAGAAGCTTTGGGTTGAATCTGAGAGTAACTTTTTAAATTAACAGGTTATGATGAAATATTACAGGCAAATAAGCTATATAATCCTCGTGATGGCCGGCATACTATTGCCTGCCGGTTGTACCGACGGTTTTGAGGATATAAATAAAGACCCGTACGGGGTTACCAAAGATGAGGCATCGAGGGATGCGTACAGCGAAAGCGCTGCCATGCTTGCCATTCAGAGCTGGGTGGTACCCACCTTTCCTAACGCAAGCCAGTTTACCGAGTGCCTCTTGGGTGGCAACTGGGGGGGATACCTCTCCGATTCTAACCCGGGTTTCAACGGAAAGAATTTTGCGACTTACCGTCCCGAGCCAAACTGGAACAAGGTGTTGTTCACCGATATCATCACCAATATCTATCCCAATTACAGGGGACTAAAAGATGTGACCGATGATGAGATATTACTCTCGGTGGCAGAGGTTTGCAAGGTGGCGGCACTGCACCGTATAACGGATGCCTACGGCCCTATACCATACTCCAGAATTGGGGAGAACGGAGAGCTGAATGCTCAGTTCGATTCGCAGGAGCAGGTATATCGCACCATGTTCGAAGAGCTGACCGGTGCGGTGGATATACTTACTATCCGTCAGGCAGAATCGTTCAGTCCCAACGCCGACAAGGTGTTTAACGGCAATATTGTGGCATGGATAAAATTCGCCAACTCGCTTAAGCTGCGCCTGGCAATGCGACTTGCCTATGTTGATCCTGCACTGGCACAGCAGATGGCTGAAGAGGCGGTAGCCCATGAGGTGGGTGTGATGAAGTCTAATGCCGATAACGCACAGATTGGCGGATTTGGTAAGGACGGGAATCCGCTTCACCGTATCATGTATCTCTGGAATGGTGGCGACTCAAGGATATCGGCAGATATCACCTCATATATGAACGGGTTTCAGGACCCGAGAAGGGAGAAGTATTTTACAAAGACCACTTTCACCGGGAGCGATAACGTTGCACAGAACGGCTATTTCGGCTTGCGCTCCGGCATTATGATACCGGCAGCACAGGAGGCGCAGAAGTATGCCAATTACAACGTTACCCCCAATACGCCTATGCTTTGGATGAACGCCGCAGAGGTGGCATTCCTGAAGGCCGAGGGCGCCTTGCGCGGATGGAATATGGGTGCTGAGAGTGCTGAAGATTTCTACGAACAGGGTATACGGCTCTCTTTCGAAGAGTGGGGTGCCGGCGGAGCGGACAGCTACCTTACGGATAGCGAAAGAACTCCGTCGCCATATATCGACCCGATGGGGAAGAACACCCACAGTGGAACGGTGAGTAACATAACCGTGGCATGGGATGAGGATGCAGGCCTTGAAGAGAACCTTGAGCGTATAATTACCCAGAAATGGATTGCTATGTTTCCGCTGGGACTTGAGGCCTGGGCGGAACGTCGCAGAACAGGCTATCCCCTCTTGATGCCGGTAGTGGTGAACAACAGCGGGGGAGTGGTGAGTACGGACCAGGGCCCGCGTAGGCTTGCTTATCCGGGTGAAGAGATTACTACCAACGAGGAGAATGTACGGTATGCCATCGACAACTACCTGAAAGGTCCCGATAATATGGCTACACATGTATGGTGGGATGCTAAAAAATAAAATAGAATAATCATATGAACAATATAATATCTTTAAAAAGAGGCAAGTGGGTGGCCGGCTTGCTGGCAGCACTGGTCCTCACTGCCTGTAGCGACTGGACAGAGGTGGAGCCGGTGGCAATTAACGAGGCTGATATCGCGAAGCAGAATCCCGCGCTTTACGCCGGATACCTCGAAAACTTGAGGAGTTACAAGAAGTCGGTGCATAAGGTGATGATCACCTGGTTCAACAACAGCAACAAGGTGCCGCTTAGCCGCGCCGATCATACTGATGTGCTTCCCGACAGTATCGATATAGTATCGATGATGCATCCCGTCAATCCGGCACAGTATGAACTGGATGAGATGGAAAAGGTGAGAAGTGAAAAGGGAACGAAGTTCGTGTATGACATGAATTTTGAAGCTATCAAGCTTATCTATGAAGAGATGGTGGCTGATATGGAAGATGCTGCCCCGGAAGAAGGGGTGGCTATGGCCGAGATACCGGCATTCGTCGATTTTCTCGTGGATACGGTCAACCAGATACTGCCTCTGGCAAGGAAATACAGTTACGATGGAATCATCATAGGTTACAAGGGGAAGAATATTCTGCATATGGATGAAGCGGAAAAGCAGCTATATACTACCTATGAAAAAGCATTTATAGGTATTGCCGAAGATTGGCACGAGAGGAACAGCGACAAGATGATCATCTTTGAAGGGTATCCTCAGAACCTGCTGAACAAAAGCATACTGGAAAAGAGTAGCTATATAATTATTCCCTCAACGGACGCAGGCAACAGTGCGAAGCTTAGCTATAACATAATGGCTGCCAATGTTGAGGGTGTACCTTCCGACCGTTATATTATTTCGGTGGAGACGGTTTCTTTGGATAAAGAAGATGTGAAGACCGGATACTGGGCCGATGGTGTGACACGGGCGGTGACAGGCGCTTCGCAGTGGGTGATGCTTAACCACGATGATTACTCTATAGCTGGACTGGGGATTAAAAACGTGAATAACGACTATTTCAATATTGCACGTATTTATCGTTGTACACGCGATGCAATTTCTAATATGAATCCTTCTCCCAAAAAATGAAAACAATGAAACGATACAATAATATATATGTAATACTGCTGCTGATACTACTTATGGGTGGTTGCCAAAGTGACGGCAGTTTTGACAATAAGCTCTATATAAAGAGCGCTGCGAAGACAGGAGAGATACTCTTTACCGCAGGTGAAGCGGACCAGGAGAAAGTGCTTCAGGCAGAGCTGGCAATGCCCGCCGAACAGGATATTAAAATTACATACAGGGTGGATGAATCGTTAGTGAAGACCTACAACGAGGCTTATTACGATAATGCGGAGATGCTGCCTGCCGAAAACTACGAGTGGATTGAAGCGGGAGCTATGATTCACGCGGGAGGTGTGTTATCTACGGAGGCGCGTATCCTTTTCAAGGGATTCTCGATGCTGAACCGTGACAAGGTGTATGTTCTGCCGGTCTCAATCTCTGAGGCTAATATTGATATCCTGAAGAGCGCCCGCACCTACTATTATGTGATAAAGGGTGCATCGCTTATAAATGTGGTGGCTGATATTGATGAGAACTACCTCTCTGTGAACTGGTCTAATCCCGGTGTTTGCAACAACCTTTCAAAGGTGACGATGGAAGCGCTGATCAGGGTCCGTAATTTCGATAAGATGATTAGTACCGTGATGGGTATAGAAGGCAGGTTCCTGATCCGTATAGGAGATGCGAACTTTCCGTCGAACCAGATACAGATAGCCACTAACTGGGGTAATTTTCCCGGTGCCGACTCTAACAAGGGGTTGCCGGTGAACGAATGGGTGCATGTGGCGTTGACCTATGATGCTACCAGCGGCTCGATGATTGTTTATGTGAACGGAAGGAAACAGTCGGAGGGTACCTTGTCGGCAGGTAATGTGGACCTGGGGAACAGTAATTTCTTTATCGGGCGTTCATATGACAATAACCGATGGCTTGCCGGTGAGATATCGGAATGCAGGATATGGAATATTGTACGCACGCAGGAAGAGATAGCTGATAATCCCTACTATGTTGATCCCGCATCGGAGGGCCTGGTTGCCTATTGGAAGTTCGATGAGGGAGCGGGCAGCACCGTTAAGGATCATACCGTCAACGGGAACAATGTCGTGGCAAATAATACATTGAAATGGACGCCGGTGAAATTGCCTGCGTCTGCCGAATAAACCATATTAATAGTTTTAATTATATGAGAAACAATATATTAAATGCATCGAAGTGCTTTGTTGTACTTCTCCTGATGCTGGGGGCTTTTTTTAGCGCCTGTGATGAAAGTATCGACCTGGCAAAGCTCGACGAGGCCTCTTACGAAGTACCCGGCGAAGTGATCGGGTATATCACGAACAACGGGGGGGACAGGAAAATGAGTTTTGTAGATTTTCGTGATAAGGGTACTGAGGAGATTTATGTAGGGCTGACGGAGGAGGCGCCGGAGGATGTTACCGTTTCATTCAGGTATGAACCTTCTCTGTTAGATGCTTATAACAGTAATAACGACACTGAATACCAGCTGTTTCCCGTGTCGGCTGTGACAATTCCCGGGAAGGTGACTATTGCGAAGGGGGGTAAGGTATCGGGAAAAGGCGAGGTGGTGTTTGAAACTACCGAAACTCTGGAAAAGGGGCGGACTTACGTTATACCGTTGAAGGCGGAGCTGGCGTCGGGCAATGTAGGGCTTTCCGAAGCCGAATCTGAGTTTCTGATCTTTGTTGATGACCTGAGCAAAATTCCAACCGCTGATAAGCCGTCAGGCATCAAGATTATTAGTTGTATGGAGGTGAATGATACCAACCCGTTGAATAATCTTTGCTTCACGCTGGCAGACAGTGGTAAGCCGCTGATTGACATGGTTATTCTCTTCTCTGCCAATATTAACTATAACAATGAAACCGGCAAGGTGTTTGTCTATAATAACCCAAACGTGCAGCATCTTCTTGATAACAGGGAGAAATATTTAAAACCTTTGCAGGACCGGGGAATACAGGTTGTTCTGGGAATTCTGGGAAACCACGACCATTCGGGGGTGGCTAACCTGGGGACCGAGGCTGCACGTCAGTTTGCACAGGAGCTGAAGGTGGTGTGCGATGCTTACCGGCTCGACGGTGTGTTCTTCGATGATGAATATTCATCATACAAGAATCCGCCACCTCCGGGCTTTGTTACACCGTCGAACGCTGCAGCAGCACGGTTGTGTTATGAAACAAAGATGGCTATGCCTGACAAGCTGGTGACGGTGTATGTATATAGCCGTACATCGAGCCTGCCGGCAGTGGACGGACACGATTCGGGTACGTTTATCGACTATGCGATACACGATTACGGCGGTAGTTATGACTTAAGCGGGAATTATCCCGGCCTGCCCCGCTCGGGTATGGCGCTCTACTCACAGGAGTATGCCCGTGGATATACCACCTCTGAAACCAATTTGAAAAGTTTGAGGGATGGGGGATATGGCGCACATATGATTTTCGCGATGGATCCGTTCAGAAGAAACTTCAGTTACTCTCAGAAGCCGTCAATGGAACGTATTGCACGTGCGTTGTTCGACGACGAACTGGTGTACGACGGAAAACCATATAAGAAAGATTGGTAAATGAGAAGTCTTTGAAAATATAAAGTATTAAAATAATATGAAGACAAGATATAAAACATTACTTGGGATATTGCTGCTTGCTCTTCCTGCTCTTATGTTCCTTTCGTGCGGAGATGATGAGGATATCACTCCCGTCGCGGAGCTTTCTGACCTGGTAATTGAGAAGGAGCAGGTGAAGATTTTAGTCGGTGATAAGGCAGAACTGGAGATTGTGAAAGGTAATAATGATTATAAGGCTTTTTCATTGAATGAAGAGATAGCTATTGTGGGTATCTCTGGCAACAAGCTGATTATAGATGCGTTGGAGAGAGGAAACACCTCGGTTATTGTATCGGACGGAAGCGCTCAGTATCGCTCCATTGGCATCATCACTTATTACGATGCAATAAAGGTGGAGAATGAGGCGGTAAAAATGATGCTGCCTCTGGGTACCTTCAAGACGAAGAGTGTGGCGATACTGCAGGGGAACGGTGATTACCGTGCTGAAAGCAGCGATGAGGAAATAGTGTTCGTAAGAACATCTGGTGAATCGCTGCTCATCACAGGGAGAAAAGAGGGAAAGGCAAGCATCACCCTGACAGACGCACTTGATATCACTACCACCATACAGGTGGAGGTGATATCTACAACCGATCCTTACGACGAATCGGAACTCGATGCGATAATGAAGAAGGAGACATTGAGCTATGTGTTTAACAACTCTGTTGAGGAGAACGCTACTACATACTTCACCCCGCTTAACAGAATTGAAAACGGGAGGAATCTGTACGGATGGGATTATTATAACTTCTATTACCTGAAGATTTATTTCTCCGGAGACAAAGAGGTCGGGAAGAAAGAAAACGCTTCTCTCGTCTATCGCTACGGATCGACAAGCATCTCTGCCGATCATATAGATTTTGAGATTATAAAGAATGATGGCAATAAGATATGGGCGGTTTACTCGTTTATAAGGCTGGAGGTGCTCCATTACGGATATTTTATCCAGAATATTAATCCGTAGGGTTAGCATTTTGAAATATTGTCAGCAGGAGTGAATGATTTTAAACACCGGGGCGGCCATTATGGTTGTCCCGGTGTTGCTTGTGCTCCCATCAAAGTGTTTGCTGTGTTGGTTAAAGCTGCATTATGTTTAAAAGCTTAGAAAGACCACCATTTTCTCTTTTTGGGTGCCGGCATAGACGAGTTGCCTGCCATAACCTGAAGGGCATTGCCCCCATCGGCCGTTGTCCTTATAGCATTGTAGATCACACCCCAGTCGGGTAGCCCCCCCAGGTTTCGGTCGTCGATAAACATATCAGCTTTGAGCTTGCGCGAGAACTCCTCCCGTTCGATAGTCTCGCCACGGTAGTTTTCGTTCTCCGCAAAAAAATACAATCCCCTTTCGGCACAGTAGTCCACCGCCTCCTGCAGAAGCCGGCCTCGCCTTACTGTCCACAATATAAGCTTATGGCCGTCTTTCTGAAGTTGCAAAAGTGTCTCTATGGCGAATGGAATGGGTTTGCCAATCTCAGGATAGGCATGCTCCACGATGGTTCCGTCAAAATCTACGGCTATAATCATAACCTATTGCTTCAGTTTGTTGATTAGAAGTGCAAAGGTACAAAAATAGCCCGACAACCAAGAACTGATGCCTTAAAAAAGGGAAAATACCGATATGTTTGAAGTATTTAAACCACATTCAGAACACCTTCGATAATTTCCTCCTTACGCAATTGTTTAAGAATTTGATAGTCCTTGTTGCATTTTGCCTTTTTACCGTGTGCCAGCTTATATACTCGCAACGGGTTTGACTGGTATTGCCTTGCAATGGAGCGATAAATATCTTTGTTTTCTGATTTAAACAGATATTTGTACAAACCAACCATAATGCATGGATTAAATTGATATTATAAACTATGACTTTTTAAAGTCAATTGCTTTCCCCGCCAAGATGATTTTCCAATTTTAATTTTCCATCTATGATATTTTCTTTATTAATGGCGAAAAAAGAGAGTGTCTCATTATTGTAGAAACGGCCCTTGCTGGTTGCAAAAATAGGACAATTTTTTTAATAAAAAAATATTTTTCTGACAATTTTATTATTTTTTTTAAAAACTTTAAAAACTCAAAGTAGGCTGTTGGCGGTTTATAATTAAAAAATAGTACTTCTGAACTGTTAACGTTACGAAAATGAAGTGAGGGGAATGGGATTTATTTTAAATTTGCGTTTGGAAAAATAGTTCTACTACATATTGGGCACAATCGAGTTTTCATTACCAGCTTAATATGCAGATTTTGTTTTGAAATTATTTTTAGTATCCGGCCGTTTTATCATCCTGCAGTTTTAGTAGCCAGTTGTTTTAGTATCCGGCCGTTTTATTATTTGGTGGATTTTAAGCAGGCCGTTTGATATTTCGTGGTTATTATGAGTTAATAGTTTAGTATTCAGTTATATTTTGAAGTTTTTTTAATGTACAAAATATCTCTCTTTCTCTATCTCTTTTTATTTGTCTCTATAAGCGCTTTCTCTGCCGGGCCGCCGACTGTTGAAAGGGCTGCCACGGGAAAAGCTGAAAATGCAATAGCCACCGAGGGAATTCTTGCCGAGGGAATACCTGCAACGGGAATAGCCGAAACGGAAATACCTGCAACTGGAATACCGGCAACGGAAGTGAGGGCGGTATGGCTGACCACCAACTATGGGCTTGACTGGCCTCGTAACAGGAGTAACATAGAAGTGCAGAAGAGGGAACTGACGGATATACTGGATAATCTGCAGAAGCACAATTTCAATACTGTCATGTTTCAGGTAAGGGCAAGGGGTGAGGTGTTATATAACTCTGATATTGAGCCGATGTCGTTGATGATTGCATCTCGGGGACCAGGTAGGAGAGCCTTTGATCCGCTGGCTTTTGCCGTTGAAGAGTGCCACAGAAGGGGACTGGAATGCCATGCCTGGATGGTGACCTATCCGTTGGGAGGTGATAAGCATGTGCGCGAGCTGGGCTCAAAGTCGGTGACAAAAAAAAACCCCTCTTTAACTAAAAAATTCAGGGGCGAATGGTTTCTCGACCCGGGAAATCCAAGGACGGACGACTACCTTCTTTCGATTGTGAACGAGATTGTTACAAATTATGATGTGGATGGGATACATTTCGACTATATACGGTACCCTGACAACAGGGGACAGTTCCCCGACGATGGGATGTACCGTCTGTATGGCAAGGGCAAGTCGCGAGCCGATTGGCGCAGGGATAACATCACCCGCTTTGTGACGAAGGCGTATGACCGGGTTAAAAAGGTAAAACCGTGGGTACAAGTGAGCAGCTCGCCACTAGGCCGTTACCGTGCTTTGGAAAACGTGGGGCACGGATGGACTGCCCTTGAAACGGTCTATCAGGATGCGGGGCGGTGGATGAGGATAGGTAAGCATGATGCGCTCTACCCGATGATGTATTACAAGGAGGCGCTGTTTTATCCTTTTGTGGACGATTGGGTCAGGCAGGGGAACGGACGTATTGTGGTGCCGGGATTGGGAGCCTACCAGATGGTGGAGCTTGGATGGTCGCAGCAGGATATACTTAACCAGGTTGATTATACACGGCAAAAGAAAGTGTATGGCCAGGCATATTTCCGTGCGGAGAACGTGTTGGCCAATACGAAGGGAATTCTGAGGTCGTTGGAGGAGTACTACCGATACCCGGCAAAGTTGCCTGCAATGACCTGGCTGAGCAGTTCGGCGCCAGCAATGCCGCACGAAATAAGGGCGGAGAAGAGGGAGGATGGACTGTTTGAACTGGCATGGGAATCGGCCCATGATGGCGAAAGGGTGACTTACAACGTGTATCGTTGCCGGACGGAGCATCTCGACAGGGAGGACGCGGCGAATATCCTGGCGGTGGGACTAAGACAGCCGCTGCTGGCAATAAGTGTGCCTGACAACGATGAGGCGTTTTATTACTTTGTAACTGTATCGGACTCGTTCCATAACGAGAGTGAGGCAAGTTTGCCGGCTTTTTTCTTTCATTCTGAAATGGAAAAATGACTTTAACAGCCTCTATTTTATATTGCAAATACTCGGAAAAGTCGAAAAAATAGAATAATTTTGTAATTTATGGACGGCAGTCAGAAATTAAAGAAACAGGTAAAGGAGGAGTTTATGGAGTACCTTACTCTTCATAAACACCGCAAAACTCCGGAGCGTTTTGCTATCCTTGACCATATATACTCAATAAAAGGACATTTCGACATGGATTCATTATACAAATCGATGATCGAGGTGAATTTTCGTGTGAGCCGTGCAACACTATACAACACTATCCAGCTGCTGCATGATTGCGGGCTGGTGGTGAAGCATCAGTTCGGGGGGAACATATCTAAATATGAGAGGGCATACGGGAACGAAAACCATAACCATCTGATATGTACCACCTGCGGTGAGGTGCGGGAGATGAAGAACGAAGACCTGCTGACATCTGCTCAGCTGAAAAAGATAAGGAAGTTCACGGTGAGCTACTATAGCATGTATATATACGGTACGTGCAGCAAGTGTACGCATGCCAAGCGGATGAAACTGAGGAGGCTGGCACGTACAAATATTTCCGGGAGGGCCAAAAAAAGCAGTACGGGCGGACGGACCCCAAAAAGCAGTACGGGCGGAGGGACCCCAAAAAGCAGTACGGGCGGGCGGGCCAAAAAAAGCAGTCCTGTCAAGCTGGCCAAAAAAAGCAGTGGCAAAAACAACGGAGCTGATAAAACCGGCGGCGACAGCCTGAATGAAAAATAGGCTGAAGAATGTATATTTCAATGACAAAAAAAGATATAACTGAAAAAACAAAAATGAAGGTCGATGTAATCTTAGGGCTCCAGTGGGGCGACGAAGGCAAAGGTAAGATAGTGGACGTGCTTACGCCAAACTATGAGATGGTAGCGCGTTTTCAGGGTGGGCCTAATGCGGGTCATACCCTTGAGTTTGAAGGGGAAAAATATATTCTAAAATCGATTCCATCGGGGATCTTCCAGCAGGGGAAGCTCAATATCATTGGTAATGGTGTGGTGATTGACCCGGCTCTGTTCAAACAGGAGGTTGAGGCACTGGAGACTACCGGCCACACGCTTACCGACAAGCTCTGCATCTCTAAAAAGGCTCACCTGATATTGCCAACGCACCGGTTGCTTGACGCTGCATCGGAGAGGGCGATGGGTGAATCGAAGATAGGTACTACTGGACGTGGCATTGGGCCGGCATATACCGATAAGATAAGCCGCCACGGACTGAGGGTGGGCGACCTTTTAAATAACTTTGAAGAGAAGTACCGCAGGGCGGTGGAAAGACATAAAGAGATACTGGATAGCTATAATTTCGAATATGACCTGCAGGAGTTGGAACCGGAATGGTTTGCAGGGGTGGAGAAGATGAAGGAGTTCCAGATTATAGACAGTGAACATGTTATAAACAGGCATCTTGCCGAAGGCGGAAGCATACTGGCTGAGGGCGCACAGGGATCGATGCTTGATATTGATTTCGGCTCTTACCCGTTCGTGACCTCCTCAAACACAGTGTGCGCGGGAGCATGCACCGGCCTTGGTGTGGCACCGGGAAAGATTGGTGAGGTGTATGGTATTTTCAAGGCCTATTGTACACGCGTGGGGAGCGGGCCGTTCCCTACGGAGCTGTTCGATGATGAGGGCCAGAAATTGCGCGACAACGGAAATGAATATGGGTCGGTTACCGGACGGCCGCGCCGTTGCGGGTGGATTGACCTGGTGGCGCTTCGATATACGGTTATGCTGAACGGGGTGACTAAGCTGGTGATGATGAAAAGTGATGTGCTGGACAGCTTCGATACTATAAAGGCATGTGTGGCTTACAATATTGATGGTGAAGAGATTGAGGAGCTGCCGTTTGATATTGCGGAAGGTATTGAACCAGTATTCGTGGAGCTGCCCGGATGGAAGACGGATATGTCCAAGATGCAGTCGGAGGATGAATTTCCAGAGGAGTTTAATAACTACATCACCTTCCTTGAAGAGGAGCTTGGCGTGCCTGTTGCTATTGTTTCGGTAGGTCCCGACCGTGCCCAGACAATTATACGGGGATGAACTTTTGCGGGGAGTAAATGTTAATTAGAAAACATCATTGCTTCATCAATTAATTATTTATGACAACAATCTGGATTTTATTTATAGCTATTGCAGTGGCCGGGTGGATAGTACAGGGTACGCTGCAGAGCCGGTTTAAAAAATATTCAAGGATCCCTGTCCGCAACGGTATGACGGGCAGGGACGTGGCCGAAAAGATGCTGCACGACAATGGCATCTATGATGTGCAGGTGATATCAGTGAGGGGGCAGCTGACGGACCACTACAATCCGCTGAACAAGACAATTAACCTGAGCGAGCCGGTATATGGCTCCAACAGCGTGGCGGCTGCAGCAGTAGCCGCACACGAGACAGGCCACGCCATACAGCATGCCTTGGGGTATGCACCACTGAAAATGCGATCGGCATTGGTGCCTGTGATCTCATCTACCTCTAAATGGGTGATGTGGGTGATATTGCTGGGGATAATCATGATTCAGACTTTTCCGATGCTCTTGTGGTTCGGAATAGGTATGTTTGCACTGACAACCCTTTTCAGCTTTATTACACTGCCGGTGGAGAAGAACGCGACAAACCGTGCGATCCGATGGCTGAGCAGTGCCGGTATAACCGATATGAGCAACCATAACCAGGCTGAAGATGCGCTACGGTGGGCGGGATATACCTATGTGGTTGCGGCTCTCGGCTCACTCGCGACGCTACTCTATTACATAATGATTGCCATGAGCGGCAGCAGGAGGTCGTAACATAAACTGATAAATATTTTCTAAAGACGGCAACATTTGCCGTCTTTAGCTGTTTAAGAGAGAAACTAACTATGCAATGCAATGAAAACAATCTTAATTACAGGTGGTTCGGGCATGGTTGGGAAAAAGCTTTCTGAATTGCTTCTTGAGAAAGGATACAAAGTGATCTGGCTCAGCCGCGAAAGATATTTGAAAGCGGAGATTCCACGATATAGGTGGAACTACCTGAAAAACGAAATAGACAAAGATGCGGTGGAGCAGGCCGATGTGATTATTCACCTGTCGGGATCGAACCTTGGAGAGGAGTCCTGGACAAAAAAGAAAAAGAAAAAGATTGTGGAGAGCCGGGTGAATACGGCAAAGCTACTGCTGGAAACGGTTAAATTGACGGATAAAAAGCCGGAGGCGTTTATCTCGGCTTCGGCTGTGGGTTTCTACGGTACTGAGATAGGTGAGAGAATATTCATTGAGGACGATAATCCCGCAAGAAGCGATTTTTTGAGCAGCACCTGCAGGAAATGGGAAGCTGCCGCAGGCATGTTTCAGGAAGAGATGGGGATTCGTACAGTAGTGATGCGTACAGCCTTCGTTATATCGAACGATAGCGAGGGATTCAAAAAGATGATGCTCCCCACAAGGTTCGGGCTGGGGGCACCGTTAGGATCGGGAAGGCAATACCTGAGCTGGATTCATATTGATGATCTCTGCAGGCTTTATATAAGGGCAGTTGAGGATGCATCGATGAAGGGTGTTTATAACGCCGTTGCACCTGAATTTACTACCAATGCGCAGTTTATGAAGACGCTATCGAAGGTGATGAAGCGCCCTTTTTTTCTGCCCCGTGTGCCGTCGTTTTTATTGAGGATGTTCATGGGCGAGGCTTCCATGATGATTCTCTACGGGAGCCGCATATCATCGGAAAAGGTTCGTGCTGCCGGCTATGAGTTTCTTTATCCGGCAGCTAGGGAAGCTATATCTGCTGCACTTGAAAACGATAAAATAAGGCTGGAATAAACATCAATTACTGCATTAATTTTCTGAAAAACGGATTTGTACGGATAGGTTTAGCTTACACGCTGATTACCAACACTGTATGCTAGGCTATGAGATTATAGCACAAATTTGAAAATCCACAGTGTCAAAATAATACAAATATTTGCAATTATAGTTATATAATAC
Source organism: Proteiniphilum propionicum (assembly GCF_022267555.1). NCBI lineage: Bacteria > Pseudomonadati > Bacteroidota > Bacteroidia > Bacteroidales > Dysgonomonadaceae > Proteiniphilum > Proteiniphilum propionicum. Next base: position 2,709,781 of record NZ_CP073586.1, read on the forward strand.
TGTGTAAAATAGATTTATATTTGTTTTGTACATTTAAATTTTATCAAGATGAATAAATACATGTTATTCTTGATTCTTGTAGTAGCGGTTTTTGCAGGATGCAAGCAAAAGGAACAGGTTAAGACTGTCGACCTTGCCGCTGTGGAGGATACTGTATCTATTGAAGCAGACAAATTCCATAGTGCATATGCTTCGAACGATTTGAATACGTACTCTGCATATCTATTGGATGATGTGCTGGTCTGCGGTACAGATCCACGTGAACTGTGGTCTAAAAAACAATTTGCAGAATACAGGAATGATCAATTTCCCGACTCCGTCATCTTAGAGACAATTCCGCTTCAGAAAGAGATTAAAGTTTCTCCTGACGGGAAGTCCGCAATTGTTGTTGTGCAACTATTCGTGCCCGCTATAAGCTCCAAGATACCGGTACGTAACATTACCCATATGCTGAAGGCTGGCGATAAATGGAAAATCGATTTTATAAGTTTTTCCTTAATCACTGAAAATGAAAATATAGAAAAGTTGGATATGGCGTTGACAAAGTAATTATATTATAATGAAATATACCTTGACTATGATAATAAATAAAACAGGCTGTTATATTTAATAGCATTTCATTTTATTAAATCACTTTCTCTGTTTTTATACCTGTTTTTTACAAACAAAAAACAGGTATTTTTAATTTATTACGCCGGGCTATATGTGATTATGTTCCTATTTCACATCAAGTTCTATCCATTGGGAACGATCGGGTGGTGCAGGGGCGGTGACCGGCTTGCGAGGATTATTACGTAGTTCTTCAAGGAGCACTTCTACTGCTTTCTCTAAAGATGGGTCATTGCCTTTGGCCAGCTCTTCGGGCCTATCCACAACCTCTATGTCGGGGTAAACTCCGATACCTTCTATTATCCATTCACCCTTGTTGTCATAAATGCCAAAACGGGGCACGGAGATATATCCCCCGTCGACAAGCCGTGCGTTGCCGGAGATACCTACCAGTCCGCCCCAGGAGCGAGTGCCGATAAGCTTACCTTCACCGGTTTTGCGGAAGAAGTAGGGGAATGCGTCGCCTCCGGAGGAGGAGTAGCCGTTGATAAGCATCACCTTGGGCCCGTCGTGGGCGATGCCCGGCGACTTCATAGGCTGGGGCAGTCCGTTACGGTACCAATAGACAAGGGTGCGGCGGTTAAGCAGGTCGATCATCCGGTCGGGTATAAAGCCTCCGCCGTTATATCGGTCGTCTATTATCAGTGCCTCTTTATCGTTATAGGCAAGCATCCCTTTGAATAGCTCCCTGTTCCCTTCTATAGCGGTGTTGGGCACGTGGATATATCCGATCTTACCGCTCGAGAGCTGATCGGCCTTTTCACGACGGCTCATTACCCAGTCGATATACCTGAGCTCCATCTCGCTTGTGATGGTTTTTACTGTGTAGCTCTTCGCGCCGGAAGCGGAAGGGGTGCTGTTGACCGTGAGTTCCACATGCCGGCCCCCAAGGTTCTCCAATAGTTCGTAGGGATTTTGTGCTGTGGTGAGTTCACTGCCGTTGATACGAAGAAGGTAATCACCCTCTTTTACGTTTACACCGCTTTCGGTGAGTGGCGAGCGGCGGTTTTCGTTCCAGTTCTCACCGTGATAGATTTTACGGATACGATAGCGCTTGGCGTCGAGGTCAGCTTCCAGCTCAGCTCCCAGCAGTCCGCCATTGACCCTTTCCACCCTGTTGATATCGCCCCAGTCTACATACGCATGGCCTGTATTGGTCTCACTGACGACCTCGTTGAGGATGTAGTCGAGATCGAAACGACTGGGTACGTGCGGCAGCAGAGCTCCGTAGTTCTTCCGTATCTCTTCCCAGTTTACACCATGAAGGTTGTTCACGTAGAAATAGTCGCGGAAGATGCGGAAGGCATCAGCATAGATCTGGTTCCATTCTGAACGAGGTTCGATCTTCATTATCATATTTTTCAGGTCGATTCTGCCGTTGCCGGCTTTCTGCCCCGGCTCCGTTTTGGCCACTGCATAGTTGTTGCCTGTACGGTAGATAAACGACTTTCCGTTGGCAGCAAGGATGGCGCTGCCGGCTCCATCGAGAATCTCTTCTATTTTTTGCTCTTTGATGTTGTAACGCATGATTTTGTTGCCGGATGAGTAGAGAAGCCCCTCTTCCGTTGTGCCTATTATGCGGTAGTTGCCCGCCGGCATGGGGAGTGCTTCTATGCGGTTGCCGATATTGTTGAAGTCTATTGTAACCTTCACCTCTGTGGCTGCCGGCTTATCGCTCTTATCGTCCTTGTCGCCCTTGCCGCCCTTGCCGTTGACCGTTTTTTTAGTGTTGCCGTTCTTGCCGGCATCTTCGTTTTCCTCTTTGCCGTATGGCTCTGAATCTTCATTATAGGGAGTGAGTGTGGTGCCGTCATCACGCAGGGGAATAGCGTAGATGCGAGTAGCGTTATTGTAGAGATAATCGAACTCGAAGCTGCTGAAAGTGAGGTTGAAGTCGCGGTTGGATAGGAAAAAGAGATACTTGCCATCGCGGCTGAATGCTGGGTTGCCGTCAGAGAAAGAGGCGTCGGTGACCTGTTGTTTTTTGCCTGTAGATATCTGGTAGAGCCAGAGAGCCGACTGGTAATTGGGCGATGTCTTGCTGTAGGCTATCCAGTCGCCATCGGGAGAGAAGGAGTAGTCCCTTATCTCTTCTGCCGTAGCTTCATCAATAGCCGTCTGCCTGTCCGTGGAGACATCTACCAGCCATAGCTTCATAGTGCGGTCGCTATATACCAGGTGTGTGCTGCGCGGGGACCATTCGGCGGCATACTTCCAGGCAGCTGAGCCTCTGGTGACCTGTCGCGGTACGGCATCTTCCCTGTTTTCGAGGAGATAGAGTTCATACTCACCAGTGGCATCGGAGTAGAAGGCTATCTGTTTGCCATCGGGAGACCAGGCGGGAGAGAGTTCGCGCACACCTTGTGTACTGGTAAGGTTTCTTATCTCTCCTTTTTCTGCAGGGACGGAGAAAATATCGCCCCTGGCTTCGAACAGGGCCCTTTTTCCTGTAGGAGAGAGTGTGTAGCTGCCGATAAATTCAGTTACATTCTTGAAATAGGGCTGCAGGTTGGGGTTGTCGTAGTTGATGGCGACCTCTATTTTTTCGGATTTACCTGTTGAGAGGTTCATGACGTAGAGATAACCGCCGTTTTCATACACCAGTCTGCCGTTACTGCCGGAGGGCCACATTACATCGAACACGGCGTGATGAGTGATCTGTACGTTTTCGCCAGTAGATGTGTTATATCGCCAAATGTTGAGGCGCGTGCTGCGGTCGGAAGCATAGAAGATATTCTCACCATACCAAACAGGCCACTGGTCGGAGCCGGCCCAGCTAGTAATCTGCCGCGAGCTGCCGTTACTTAGGTCGTAACTCCAAAGCTCGGTTGCACGGCCCCCTTTGTACCTTTTCCAGGTACGGAACTCGCGATCAACGGGTGTGAAGCATAATTGCGACCCGTCGGGTGAGTAGGTTGCGAATCCGCCATTGACGATTGGTAGAGGTTCTTCAAATCCGCCCTCGATGCTGATGGTGAAGTAGCGGCCGTTACGGTCGCCAAACCCTGTGCGGTTGGCACGGAAGAGGATTCGGCGGCTGTCGGGTGTCCAGTCGAGGACCACATTGTCGAACCCACCACGGGGCGGCATTTCGCCTACGGAGTTGTAGAAGGTTAGTTGTCGCGCTGTACCCCCCTCGGAGGGCATCACCCAGACCTGCCTGCTCCCGGAGTATTCGGCCGAAAAAGCGATCCACTTGCCATCAGGTGAGATTTTTGGAAACAGCTCGATGCCTGGGTGCGAGGTGACCCGTTTGGCTGTACCGCCGTTGCTGTCAACCGTCCATATGTCGCCTGCATAGACGAACGCTATAAGGTTGCCGTTGATATCGGGGTAACGCAGCATGCGGGCGTCATCTATTGCTGAAGCCTGCATAATAAAGAGGCTTGCCAATATTAGTGTAGAAAGTCTTTTCATGTTTCGGATATTTTTACTGACAAATTTACAAATTTTTCCCGAAGTCCCTATTATCTGCCCTCGCTCAATGTTAAATAAACTTTTTTATCTATTTTTACAGTCCCAAGTCTATTTTCTTAATACCTTCGGGACAAGCCGGAGAAAGCATAAATTTAAAAAACATGCATATTGCCTATAATCATCTGGTTGAGGCTGTATTTTGAAAAATGCCTGACTGTTGATTAATATGGGAAGAATTACCGGCCAGATAAACTTGAAATTACCGGCACCAGATATTATGTTGTATATTTATGGAAAGATTCACCGGTTTACAACTAATCCGGGTGTCGTTTGTTATTAATCTGAATCGGATAAATATCCAATTAAAGGACCAATTAAATAAGTGAAAAGACCAAGTATGAAACAGAAACTTTTGATCAGAGACCTCACGCTGAGAGACGGCCAACAATCCGCTTTCGCCACACGGATGAACCAATCGCAAGTAGACAGGGTATTGCCCTATTACAAGGATGCCAACTTTTATGCAATGGAGGTATGGGGCGGTGCCGTGCCCGATTCGGTGATGCGTTTTTTGAATGAAAACCCGTGGGACAGGCTGGAGAAAATTCATCATGCCGTAGGCGGTGTTTCAAAATTGACCGCGCTTTCCCGGGGACGGAACCTGTTCGGGTATGCACCTTACCCCGACGAGATTATTGATGGATTTTTTAAGAATGCCGTCGCTTCAGGATTAAATATCATGCGTATTTTTGATGCCCTTAACGATGTTGACAATGTTAAATCGAGCGTAAAGTACATTAAGAAATATGGGGGGACAGCCGATTGTGCAGTTTGTTATACGGTGGATCCGAAGTTTAACGGGGATAGTGCTCCCGATAACAGAAAAAGAGGATTATCAAGGCTGTTTTTCAAAAAGAAGGAGGCTGTGAAGCCCATGCATGAGCCTGTTTTCACAGATGAGTACTTTGTGAATAAAGCCAGGGAGATGCTTGCACTGGGTGCCGATATGATAACGATAAAGGATATGAGCGGGTTGATACCTCCTTCGCGTGTGGCACGGCTTATCCCACTGTTTAAGGAACAACTGAACGTGCCGATTGATTTTCATACCCACTGTACGCCGGGATTCGGGCTGGGAGCGGTGTTGACCGCTATTATTCACGGTGTTGATATTGTGGATACGGTAATATGGAATTTTGCCGGTGGCCCTGCTGCTCCTGCCGTAGAGCTGATTTATGTTTTCTGCAGTAAGCTTGGCATAGAGATGGATGTGAACATGGAGGCAGTGGCAAGTATAAACAAGGAGTTGCAGGAGATACGCAAGGAGCTGGATATGTATGATCCGGTAAAACAATTCCCCAAGCCTTTTAATCCGTTGACAGACTCGCTGCCGCCCGAGATAGACAGTGAGTTCGACAGGGCTATTGAAGCGGCGCAGCGCAATGATGAAGCAGAATTGCTGAACGCATGCCACGCCATTGAGTCCTATTTCAATTTCCCTGCACCCGATGAACGTATAAAGAACGCGGAGATCCCCGGGGGTATGTACACGAACATGGTTGCGCAGCTGAAGCAGTTCAACTCACTGGATATTCTTCCGGAGGCGATGAAGCTGATACCCAGTGTACGGCTTGATGCGGGACTGCCGCCACTGGTGACGCCAACAAGTCAGATAGTGGGTGTGCAGGCGGTGGCTTCGGCATTGAACCTGAAGAACGGACGCCCAAAGTATGCTAACCCGTCTAACCAGTTTGTCTCGCTTGTAAAAGGTGAATATGGAAAAACACCTGTTCCCGTAGATCCCGAGTTCAGGATGGAGATTACCGGTACGCGTGAAGAGGTGCCGTATGACACTTCTGCCTATGTACATCAGGACAACCCGGTGCTTGAAGAGTCGGGAGGCGTTACACTGGCCAGAGATGAGAAAGAGCTACTGCTGCTGGAGTTGTTTCCCGCCGTTGCTGCCGGTTTCCTCAGAGATAAGCGTAGAAAGGAGTGGGAGGCCAATAGTGGTGAGAACTATACTGCCAAAACGAAGCAGAAGGAGCAAAAGGTGCAGGCCGGGCAACCGGAAGAGCCCAAAGGCTTTTATGTGACATGCCCTATGCCGGGCAGCATACTTAAGGTTGTTGTAAAGAAGGGGGACCGTGTTGAGAAAGGTGATAAGGTTTTAGTGCTGGAGGCGATGAAAATGGAGAATGATATTCTCACGGAGTTCTCGGGCACGATAAAACGTGTGTGTGTGAAACAGGGCGAGACTGTTGGGGAAGGTGCTCCGCTTGTGGAAATTGTGTGATTTTTAACATGTGACATTCTTTTACCCGGGGCGGCGACGTATTCATCTGTAGTGATACCGCCGCCCCAGGTTTTTTTATAATATTGATGTTTATCCGGGTGCGATTTTTCAGTCCTGATTAAACGGTACGCGGTATGGATATGTATAACCCTTTCGACTTAATGCTGTTTTTTTCTGTTTGGGTTAAACGATTCCGGGGGAGTAGTTGTTCAATATAATATAATGGAGATATAGACATATTGATAAGTTACGACTTTTACTGATAAATTAACTGACTAAAAATTTAGACTTATGGGAATTACTCTCTTTATTCTTGCTTTTGTTGTTCTTCTGCTTTTGTATGGCGTTTCTATCTATAACAGGCTGGTGAGGCTGCGCACTATGGCCGATGAAGCGTGGAGCGGCATCAATGTACAGTTGAAGAAACGGTACGACCTTATTCCGAATCTTGTGGAGACCGTGAAGGGTTATGCGTCTCACGAGAGGGAGACTTTTGACAGTGTTACAAAAGCCCGTGCTGGCGCCATGCAGGCAAACGATGTGAAGTCGAAGGAGGCTGCCGAAAATAACCTTAATGCCGCGTTGATACACCTGCTGGCTGTTGCTGAACGGTATCCCGATCTGAAAGCCAACCAGAACTTCCTGCAGCTGCAGGATCAACTGAGCGTGATAGAGTCGGATATTGAAAAATCGAGAAGATATTACAACGGGACGGTACGCGAAAAGAATATCGTTATCGACACATTCCCGAGTAATATTATTGCAAACATGTTCAACTTTACCAAGTCGATCTTCTTCGAATTAGAAAACGAAGCGGAAAAAGAGGTTCCAAAGGTACAATTCTGATGCGTAACATATTTACCGCCCTGCTTATTGTTCTCTCTACTGCACTGCTGATGGCGCAGGAGGAGAAGATATATTCGTTTCATTCGGATATAAGCGTGGATTCGTCGGGAATGATTACCGTGAGGGAAGATATACGCATATTCGCAAAGGGAGATCTCTTTAAAAGGGGTATAACCAGGTCGCTGCCGCTGACAAGGCGGGACAGGGACGGGAACCCTGTAAGGGTGGGCTATGCTGTGAAAGAGGTGCTGCTTGATGGTGTCGCGGCGGGTTTCTTTACTGATAAGGAGGGTGGAGACCTGGTGATTTACGTGGGAGAAAAGGATAGGTTCCTGCATCCTGGGTACTACTCATATGTAATTGTGTATGAGACGGCGGGGCAGGTTGGATTTTTTAATGATTACGATGAGCTGAGCTGGAACGTAAACGGTGTGTCTGACAAGATGTTGGACTCGGTGAGCGTGGTAGTGAGACTGCCAGAAGGGGCTGAGGTTTTGAGCTACAGATGTTATACCGGTACGCAGGGATCGGCAGAAAGCGACTGTAATGCGGAGAGCCTGGGGACCGGAATGGTGTATGCCTCGGCTATCGATCTGCAGCCATATGCGATGCTGACCATCTCGGCAGGTTTTACGAAAGGGGCGGTTCAGCCTCCAGCGGTAGAGCCTGCAAGGAGGCTGGGCTTTTTTGACAGGAACGGGCTGGCGGTTGTTACTGTTGTTGCTCTGTTAATTCTGTTTACATACTATATATATACATGGAGAAGATATGGTGTGGACCCGCCGAAGCCGGTAGTCATCCCACAGTTCTCCCCACCTGACGGACTCTCACCTGCGAGCGTGGGCATGCTGTACAAAGGGCGGTTTCTTGACGACCTTGTGACAGCCTCTATTGTGAACCTTTCGGTGAAGGGTTATATCCGTATTGAGGAGGTGATTGAGAAGGGGGGGCTATTTGGAATAAGAAGGGACAGGTGCTACTCGCTTGTAAAACTGAAGGATGGCGACAACTCGCTTGCGCAGGAGGAGGAGATTGTGATGCGCGACCTGTTTAAGGGGGTTGACAAGGTTTATCTTGATGGCAAGTACGACGAGCGTATTGCCGGCTTGATGCTCTCTTTCCGTTATAGCCTGAGCAACCAATATTCACCGGTACTGAGGGAGGGGCGCAACCTTAAGTTTCATCTTTTTCCCTGGCTGGTGATGATTATCTATGTTTTTACCGTGATCAGTTTTGTGAAAGATGGACTGATTGAATTTCAGGCGAACAGGATTGCCATGCAGGTGGGGCTCGCTGCAATGGTGGTAGCTTATCCGGTGTATGCCTGGCTGATTATACGCCCGGGTGAAAGGAAGCTGCAATATCAGTCTTCCATTGCCGGGTTGAAGATGTATATGGATGTGGCGGAAGAGAAACGGCTGCAGTTCTTTAATCCTCCTGCTGTCACGCCGGAGGTCTTTGAACAGCTGCTGCCGTATGCTATTGCGCTTGATATGGAGAAGGTGTGGGGCGAGAAGTTCGAAAAATCGTTTCTTGCTGCCATGGACCGGCCTGAGCTTTACCGTCCGGCATGGTACTCTGGCACCTTTATTAACGCAGCCATGTTCGGGCATGTGCTGAACAGCACACTCTCGAATACGGTGATCCATGCAGCCACACCGCCGCAGATAGCTGCCGCGGGCGGAGGTGGAAGCTGGGGAAGCGGTTCCTTCGGGGGAGGTTTTTCAGGTATGGGCGGTGGCGGTGGACATGTAGGAGGATGGTGATGGAAGAATTTATGCAAAATCCGCGTGTAAACAAACTTGATGAATTCAATTATTACAAGTTAAGAGGTAAGATTGTTGATCTTTACCTGCACGCTTTTACTACCGGTGAGTACGCGCAGTATATTGCTCCCGAAACGGCGGAAAGCACCCTGGACGAGATGATTCGTAATGGTTTTGGCAATATGGCGTTTATTGGTGACAAGCTGGTGGGGGTGCTAATAGCCTTTCCGCTGAAGAAGGATCCGGAGTTCCCCTGGAATGTGTGTAGCGATATTCCCCGTGATAGGTCGCTTTACATCGCTGAGGTCATGGTACACAGCGATTACAGGGGAAAGGGGATAGCTTCACGATTGGTTGCCGATGTGCTGCGACAGGCTGCCGGGACTTACTCTTGCGCCGTAATCAGGGTATGGGAGAGGAATGTGCCGGCATTGTCGCTATACGAAAAATTCGGGTTCATACGCGCTGCAACAATTACACAGGAGAAAACAAATCTTTGTGGTGATGAGTTGGAAATGAAAAAGATATATCTGATTAAAAATTTGGAAGACAACGAGCTTGAATAGGAGGTGTTTTTGCTACAGGCGACCCGCTGCGGCCCGTAGCTGCCGGCGACAGCTGATGGGCTGGACGAGAGGGTTTGAGGCGGATGCAATGCAAAGCACTGCAGATCAATGCAGGTCACTACAAATAGCTGTAAGGCGCCGAGATTAATATATTAATTATGAGTCCTCTCCGAAAACCTCAAAACCCAATTTTATCGGTTTGTAACTTATTGAAATTCAATGATCATCTTGTGAAGTTTTCAAGAAAAAAGACTTATCGGAAGAGACTCAATTATCAAATTGAAAATGAAAGAATTAATTACAAAAACTATAGACTTGAATACCGGATCGCCGGAAGAAAAACGCGCGGAGATACGCAACTACTTCCTGAAGACGTGGGCGGTAGACGAGCTCTTATATAACCAGCTGAAGGATGATAGTGTGTTTTATCACAGGGGCGACCCGCTGCGGCATATAATACTTTTTTATCTGGGCCATACAGCGGTATTCTTTATTAATAAACTGTATCTGGCAAAGATAATTGACAGGCGTATAAACCCTAAGTTTGAATCGATATTTGCCATAGGTGTGGATGAGATGAGCTGGGACGACCTCGATAACCGGCACTACGACTGGCCTCCGGTGCCGGAGGTGCGTGCCTATCGCGATGAGGCGAAGGAGTTGATCCTGGGTGTGATAGATAATGCTCCTTTAGAGATGCCTATTGGGTGGAATAGCCCTTTCTGGATTGTGATGATGGGGATAGAGCATGAAAGGATTCACCTTGAGACATCTTCGGTGCTGATAAGGCAGCTGCCGATAGATAAGGTGGTGCAGGGTGTGTTCGGTGAGCGCTGTACCCGGGATGAAGAAGCGCCCGTAAACGTGTTGGTGCCGGTGAAGGGGGGACTTATGAAGCTGGGTAAACCGTTCGGGCACCCGCTATATGGCTGGGATAACGAGTACGGGAGCTATGAGGAGGAGGTGGGCGACTTTGCCGCGGCCAGGTACTTGACGTCGAACAGGGAGTTTCTTGAGTTTGTTGAGGATGATGGCTACAATACACGGAGCTACTGGACCGATGAGGGATGGAACTGGCGAAATTTCAGGCAGGCGCAGATGCCGCTCTTCTGGCGCAGTGAGGGTGATAAGTACCGGTTGAGGCTGGTGGCTGAGGAGATTGATATGCCATGGAGCTGGCCTGTTGAGGTGAACTATCTTGAGGCTAAAGCTTTCTGTAACTGGAAGAGTGCGAAGGCCGGCAAAACATACCGGTTGCCGTCTGAGGCGGAGTGGTACCGCATGCATGAGGCCTCAGGGCTGAAAGATGTGCCGGAGTGGGAGAGGGCGCCGGGGAACATCAACCTTCAATATTTTACATCGCCGTGCCCGGTTAACATGTTCGGGCAGGGGGAGTTCTTTGACCTGATAGGCAACGTGTGGCAATGGACCGAGACCCCGATAACCGGCTTCCCGGGTTTCAAGGTTCATCCGATGTATGACGACTTTTCAACACCTACATTCGATAGTAAGCATAACCTGATAAAAGGGGGGTCGTGGATCTCCACGGGTAACGAGGCTACAGTCCACTCTCGTTACGCTTTTAGAAGACATTTTTATCAGCATGCGGGATTCCGATATATTCAATCGGATGTGCAGCTGAAGATACAACAGGCTGATTATGAGATGGACCCTGAGGTCACACTTTCGTGCGAAGAGAACTGGGGAGATGCTTTTGCAAAGGAACCGCCGGTAGCTAAGAAGCTGGCTGAGATTGCTGACGAGTTGCTGAAAGAGACGCCCGGGGCGCGTATCCTGGACCTGAATGCCGGTACGGGGCGACTGGCTTTTGAGCTGGCGGTAAAATACCCGGATGTGACGGCACTTGATTTTACGGCGAGGATGATACGTATCCCTATTCAGCTCCAGGAGCAGGGTTACGTGCGCTACACGATGAAGGATGAGGGGGAACTGGTGTTCTACCGCGATGTGGTGCTTGATAATTTTGGATTGACGGCAACAAAGGATAGGATATTGTTTATGCAGGCTGACGCGATGAACCTGAAGCCTAACTATTCTGGGTATAGCCTGATTATTGTGCCTTCTCTACTAGAGGAGCTGAGCGATCCGAAACTGTTCCTGACACAGATTCACCAGCGGTTGAACGATGGTGGATACCTGATGCTGGCATCGGATTACGACTGGGACGGGGAAAAGATAAACCGTGACAGATGGCCGGGGGGATTCAAGCAGGATGGAGAGCCTGTGACTTCGTTCGACGGGATAAAGGAGGTGCTGGAGAAGCATTTCTACCTCCATGATGAGCCGGCGGATATTTTAAGGGCTGTGAAAAAATCGTCACGAATCACTGAATACAGGCTTTTGCAGGTTACAATATGGAAAAAGAAGGCCTAAACCTTACCGGTTAAGCCTCTTGGCGATGGTATCTTATTCCGTTACAATATTTAGGAGGAAGGTTTAAAACCAGGTCCACATATTTTGTTTTAACCCTTTTTATTTGTCCTTAAAGGGTTTGTTGCGTACTTTTGCACACTAAAGTTAAAAGTATGCCGAATGATGAATTTTAATTGTTTTTCTAACGACACAAGATTAACAGAAACTACACCTGCTTATATTCCCGACAGCTTAATTTTTGATATGGACGGTACCCTCTGGGATAATGTGGATACTTATGCCGTTTCATGGACCCGTGGAATGAAAAAGATGGGGTATGACAAAGAGGTCACCAGGGAGGATATTCTGTCGCAGATGGGCAACGAAATTGGGGTGATGCTGAAAGTACTGGTGCCGGAATGGACTAAGGAGGAGCAGAACAGGTTGTTTCACGCGGTAATTGAATCGTATCAGGAGCTGGTGCCAACGATGAAGCCGGTGATCTTCGATGGGGTGACTGAGGGGCTGGAGCTGCTCTCGCAAAGATATAGGCTCTTCCTTCTGAGTAACTGCGAGGAGGGCGGGTTGGTGAATTTTATGAACCATACCAAAACAGAACATCTTATTACGGACTACATGGAACATGGTATGAACATGAAGCCGAAACATCACAATCTGAAACTAATGATAGAAAAGAACGGGCTGCAGGCGCCGGTGTATATAGGTGATACCGATTCTGACAGCAGAGAGTCGGCTATGGCGGTTGTACCGTTTGTATTTGTTACTTACGGATTCGGTGAAGCCGAAAACTTTAACTTGAAATTTGATACTTTTCCCGAACTGGTGAATTATTACCTTAACCTTTAGCCTATGCAGTCGGCATTTATATTGATAGTAATAGCAGTGTACTTCTCTGTACTGATGCTTATCTCTTATTTTACCAGCAGGAAAGGGTCGGGCAATGATGAGTTCTTCCGTGCCAACAAATCATCGAAATGGTATGTGGTGGCGGTAGCGATGATAGGGACATCGATCTCGGGAGTGACCTTTGTATCTGTCCCCGGGATGGTGAGGAACCTTGATATGACCTATATGCAGATGGTGTTCGGGTTCTTTTTCGGGTATCTGGTTATCGCCTTTGTGTTGCTGCCTCTTTATTATCGGTTGAACCTGACTACCATTTATGGCTACCTGGATCAACGATATGGACCGAAATCGTACAAGACGGGAGCATGGTTTTTCCTTATATCAAAGATTGTGGGAGCTGCAGCAAGGCTTTACCTGGTCGCTTTTATACTGCAGTCACTGGTGTTCGACTCGTGGGGAGTGCCTTTCGTGGTGACGGTGACAGGTATAATATTGGTGATATGGCTCTATAGCCACAGGAGCGGGATTAAGACTATTATATGGACGGACTGGCTGCAGACAATCCTTTTTATTACTGCACTTGTACTTATAGTGTGGCAGGTGGGCATGAGGATGGACCTTAATGTGGCGGGGATGGTGAAGACCATAAGGGAGAGCAGCCACTCCCGGATTTTTGTGTTCGACGACTGGGCATCGACCCAGAATTTCTTTAAACAGTTTTTCAGCGGGATGTTTATTACTATTGTGATGACGGGGCTGGATCAGGACCAGATGCAGAAGAACCTGACAATCCGCACGCTGAGGGATGCTCAGAAGAATGTGGTGTCGTATGGGCTTGCATTTACGCCGATAAACTTTCTGTTCCTATGCCTTGGGGTGCTGATGATTATTTTCGCCGGCCAAACCGGTATTGAGCTGCCGGAGGTGTCGGACAATATACTGCCGGTGATAGCGAGCGAGCATCTGGGGCCGGTGGTGTTGGGTATTTTTGTATTGGGAATTGTGGCAGCTGCTTTTTCGAGCGCGGACTCGGCGTTGACGGCACTCACCACCTCGTTCTGCGTAGATATTCTGAATATGAAGGCTGTAAGGCAGTCCGAAGTGCAGGCGGAGAGGGATGTGAAAATACGGCGGAGAGTGCATGTAGGTATAAGTGCAGTGTTTGTGCTTATAATCCTGTTGATAAAGGCGATCGGCTCTGACAGCATAATAACTGCAATATATAAGCTTGCATCATACACCTACGGACCGCTGCTGGGACTATATTTCTTTGGGCTCTACTCAAGGGTGAAGCCTAAGGACAGATATGTGCCTTATGTGGCTTTCTCAGCCCCGGTGCTATGCTTTGTTATTGAGACGCTGATGATGCACTTTTTCAATTACAGGGTGGGGTATGAGCTTCTGCTTATGAACGGGCTGCTGACTGGGATTGGGCTCTGGCTTATTAATAAGGGTAAGAGACAGCAATTGATGTAAGTGCGGGTGCATAAAGTCACCGCCCTGTGGCCTATGTTGTATAACGATGCAACAGGCGAAAAGATTAAAAAGGGTAAATAAAATTCAGGCCTATGGCCGATGAGTATAAAGTTGCCGGCGTTGTGAAAAATATCTGACTAAAACTAAAATGATTATCATTAAAACAGCTGAGTTTATTATAAGTAACACAGACTATAGGAGTTGCCCGAATGACGGCAAGCCCGAATACGCCTTTATTGGCAGGTCGAACGTTGGCAAGTCGTCGCTCATAAACATGCTTGCTAACAGAAAGGGGCTGGCAATGACCTCTTCCACACCGGGAAAGACTATGCTGATAAACCATTTTCTTATCAACGGTGAGTGGTACCTGGTGGATTTGCCGGGGTATGGCTACGCAAGAAGAGGTATGGAGAGCAGGGAGAAAATACGTAATATCATTGAGGACTATATTCTTGAGAGGGAGGCTATGGCTAACCTGTTTGTGCTGGTTGATTCACGGCACGAGCCGCAGAATATTGACCTTGAGTTTATGGAGTGGCTTGGCGAGAACGGTGTGCCGTTCTCTATAGTCTTTACCAAAAGTGACAAGCTGGGCTCCGGACGGCTGCAGATGAGTATTAATGCCTATAAGGAAAAACTGAAAGAAACATGGGAGGAGCTGCCGCCGCTGTTTGTAACATCATCGGAGAAGGGGCAGGGTAGGGAAGAGCTTCTTGAATATATTGAAAAAATCAACAACATGCTTTAGGGGGACCGGTCAAAGTCCAGTTTCAGGTCAAGGTTCAGGGGGGCGGCCCAGGTCAAAGTCCAGTTTCAAGTCCAGTTTCAGGTCCAGTTTCAACCGTACCTGCCGAATGAGCCGCCAACAATATCTAAAAGCTCGTTAGTGATAGACTCCTGACGAAGCTTGTTGTACTCCATGGTGAGTTCTTCGGAGAGATCGTCGGCATTATCGGTGGCTATCTGCATGGCAGTCATGCGGGCAGCATGCTCAGAGGTTACCGAGTCGAGATGGGTGGCGAAAAGCTTCACCTTTAAAGACTTTGGGATAAGCTCCTGCATGATTGTCTCCCTGTCCGGTTCAATGATGTATGCGGGCGCCTCTGTATCAATCATATCGGCCTTAAGCTCCAGTGGCAGGAACGGTTCATGGATAACCACTTGTGAGCCCTTGCTCCGGTAATGGTGGTAGATAAGCTCAGCACGGTCGACAGTACCGTTCAGAAACATCTCCATAAGCTTATCTGCCATAAGCTGCGAATGGATATATTCCGGTTTTCCGCTTATCTCATTGTAATCGCCCTGAGGTTCGAACCCCATACCTCGTACCGCTTTTGCCACTTTCTCGCCTATGGGATAGATAAGAATGTTCTCTTTGCCAAGATGCATGTAACCCTTCACCACCTCTCTCAGCTTTTCAATTATATTGTCGTTGAACCGGCCCGCCAGACCGCTGTTGGATGAAAAGGCTATGATGGCTACCCGCTTGACTGTACGCATCACGGTGAAAGGGGAGTTGATACCTTTACCTATGAGTTCGTTCTTTCTACGTTCATCTTTTCCTCGTTCGTCATGACTAAGGAAAAGCTGCATCATATGCTGGAGCTTCTTCTGATAGGGGCTGAGGCTGAGAATTATGCGCTGCGACTTCTGCAGCTTTGCGGAAGAGACCATCATCATGGCTGATGTGATCTTTTGAGTGGATCGTACCGAATGCAGCCTGCTTTTTATATCTTTCAGTTGTGCCATAGAATTCAGGATTGCATTGCTTTGACGGTGTCTTCAGCTACTGTTTCGATTATTTTGCTGATCTCATCGTTTATCACTCCCTTTTTCAGCTGGTCGAGAACATCGTGGCGGTGGCTTGCCTGCAGTGTGGCAAGGAACTCTTTTTCGAACTCGCCCACCTTCTCAAGGGGTATATCCTTCAGCAGCCCGTGGGTGCCGCAAAAGAGTATGGCTATCTGATGCTCAATGCTCATTGGGCTGTGGACCGGTTGAATAAGCAGCTGTTCGTTCTTCTGTCCCTTGTTGATGGTCATGGCGGTAACAGCATCCATATCACCGCCAAACTTGGCGAATGCAGCCAGTTCCTGGTATTGCGCCTGGTCGATCTTCAAGGTACCTGCTACCGTCTTCATTGCCTTTATCTGTGCGTTTCCCCCCACGCGGGAGACGGAGATACCGACATTTATGGCGGGACGGATGCCCCTGTTGTAGAGGTCCGCCTCAAGAAAGATCTGCCCGTCGGTGATTGAGATAACGTTGGTGGGGATATATGCCGACACGTCACCAGCCTGCGTTTCAATGATGGGCAGCGCTGTGAGTGAACCGCCACCTTTCACCTTACCCTCGAGGCTGGGAGGAATGTCGTTCATCAGGACGGCTACATCTTCCTGTGAGATGATGCTGGCTGCCCTCTCCAGCAGCCTTGAGTGGAGATAGAAGATGTCGCCGGGATATGCTTCGCGGCCCGAGGGGCGCCTGAGGATGAGGGAGACCTCGCGATAGGCTACCGCCTGTTTGGAGAGATCGTCGTAAACGACCAGGGCATGCCTGCCCGTGTCGCGGAAATATTCGCCTACGGCAGCTCCGGCAAAAGGGGCTATATATCGCATAGCGGCAGTATCGGAGCCGTTGGCGGAGATGACCGTGGTGTAGTCCATGGCTCCCCCGTCGGTAAGCCTCTTGACGATAGATGCTACCGATGAACCTTTCTGTCCTACAGCTACATAGATGCAATATACCGGGTCGCCATTGTCGAAATTTTCACGCTGGTTGAGGATGGTGTCTATGGCTATACTGGTTTTGCCGGTCTGCCGGTCGCCGATGATCAGCTCCCGCTGCCCGCGCCCTATGGGAATCATGGCATCAACAGCCTTCAGCCCTGTCTGTAGGGGTGTGTTTACCGGCTGACGGAAGATGACGCCGGGCGCTTTCCGCTCAAGGGGCATCTCAAACATCTCTCCCCTGATAGGCCCTTTGCCGTCGATAGGCTCACCGATGGGAGAGATGACACGGCCAAGCATGCCCTCCCCGACAAAGAGCGAGGCTACCCTGCCGGTCCGCCTGACTGTGAATCCCTCTTTGATCTCACTGGTGCTGCCCAGGAGGATGGCTCCAATATTGTCTTCCTCGAGGTTCATCACGATAGCCTGCATGCCGTTGTCGAACTCAAGAAGTTCGCCCGACTCGGCGTTGCGCAGCCCGAAGATGCGTACAACACCATCGCTGACGCTGATGACAACCCCTGTTTCGTTGAATTTAACATGGGTGTCTATCCCTTTGAGCTGCATGCGCAACACCTCGGAAACCTCGCTTATCCTGATTACATTTTCTGCCATATATATCCTAAATTATCTTTTTTAACTTTGCTGAATATCAATCTTGTAACACTCTCCTGATTCTTGAGAGCTCTCCCGAAACGCTGGCATCCCACCTGTAGTCGTTGAGACTCAGTATGAACCCGCCTATGATATCGGGATCTTCAACGTTCTCTATTTCGAGCTTGCCTCCAACAATCTTCTCAAACCGTGAGGTGAGCTGCCAGCATTTCTCCTCGTCTATGGCGATTGCCGTGATAAGCTTGCCGTGGCGTATGTTGAACCTCTCACGGTAGAGCTCGATGAAGCGGAGGGCAATGTACTGTATCTGCTCATGCCTTTCGTTTTTCAAAATAAGATCGATCATTTTCCGTAGTGACGATGGCACATCGCCCCCGCAGGCGGTGATGATTATGCTCTTCTTTGCACGGGGATGGACAGACCGGTTCTGGATAGAAAATCTTAACTGAGGTACCTCGAGATAGATACTTGACAATATATGCATCTTTTCATATACTTCCTCGTGCTGCCCAAGCTCTTGTGAATAGTCGAGAAGCGCTGTTGCATAACGTGTTGATATAAGTCCGGTATTCATATTGTGACTCAGGATTTTGAAATTTCCATCTCATCAAGCAGCCTGCCAATCATGTTTATCTGCTCCCCTTCAGCTGACAACTTCTCGCGAAGGATCCTCTCGGCAAGCTCTAACGATAGAGTGGCTACCTCTCCACGGATCTGCCGGAGGGCTTCCTCTTTCTCGGCGACTATCTGTTCACGTGCTGCGGCAATAATTTTTTCCGATTCGCGTTGCGCCTCTTCACGTGCACCCTCGATCATCTCTTCACGAAGCTTAGATGTCTCTTTCAACAAGCCGGCCTGCTTAATTCTGGACTCCTCCATCAGCGCCTCTCCGGCCTCCTTTACCTTTTCCAGCTCCTGGTAAGCTTCGCGTGCCGCAATGATAGACTCATCGATAAAGTTCTTCCGCTTTTCCACCGATCTGAGAATGGGTGGAAAAGCATATTTTGCCAGTATCAATATCACTATTCCGAAAGAAAGGGTCATCCAGAACAGCAATCCCGGTTCGGGTGTTAATAACGACATATCTCGGCTCCCTTAGAGTATAAATCCGCAAACGACGATGGCAAAGAGGGCCACCCCCTCGATAAGTGCAGCCGATATGATCATGGTGGTACGGATATCTGATCCTGCTTCGGGCTGGCGGGCAATACCTTCCAAAGCCGACTGGCCAATTTTCCCTATACCAAAAGCTGCTGCTAAAACCGCGATGGCTACACCAGCTGCAGCGCCAATTGTACCTATTCCGGTTTCCGATGCCTGCAATAATACTGAAAGTAATTCCATAATTTTTTCTTTAAAAGGTTTAATTGATAATAATCTGTAATATTTTTATGTTGTTGATTCTATATAAATATGGCCCCGGAGCAAAGTGTTATGATTCAGATTTCACTTTGACTGCCTCGGGTTTCATCTCTTTTTTCCCGGGTTCTTCAACTCGGGCAAGGCCGATGAACACGGCGGAGAGAAGCGTGAAGACATATGCCTGGATGAAGGCGACCAGCAACTCTACAAAATTGATGAAGACGGTAAAAAATACCGAAACGGCCGTCATGGATGCATTGATGGTTGTGCCGAGCTTTACCGTGATAAATATAAGTGTGGTAAGTCCCAGCACTATAGCATGCCCGGCCATGATATTGGCAAAAAGACGTATCATCAGCGCAAAGGGTTTGGTGAACAGTCCCACTATCTCAATAATTGGCATAAGCGGTATTGGCACCTTTAGCCATACTGGTACATCGGGCCAGAACACCTCCCTGTAGTACTCCTTTGTTCCTGTGAGATTCACCGCCAGGAAGGTGCCGGTGGCCAGTACCAGTGTGACCGCAATATTTCCCGTCACATTTGCTCCTCCCGGAAAGAAAGGAATGAGTCCCAGCAGGTTGTTGAAGAAGATAAAGAAAAAAACTGTCAGCAGGTAAGGGGCATACCGGTTATAGTCTTTCCCCACCGCCGGCTTAATTATCTCGTTGCAGATGGACAGGATAAACATCTCCATCATCCCTGCAAATCCTTTTTGAGGCTTCATGGGATCTCTCCTGACAGCTCGGGATACGCTCATCATAAGTATGACAAGCAGCAGTGAGCTTATAATAAGAGATGCCGCATTCCTTGTAAGAGAGAGGTCGAGGGGGCGCACCATGTTGCCCATGTTATCGTTTTCAACGATTTTCCCTTTGAACTTACCCTCCGAAGCTATGTGAAACCGTTTGTATGAGGCGGTTCCATGCTGAAGTAGCGACGAAAAGAAAATATGCCACCCGCTGCTTTTGCTGTACAGGATGACCGGCAGCGGAATGGTTATATGCCGGTCGCCATTGCTGACTAACTGCCACTCGTATGAGTCGGCCAGATGATTGAGGATGAATTCCCGCACATTGAGTTCTCCGCTTGTTGAGGCACTATCGCCTGCTCCGCCATTCTCCCACTCGGCGGCTTTCCCTTTCTCCGCTACAGTAACGCCCGAAGAGGTACTTTCCTTCACCGCGGCGCTCCCTGTTGCCGGACCATTTTCCTTCACCGCATTATTACCCTTTGCTACTGCAGAGGATAGCATGAGAAAGATAATAATAAGAGCCGGTAGGATATATTGGATATTTATCTTCGGTTTCATTGATCGATTCGTTCTCTTGGTGGTTTTTTCTGATCTTTCTTATATTTGATATACTTCTCCATTCTCAGGTAGATGTAAGTCTCCCAGATCAGGTTGATAATATAAAAAAAGATGAATATAATAGCAAAATTGCGGATATTCTCCTTATGTACCATCCAGTAGATAAGAATTACAGCAAATGAGACGAATATCTTGATCATACGCATCAGCATGTACACATTTACAATGTTGGCAGGCTTGTCGAGCGGTGTTTTACTGAACCGGAGGATAAAGATGATCCCCAGAAGATAGAAAAATAGGGGAATGATAAAATAGCCCCTGACCATCATCACCGGAAAAAACAGCTTAATGATTATCCATATGCCGAACCCTGTGATGAGCAGCATTGCTGTGTGGAAAATGAGAAAATATTTAGTCAGTTTTTGCATATTCAGGAAAATTTATTTTCCTTTTATCTTATCAATACATACGGTAATAACGTTATTGCTTACCTCTACAAAACCATCTACTACCTCCATGGCGCGATTGTGCCCTTCGGCAGTAAAGGAGAGCATACCCTTTGTGAGCGACGAAATAATGGGGGCGTGGTTCCTGAGCACCTGGAACGATCCCATTGTGCCGGGAAGGGTGACCGAATCGGCCTCGCCACTATAGAAAGTGCCATTGGGAGTTATAATTTCGAGCCTCATTACTTTTCAGTTTTTGCCATTTTGCTCTGTTCCATTAACTTGTTGCCCTTCTCTATGGCATCATCAATGGTGCCTACATTCATAAAAGCTGCTTCCGGATAGCTGTCGAGCTTGCCGTCGAGAATCATCTTGAAACCCTTGACTGTATCTTCCACGGAGACCATTACGCCGGGCTGGCCGGTGTACTGTTCCGCCATATGAAAGGGTTGTGAGAGGAACCGCTGCACCTTGCGGGCACGGTTGACCGTCAGTCGGTCTTCGTCTGACAGCTCTTCCATTCCAAGAATTGAGATAATGTCTTGCAGCTCTTTGTATCGCTGTAATATCTGTTTCACACGCATCGCGGTGTTGTAGTGCTCTTCACCAAGGACGTGCGGATCGAGTATTCGTGATGATGACTCCAGGGGGTCGACAGCGGGATAGATACCCAGTGATGCAATTTTGCGGCTGAGCACCGTGGAGGCGTCGAGATAACTGAAGGTGGTGGCCGGAGCCGGGTCGGTGAGGTCGTCGGCGGGCACGTAAACAGCCTGGACCGATGTGATGGATCCCTGCCTGGTGGAGGCGATGCGCTCCTGCAGTGCACCCATCTCGGAGGCTAGGGTAGGCTGGTACCCAACTGCTGAAGGCATGCGCCCCAGCAGGGCCGACACCTCCGATCCTGCCTGGACGAAACGGAAAATATTGTCGATAAAGAGGAGGGTGTCGCTTCCTTTTCCGCCGCTGTCCCTGAACGACTCGGCGACTGCCAGGCCGGTGAGGGCGACGGAGGCGCGGGCGCCCGGCGGCTCGTTCATCTGGCCGAATACCAGTGTTGCCTGCGACTTCTTAACCTCTTCATAGTCCACTTTCGATAGGTCCCAATGACCGGCCTCCATACTCTTTTTGAACTCCTCTCCATATCTTATCACACCCGATTCAATCATCTCCCGCAGGAGGTCGTTGCCTTCACGGGTACGCTCACCCACGCCGGCAAAGACCGAGAAGCCGCTATGCCCCTTGGCAATGTTGTTGATAAGCTCCATGATGATGACTGTCTTGCCCACGCCGGCTCCCCCGAAGAGGCCTATCTTGCCCCCTTTGAGGTATGGCTGCAGCAGGTCGATAACCTTGATGCCAGTGACAAGCACCTCCTCGGTAGTGGAGAGCTCTTCGAATTTGGGAGCCTCCCTGTGGATAGGGTACTGATTTTCGCGGCTCAGCCTGGAGAGCCCGTCGATAGGCCTCCCTATAACGTTGAGTAACCTCCCCCTTATCTGATCGCCTATGGGGACACTTATTGGGCGTCCCAATGCTTTTACAGGAAGCCCGCGGCTTAGCCCGTCGGTACTTTCCATTGCTACGGTGCGAACAATATTCTCACCGATATGCTGTTGTGCTTCCAGGAATACCTCCTCGAGCCCGGGCCTTTCTACGGTCAGTGCTTCGTGAATGGCAGGCAATCTGATCTCCTGTGATTCAGAAAGTTCAAACTGAACATCCACCACAGGTCCTATGATTTGTGAAATGTGTCCTATCAATTCGGGCATAATATACAAAAAGTGATAAATTGGGCAGCTTTTGGCCAACCTCTTACAAAGATACAAAAATTAAAGCAGGAACAGGCTAATTAAATATTATTAAGTAGTTACGGCTGTTAAAATCTGCAGGCTGGAGGTACTTTTCATGAGTAGAGCCACAAGCGAGACTTGAACTCGCGACCCACGCGTTACGAATGCGTTACTCTACCAACTGAGCTATTGTGGCTTGATTTGAGAGTGCAAAAGTAAAAAAAAATTATGATACGAGCTAACTCTTTTTCATTTTTTACTCTTTTTCAAAAGAAAACGGGTGGCAGTAACGCCACCCGTTTTACAAAATGATTTTATGAACTCTTAATTTATTAATTTTTTTTCTCTTCTGCCTTGACATGGCTTTTCAGCATAACCCTGTAAGCTACGGGAGAGGCAACGAAGAGACTGGTGACAGTACCTACAACCACTCCTATAAGCATTGCGAAGACGAAGCTTCTTACTGCATCGCCTCCGAAGAACAAGATACAGATGATTACGAGGATGGTACTCAAGCCCGTGTTGATGGTACGTGCCAGTGTAGCGTTCATTGAGTCGTTGAACAGATCTAACAGTCCACGCTTGGGATAGAGATGCATATATTCACGCACACGGTCGAACACCACCACCTTGTCGTTGATAGAGTAACCCACAATGGTAAGGATAGCCGCCACGAAGGTCTGATCGAGCTCCATGGAGAAGGGCATTATCTTCCATAGGAGCGAATAAAGGCCTATAACCGAGAAGGCATCGATAGCAAGTGCCGCAACTGTACCAAGGGAGAATCCCATGTTGCGGAAACGAAACAGGATATAGAGCCCCATGCATATGAGCGCTATGAAGAGTGCCAGGAAGGCATTTTTTATCATATCTTCGGCAATGCTCGGACCCACCTTCTGAGAACTCTGAATATGATCGTCGATACTCTTGCCGGGAGTCATGAATTCATTAAGCCCTTCGGCTAATAGCCCGCGCAGCTCTTCCTCAACGGTTGATCCATCGGAGTCTATCATATAGTTGGTGGAGATACGCACCTGGTTGCTGGAACCAATGGTTATTACACGAACGGACTCGCCGAAGTAGGGTGTAAGTGCATCCTGCACCTCGCCCGTGCGGACAGGCTGGTCGAATCGAACAATATAGTTGCGCCCTCCGGTAAAGTCGATACCCACATTCATCTTCAGGGTGAAGAATGAGATGATGCTGACAGCAACAAATGCACCTATTATAATAAGTATAAGCTTACTGTTGCGTATAAAGTTGAAATTGTACTCCTTGAAGATTGCTTTCGAAAATAGAGTATTAAAAGTAAGATTCTGCCATTTGCCTTTGCCTAAGCGGGTTTCGTACACCATTCGGGTGAGGAATACTGCTGTGAGGAAAGAGGCGGTTATACCTATAATAAGGGTTATGGCAAATCCTCTGATGGCACCAACGCCGAATATTGCAAGTATGATACCGGTGATGATGGTTGTCAGGTTAGAGTCGAGGATGGCCGAGAAAGCATTCTTGTAACCATCTTCAAGTGCCCTC
The DNA here is from genome assembly GCF_022267555.1 of Proteiniphilum propionicum. Classification (NCBI taxonomy): domain Bacteria; kingdom Pseudomonadati; phylum Bacteroidota; class Bacteroidia; order Bacteroidales; family Dysgonomonadaceae; genus Proteiniphilum; species Proteiniphilum propionicum. Next base: position 2,733,787 of record NZ_CP073586.1, read on the forward strand.
CGGAGTGTTTTCCCCGCTGCCATCTCCTCCTTTATGCGCTCGTTGATTAGCACGTTGGCATCGACTGCCATGGCGAGGGAGAGGATCATACCGGCAATACCTGGCAGTGTGAGTACCGCCTGGAATGCAGCAAGTGCCCCAAGAGTAAAGAAGAAGTTAAGGAGCAGTGCACTGTTTATTACAGTGCCGGGGATAAATCCGTATAGTAAGCAGGTGAAGAGAAACAGTACGGCAAGTGCGATGATAAACGACACCAGCCCATCGCGGATAGCTTCCTGTCCGAGAGAAGGGCCAACAACATCTTCCTGTACTATGCGTACTCCTGCCTGCATCTTGCCCGATTTGAGCACGTTCTCAAGGTCCTGGGCCTCCTGAGGAGTGAAGTTCCCGGTGATTGATGAACGCCCTCCGTCGATACGGCTGTTAACAGTTGGCGCAGAATATACAAAACCATCAAGTACGATAGCGATGGATTTGCCGATTTCGGCTCCGGTGATGGTGGACCAGCGGCTGGCTCCGGCGGAGTTCATGCTCATGCTCACCTCCCAGGCAGAACCATGCTGGCCCTGGTCGGCGCGGGCATTGGTTACCACGTCGCCTTCAAGCGCGGGGCCTCGTTTACTGCCATCACCTTTAAGAGCGAACAGCTGGAAATAGGTCTCACGCTGATCGATGGGCTTGAAACCCCATTTGAATTTTACATCGGCGGGGAATATATCTTTGTAGCGCGTTAGTAGGAAGTTGACCTCTGCGGTGTCGAGCTTTGAAACGCTTCCGACTATAGGCCCTGAAGCACCGCTCATGGCGAAGTAGGGCTCATTGAAGTACTCTATGAAGCTTTTGTTTATGACTATCTCTTCACCTTCGCCCGTCACCTCGGCAAGAAGTGAATCGGTAAGGGCAAATGAGACTTCGGCTGCTTCTTCTGCCTTGGCTGCAACGGTATCACCGGGTGCTGTTTCGCTGCCGTCACCGTCTGCTTTTGCCGAACGCTTTGCTGCGGCATACTCGCCCGACCTGGCGTTCATCTCGTTGAAATAGGAGCCTAGCTCGTTAACGTTGTAGGTCTTCCAAAATTCGAGGTTGGCACTACCCTGCAGCAGGTTGCGCACACGTTCCGGCTCCGTAATTCCGGGAAGTTCCACAAGAATTCTTTCGGCACGGTCTAACCGCTGTATGTTTGGTGCAACCACCCCGAAACGGTCGATACGCGTAGCAAGCACGTTGAAAGAGTTATTGGCAACGCTGACAAGCTCCTTGCGTAGTTCCGATATCACCTGGTCGTTTGTGGCAGAGGGGCTTACCCTGTCACCCATGGTGATGCTGTAGATATTGGCCAGCTTGCCGTCAGGTGCTATCCTTTCGTAATTCTGACGGAACAGTGAGATGAAGTCTGAAGAGCTGCCGCGCCTGTTTTGCACAATAGTCTCTTTCAGTGCCTGATTAAACAGGGGGTCATCGGTGTTTGCCAGCGAAGAGAGCACTTGTGCTGCATCGATCTCGAGAACAACGTTCATCCCTCCCTTGAGGTCGAGTCCCAGTCCGATCTCTTTTTCACGAACCTGTTTGAGTGTGTAGTTTAGGTAAACCTTTTCGGTGGATAATGAATCAAGATACTGACTCTTGAGGGCTAAGTTTCCATTGGCGTATTGATCCGCTTTCTTGCTGTACTGCCTTCCCACCAGGGTGAAGGAGAGATAGAACAGACAGATAGCAGTAAGGATAATACTGAAAACTTTAATAAATCCTTTGTTTTGCATTTCAATATTACTTTTTGTTTACAATTTGTTATTTTGCAGGCTGGTAACCGTTATTCACGAGTTAAAAATAGAGGCATAATACGAGCTTCCTTGTTTTAAGCGTGCAAATATACGTTTTTTTTATCTTTTTAAGAACAATATCACCGGATTATTTTCAATGAACTAATCCGGTGACATGGATATTTGTTGGTGAGTAATTATTACTCTACAAATCCCCTGTTTTTGAGCAGATAGACTGGATTGGGTTCAGCGCCGCGGTATTTTTTGTATAGCACCATCGGATCATCGGAGTTACCTTTTGACAACACATTTTCGCGGAATGAGGTAGCTGTTGCCTTGTCGAAAACACCTTTCTCTACGAACGGCTGGAATGCATCGGCATCAAGCACTTCTGCCCATAGATAAGCGTAGTACCCTGCTGAGTAGCCACCGCTGAAGATATGAGAGAAATAAGTGCTGCGGTAGCGCGGGATAATCTCTTTGATAAGCCCGATCTTCTCCATCGATTTTGTTTCAAAGCTGCGCACATCGAACTCCCTCTTTTCGCTTTGAGTGTGGTAATCCATATCGAGCAGAGCTGCAGCAACAAACTCGGTTGTTATGAAACCCATGTTGAATTTTGAAGCGGCGTCGATCCTGGCAATCAGCTCATCGGGAATCACCTCGCCTGTCTGATAATGCCTGGCATATAGTTTGAGTACTTCGGGATGGAATGCCCAGTGCTCCATGATCTGTGAAGGGAGCTCTACGAAGTCGCGAGGAACGCTGGTACCCGAAACCCCGGCATAGGTTACGTTGGATAGCATGCCATGAAGTGCGTGGCCAAATTCATGGAAAAGTGTCTCCACCTCGTCGAGTGTAAGCAGCGAAGGTGTTGATTCTGTGGGGCGTGTAAAGTTGCCCACGTTATAAACTAAAGGCCTTATGTTTTTTCCGTCGAGCACCTGTTGACCGCGGAAGCTGCTCATCCATGCGCCGGCATTCTTGCCTGCACGCGGGAAATAGTCGGTATAGAAAACCGAAACGTGTGATCCGTCGGCATCGAGCACCTCATACGCTTCCACCTCGGGGTTATATACGGGGACATTTTCCAGCTTTCTAAAACTCAGCCCGTAGAGCCTGTTGGCTACTTCAAACACCCCTTCACGTACGTTTTCCATCTTGAAGTAGGGCTTGATCTCCTCTTCGTTAAGTGAATATTTCTGCTGGCGCAGTTTTTCGGTGTAGTACCACCAGTCCCACGACTCCAGCTTAAAGTTTCCGCCTTCTGCATCAATGAGTGCCTGCAGCTCTGCAGCCTCTTTCTTTGCTTGCGGAAGTGCGTAGTCCCACACTTCGTTAAGCAGCTTGTAAACATTAGCCGGAGTTTTAGCCATGTTCTCCTCCAGAATAAAATCGGCATGTGTTTTGTAACCAAGCATTTGTGCTTTCTCGATGCGTAGGTTGACAATATCGTTGATGATCCTTTTGTTGTCGTTCTCATTATCGTTGTCGCCACGGTTATACATGGCTTTATAAAGCTTCTCGCGCAGATCGCGTTTCTCTGAATATTGCAAAAAAGGCAGCCAGCTGGGTTTCTGCAGCCCGAAGGCCCATTTCCCCTCTTCACCTGCAGCCTTGGCTGCTTCGGCCGCAGCGGCAATCACTCCTTCGGGAAGGCCTGCAAGATCATCCTTGTTGTCGATAACAAGCTTAAAATTGTTTGTCTCGTTAAGCAGGTTATTCCCGAAATTAAGTGTAAGTGCAGAGAGCTCTTTGTTGATCTCCCGCAGCCTTGTCTTTTCGGCTTCACCCAGCATGATGCCGGAGCGTACGAAATCTTTGTAATAGTTATCTAATAACCGGTACTGTTCGGTAGTGAGGTTCATGCCTGTTGTATCGTCGTGAAGCGTTTTTATACGGTCGAAAAGCTTTCCGTTCAGGTAGATATTGTCGTTATGCTCTGACAGAAGAGGAGAAAGCTCTTCAGCCAGCGCCTGAATGGAATCGTTTGTTTCGGCGCTTTTTAATCCGTAGAACAGTCGAGAGACGCGTGTCAGCATTTTTCCGCTGTTGTCTAATGCTGCGATGGTGTTTTCAAAAGTGGGCGCCTCCTGGTTACCGGCGATGGCGTCAATCTCTCCGGATTGCTCTTCCATCCCTTTAAGAAAGGCCGGTTTGTAATCACTAAAAGTAATCTTATCGAACGGAGGCATACCGAACTGTGTGTCATATTCGGTAAAGAAAATGCTTCCGGCTTCACCTGAGCTTTTGCTGCTCTTGGTGTTGGTGCAGGAAAGTAGTGTCATAAATGCTAATGAAATGAATAATAACTTTTTCATTCGAGTACTAATTATTTATAAATTAAACGATTGGGAATTTCTATCGGTCGATTTTCTTAAATAACAACAAAGATACGTTTTTTTGCTAAAATAATGAAATTCATTCATTGATTGTTTTTTATTCGATATATAATATAAAAAACGGTGATACCGTAGCCCGATGTGGAGGGTATATTCCTTATCGGGTCGGCCGTCGTAGTTGGTGCTGTTTTTTTATTTTATTTTTATAACAAATAAATTGCTACCTTTGCCACGTTTTAGGAAATATCCTTTTTTTATTCTGTAAAGCTTCAACGACATGTTTCAGGAAGGTGCCTTCATGTGACATCGTTATGAAAAAATGCCTGCAATAGAAGCTGTACATAATCGTAATAATTCAATACAATATTTATGGATAACTTATCACTATTCGTAGTGATCTTTCTTACCGGAGTCACACTGGTAGCAGCCAGCATTACTATTGCCCGGCTGCTCTGCCCAAGCTCTGTCAATTTTCAGAAGGGCGAGCCTTATGAGTGCGGATTACCTACGCATGGTACATCATGGATGCAGTTCAGGGTGGGATACTACCTCTATGCTATTCTTTTTCTGATGTTCGATGTGGAGACAATATTCCTTCTTCCGTGGTCGACGGTAGTCAGGGAATTAGGGGTGCCCGGCCTGGTTAATATTCTTTTATTTATCGTGATATTAGGACTGGGCCTTGCCTACGCCTGGAGAAAGGGGGTGCTGAAATGGAACTGAAAGATATAAAGATCAAGGACTTTCCTTCAGGCGAGTTCAAGGATAATGAGACACTGCAGGTATATATTGACCGGCTGAATGAGGCTAATGTAAATGTGGTGACAGGCAAGCTTGACGAGATGGTCAACTGGGGGAGGAGCAACTCGCTCTGGCCTCTTGTTTTTGCCACAAGTTGCTGCGGCATTGAGTTTATGGCTGCCGCTGCTGCTCATTACGACCTGGCACGCTTTGGCATGGAGGTGACGCGCAACAGTCCCCGCCAGGCTGATCTGATGATTGTTGCGGGGACAATAGTGAATAAGATGGCGCCACTGCTGCGGCGTGTATATGACCAGATGGCCGAACCGAAGTATGTTGTAGCCATGGGATCGTGCGCCATCTCGGGAGGCCCTTTTGTGAACTCCTATAATGTTGTGAACGGCGCAGACAAGGTTATTCCGGTGGATGTCTATATCCCCGGCTGCCCTCCACGTCCCGAGTCGCTTTTCTACGGGCTGCTCCAGCTGCAGCGCAAGGTGAAGGTTGAGAGGTTCTTCGGCAACAAACGTATCGTCCGTCCCTATAACCCCGATATGCTGAGGGACCCGGAAACGGGTGAGGCCATAGACCCGGGGAATGAATTTGAAGCCTGTCCCGGTGAAATTGGTGAATGCAGGTAGCTGGACATTGCCTGTCGATCACCGCAAATTACCCACTGAACTTTATTAGCTGTGTATGCATTGATTTATTTTTTCTGAAGTTCAATAACCAAGATGCTTGTTTTATGATAGTAGATTTAAAAGAGGTTGTTAAAGAGGTTGTGCTCTCTGCTGCAGGCAATGCTGTGATAGAAGAGAAGGAGAGGCTGACCGTGACTGTTGAGCCGGGCCTTTTGCACCCTCTGATAAAAGCCCTCTGCACCTGCGAAAGGATCCCTTTCGATTACCTTATAAGCCTTACCGGCATGGATTGGAACGATAGGCTTGGTGTTATATACCAGCTTTCATCGTCAAAAAGCCCGGGAAATGAGATTGTTGTAATAACCTCAGTGGGCGACCGGAATAATCCGTTGCTTTACTCTGTGACGGATATCTATAATGCGGCTCACCTCAACGAGCGAGAGGTGTATGCAATGTTTGGCATACGCTTTATTAACAACCCTGATATGCGCCGTTTCTTGTTGCCGGACGACTGGAAAGGGTTCCCTCTGCGCAAGGACTATGACGGTGATCCTGCGCTTAATCCCGTTACGATTGCCAGCAGGGAATTTTCGGATACCGCTCCCGGTATTACTGAAGATGCTGCTGGGAACCTGGTGGAGAGCACAACGCCCGTTTTTGATGATGATGACTACATTGTCAACATCGGTCCGCAGCACCCTTCAACGCACGGCGTGATGCACTTCCGCACGGCCCTGGACGGGGAGATAGTAAAGAAGATAGATATTCACAGTGGCTATATCCACAGGGGAATAGAGAAGCTTTGCGAAAGTATGGCATATCCCCAGATCCTGCATTTTACCGACCGTCTTGATTATCTCTCTGCAAATATAAACCGACATGCCCTCTGCATGTGCGTGGAGAAAGCTGCCGGCATTGAAGTGCCGCCGCGGGCTCAGTATATACGTGTTATCATGGATGAGCTGAACCGCATAAGCTCACACCTGCTGGCGTTTGCTACGCACTGTAACGACCTGGGGGCAACTACCGCTTTTATCTACGGGATGCGCGAGCGGGAACATGTTCTGGATATTTTCGACAAGGCCTGCGGAGGGCGGCTGATAATCAACCAGAACGTGATAGGCGGGGTGATGTTCGATATCTATGATGATTTCTGCAAAGATGTAAATGCTTTTATTCCATATATGAGGGAGAAGCTGAAGGAGTATGATGATTTTTTCTCGCATAACGTTATTGCCCTCAACCGCATGGTGAAGGTGGGAGTTCTTAGCCTGGAGGATGCTATAAGCTATGGTGTTACCGGTCCAGCCGGGCGTGGTTCCGGCTGGTCGTGCGATGTGCGCAGGCATAAACCCTACTCACTGTACGACAGGGTTGAGTTTAAAGAGGTTATACGCACCGGGGGCGACTCGTATGCCCGCTATATGAACCGCTTGGAAGAGATAGAGGAGTCGCTTCATATAATAGAGCAGCTGATAGATAATATACCCGCAGGAGCGGTCCAGACACCGGTGAAGCCTATCGTCCGCCTGCCGGAAGGGCGCTATTTCCAGAGTGTGGAGACAGGAAAGGGGGAGTTCGGCGTGCTTATAGAGAGTGACGGCGGCAAATTCCCTTACAGGGTGAAGTTCCGTTCGCCCTCGCTTGCCGCGGTATCGGTGATGCCGCTCATATGCAAGGGTGAGCTTCTCTCCGACTTCATAGGCATAGGTGGCTCGATGGATTACGTGATACCGGATATCGACAGGTAGCTTATCTGTTGAACAAGGAATAAAATGAAACCCCTGTCACAGTAATATCAGGATAATGATATAGAGAGGCAGGTCAAATTATATATAAGGAAAATGCAAAATTGAAGTATGGAATATAGTCAACCATTAGAACTGGACGGTTTGATTTCTGAAATCCACATATTTATTAGTGGCAACCTGCCGCCGGTGTGGGCAACGCTGACTGAAGGCATCATTGTTCTTGCAGCACTTCTCATATCGTACGCAGCCATCGCGCTGGTGCTTATTTACGCAGAGAGAAAGGTGACAGCTTTTTTTCAGGCCCGCCTGGGTCCCAACCGCCTTGGTAAATATGGTTTTTTACAGAGTATAGCAGATATGGTAAAAATTTTGATCAAGGAGGTTATACATATCAACAGGGTGGATAAGTTTCTATTCTATGCTGCGCCCTTTTTCGTGATATGCTCATCGGTGATGGCTTTCGGAGCTATCCCTTTCGGTAAGGGATTGCAGGTGGTAGATTTCAATTTGGGAATCGTCTATCTGCTTGCTGTCTCGTCGCTTGGCGTCATAGGAGTGCTTCTGGCAGGGTGGTCGAGCAACAATAAATACTCAATGATTGGAGCAATGCGTAGCGGCGCCCAGTTTATCAGCTATGAACTTTCGGCCGCCTTCGCGCTGATGACAGTTGTTGTGATGACAGGTACGATGCAGCTCTCGGAGATTGTGGAGAACCAGCGCTATGTGTGGAACATATTCAACGGGCACCTGCCGGCAATAGTAGCCTCACTGATATACCTGATCTCGGGCCATGCTGAGACAAACCGGGCTCCTTTCGACCTGCCCGAGGCGGAGGGGGAGCTTACTGCGGGATACCATACCGAGTACTCGGGTATGCAGTTCGGCTTTTTTTATCTTGCAGAATATCTCAACATGTTTATTATTGCAGCTATAGCCACCACCGTCTTTCTTGGGGGATGGATGCCTGTGCAGATAAAGGGGTGGGATACATTTAATCAGGTGATGTGGTATATACCCTCGTACGCCTGGTTCCTTGGTAAAACGGCTGTGCTGATATTCCTGAGCTTGTGGGTCCGCTGGTCTTTTCCACGACTGCGTATCGACCTTCTTCTCAACCTTGAGTGGAAGTACCTGCTTCCGATAAATCTTGTAAATATTATAGTAATGGTAGTGGTAGTGCTTGCCGGATGGACCTTGACTGACCTGTTCCCGGGCCTGTTCGGTTTGAATTAGCAGCAGCCAGGGAAATTACTGCCCGGTACTGCAGAATGGACGTTTGGTTTTTCAACGTTGCATTATCAACAGGGCGGAAATTTACAATTTGAGTATTTATTGATCTGAATATGAATAAACTTACAAAATATATCACTGGAATTTTCACTGCGGCAAGGTCGCTGCTTGGCGGTTTGGGTGTTACCTGGAAAGAGTTCTGGAGAAAAAAGGTGACCATGGAGTATCCCGAGAACAGGGAGAGGTTGGTCATCTCAGGCCGATGGCGTGCCGAACTGGTGATGCCTCACGATGAGAACAATGAACATGCCTGTACGGCGTGCGGTATTTGCATGATGAACTGTCCCAATGGCACTATCAAGGTTGTAGCGGCGACCATGGAGGATGGCAATGGCAAAAAGAAGAGGGTGCTTGACAGGCATATCTGGGATTACGGAAGCTGTACCTTCTGTAACCTCTGCGTTATAAACTGCCCGTCGGGCGCTATCATCTTCAACAACGATTTCGAGGGGGCTGTGTACGACAGGAAGAAGCTTGTCCATCAGCTCAATAAGCCCGGATCAAAACTCAGGGAAAAGAAAAAAAAGGAGGCAGTGAATTAAATTATGGCTGAACAAATTATATTTTACTTACTGGCGGCCGTGATAGCTCTGTTTTCGGTACTTGCCGTCACCGCAAAACGGATCATTCGCTCGGCAATATATCTGTTGCTCGTACTACTGGCGACCGCAGGACTCTTTCTGATGATTAACTATCATTTTCTTTTTACCGTTCAGGTGAGCGTATATGCGGGTGGTATTATGATAATGTTTATCATGGCTATCTTCCTTACTCACAGGCCGGGAGAGGATATGAAGCGCAAAGCTGTTGGAAAAATAAATTACCCGGCACTCCTTTCCATCGCAGGAGCGGCCTTTTGCGGGTGCATTATTGTAAATAATGTGTCTAGGGCGTACAATTACTTGAAGGGAGGAGAAATAGGGATGCGGGACCTTGGCCACGCGATGCTGGGAATTGAAAAGTACCAATATCTGCTTCCTTTTGAGGCAATAAGTGTTTTATTGCTTGCCTGTGTGGTGGGTGCCATTATGATTGCAAGAAAAGAGAAAGAGAAAGAGAAAGAGAAAGAGAAATAGAGTATGGGAGAGATTATTTTGAACACGTCGTTGGAAGCGGTACCCTTGCAGGCATTCCTGATTGTAAGCCTGATAATGTTTTTTGCAGGTATCTACGGTTTTTTTACACGTAAGAATATGATAATGATGCTTATCTCGATTGAGCTGATTCTGAATTCCGTTGACATGAATTTTGCGGTTTTCAACCGCTATCTGTATCCCGGGGAGATGGAGGGGCTCTTTTTTGCACTTTTTGCTATTGCTGTGTCGGCCTGCGAAACCGCTGTCGCCATTGCCATCGTAATTAACGTGTACAGGAGATTCGGCAACGCCGAGGTGAATAACATAGAACAAATGAAAGAATAAAGAAAAAATAAAGCTCTACTGTTCTCACGAAAGAGAGAGCCGAATTATTGATTATGGACTATACAATTTTCATTCTGATACTTCCGCTGTTGTCGTTTCTGGCAATCGGACTGTCGGGAACTGCATTAAAACCACGCAATGCCGGAGCGGGCGGCACCGTTGTAGCGGGATTGGTGACGCTGCTCTCATACTATACGGCGTTTGACTATTTCACTACCCAAAATGTAAACGGAGTATGGCAGTCAGTCACACCCTGCAATTTCACCTGGCTTAATGTGGGTGAGAAGCTGCATATCGATCTGGGCATCATGCTTGATCAGGTTTCTGTGATGATGCTGGTGGTGATATCCACCGTCTCGCTGATGGTGCATATCTACAGCTTAGGATATATGAAAGGAGAGAGAGGGTTCGGGCGTTATTACGCATTCCTCTCCCTTTTTACCTTTTCCATGATAGGGTTAGTGGTAGCAACCAATATTTTTCAGATGTATATCTTCTGGGAGCTGGTGGGTGTCTCCTCTTACCTGCTCATCGGTTTTTATTACAGTAAGCCATCAGCGGTGGCTGCAGCCAAGAAAGCATTTATCGTGACCCGTTTTGCCGATATGTTTTTTCTGATCGGCATACTGGTGCTTTCATACTATACGCAGACTTTCGATTTCGGAGTGCTGATACCGGGAGATGCTTCTCTCTTTGGTCCTGCCCTTGGAACAACCTTTATGGGCGTGTCGGCAATGAGCTGGGCTATGGCGTTGATTTTTATTGGTGGTGCCGGTAAGTCGGCAATGTTCCCTCTGCATATATGGCTGCCCGATGCCATGGAAGGACCTACCCCCGTATCGGCGCTCATTCACGCTGCCACCATGGTTGTGGCGGGAGTCTATCTGGTTGCTCGCCTGTTCCCGGTCTATGTTGGCTTCACTCCTGAGGTGCTGCATGGTATTGCATATGTGGGTGCATTTACGGCTATGTTTGCCGCTGTTATAGCGATAGCGCAAACCGATATAAAACGTGTGCTGGCTTTCTCCACCATCTCCCAGATAGGGTTTATGATGGTTGCGTTGGGAGTAAGCACAGGTATGGGGCTTAGTGAGCATGAACACGGGGGGGTGGGGTATATGGCTTCCATGTTTCACCTGTTTACACATGCAATGTTCAAGGCGCTTTTGTTCCTTGGCGCGGGTTCGGTAATACATGCCGTTCATAGTAATGAGATGAAGGATATGGGGGGCTTGCGCAGGTATATGCCAGTCACGCATATCACCTTTTTAATTGCCTGTCTGTCGATAGCAGGTATTCCGCCTTTCTCAGGGTTTATGAGCAAAGATGAAGTAATTACCGCCGCCTATGGGTTTAGCACGGGAATGGGTGTATGGATGACCGTGATAGCGGGACTGACTGCTTTTTACATGTTCCGGCTCTATTACAGTATATTCTGGCGCAAGGAGTATAAAGTACGCGATGGTCGAAGGCCTCACGAGAGTCCCCGTTCGATGACTATCCCGCTTCTGTTCCTGGCTCTGTTGACCGTCGCCGGTGGCTTTATCCCTTTCGGGAAATTTGTTACGGCCGATGGTACACAATACATAATCCGTCTGAACGTGACAGTAGCTGCTATCAGTGTCTCCGTGGCACTGACAGGAATAGGGGTGGCTGCATACCTCTACAGGAGAGATAACGCATATCCGGCACATTTGGCTAAAGGCTTTGGAAAGCTTTACAGGGCTGCATCAAACAGATTTTATATAGACGAACTATATCTGTTTATCACGAAGAAAATTATATTCAACGGCATATCGCGTTCGTTTGCATGGTTCGACCGCCATGTGATAGATGGGGCTGTAAATGGACTGGGGAGGGCCACCCTTCGCACCTCGCAGGCTATAAGAGGGTTACAGTCTGGGAGCGTGCAGTGGTACGCGTGGGTGTTTCTGCTGGCTACTCTTCTTATTACGTTGTTGGCAATATGGTAGCCGTGCGACCCAAATGAGCCTGCACTGTTGAAATTACTATAACAGACAATATTACTATAACAGACAATATTTATATGACAAACAGTACCTCCTTGTTGCAATACATCTCACCCTTTGTGAGGACGGAGGTTTATAATTGATGATATGAGCTTTTTATCGATATTTGTAATTATCCCGCTGCTGATGATACTAGCACTGATTGCAGCACGAAACCGCAGGCAGGTGCTGGGAGTAATGGTGGCGGGCAGCGTGGCGTTGGTGGTGTCATCGGCTTATCTGACGGTACGCTACCTTATTGCCAGGAATGGCGGCGAATCGGGACCAATGCTGTTTACTTCATCGTTGATGTGGTACAAACCTCTGAACATCGCTTTTTCGCTTGGTGTGGATGGCGTGTCGGTGGCGATGATCTGCCTTTCCTCGATAATTGTTCTCACCGGTACCTTTACATCGTGGAAGATTGAGCCGCTTACCAAAGAGTATTTTCTGTGGTATTGCCTCCTTTCGACGGGTGTCTTCGGGTTCTTTATCACTACCGGCCTATTTACCATGTTTATGTTTTATGAGATGGCGCTTATACCGATGTACCTGCTTATCGGTATCTGGGGAAGTGGCAAGAAAGAGTACTCTGCCATGAAGCTTACGCTGATGCTGATGGGCGCTTCGGCCTTCCTGCTCGTGGGAATTCTGGGGATCTATTTCAGTGCAGGTGCCGTAAGTATGAATATTACCGACATTGTAAACATTCATATTCCGTTAGATAAACAGCTTCTATTCTTTACGCTTACGTTTTTCGGGTTCGGCGTCCTTGGTGCATTGTTCCCGTTTCATACATGGTCGCCGGACGGTCACGCCTCTGCTCCTACGGCAGTTTCGATGCTTCATGCCGGCGTATTGATGAAGCTGGGCGGATATGGCTGTTTCAGGGTAGCTATCTGCCTTATGCCTGAGGCTGCCCGCCTGCTTTCGCCCTTTTTCATAGTGCTTACAGCGGCAGGTGTTATTTACGGTTCGTTAGCGGCTGTTCACCAGCGCGATTTGAAATATATAAACGCTTACTCTTCAGTGAGCCATTGTAATCTTGTGCTCTTTGCCATATTGATGTTTACACGGACGTCTATGACCGGAGCTGTGCTTCAGATGCTCTCACACGGGTTGATGACTGCTCTTTTTTTCGCACTGATAGGGATGATATACGGGCGGACTCATACTCGTATGATTACCGAGATGGGGGGGCTTATGAAGGTGATGCCGTTCCTTGGTGTTGCCTTTGTGATTGCCGGACTGGCATCGCTGGGACTCCCCGGGTTGAGTGGATTTGTATCGGAGATGACCATCTTCACCGGTTCGTTTGAAAATTCAGATCTGTTCAGAAGAGTGTTGACGGTAGTGGCAATATCGTCGATAGTGGTTACGGCGGTTTACATATTGAGGATGGTGGGTAGATTCCTCTACGGGCCTTTGCAAAATCCGCATCATGAACAGTTGACGGATGCCGTCTGGTATGAAAAGCTGGTGGTGGTGATATTGATTGCCGGAATTGTGTATATAGGTTCGTTTCCGCTGGGACTCTCGGATATGCTGAACGAGAGCATGAGTGGTGTGATTGCACAGCTGGCACGATAAGGCCGCCACTGTGCCGATGGCAGATAAAACCGGAATTGTATCGGTGGCATAATAAGGCCGGTTTGGTACCGGGCATTGAAAAATTATAAATAAAGAAACAAAAAAAAGAGAGACAGAGAGATGGATTATTTGAGTAATTATATGTTCATGCGCAGCGAGGTATCCCTGGTGATTGTTATTATTTCGCTGGTACTGTATGATCTGATTGCCGGCGCGAAGGGAATGAAGTATTTTCAGGTTGTAGCTATTGCCCTGCTTACTCTCCATACCGTTTTTAACCTGCAGCCCTGTGAGTCGGGGAGTGCTTTTGGCGGGATGTACAGTTATGTGCCGGTGATGGGGGTGGTTAAAACCATCCTGAATATTGCTGTAATCATCATATTCCTACAGGCGGCAGAGGTTTTCAACCGGGAGCGGCTAAACAATAAAAAGGGTGAATATTATTTTATCACGCTAATCACTCTGCTGGGTTTTTATTTTATGATTTCAAGCGGCCATTTCCTGATGTTCTATATAGGACTGGAGATGGCATCCATTCCCTTGGCAACGCTTGCCGCTCTGGAGAAGTACAGCAACAAGTCGGCAGAAGCGGGTGCTAAATATATTCTTTCAGCTACATTCTCATCGGGTATAATGCTGTTCGGAATCTCATACCTCTACGGTACAACGGGTACGCTTTATTTTGCCGATATGCCAGCCATGATAGATGCTAACGCGCTGCAGATAATGGCTTTTGTCTTTTTTGCTGCAGGGATGTTCTTCAAAATATCTCTAGTGCCGTTTCATCTTTGGGCTCCCGATGTGTATGAGGGAGCGCCTACCGTGGTCACCTCATACCTTTCGGTGGTATCGAAAGGGGCGGCGGCATTTGTGCTGATGCTGCTGCTCTACAAGGTGTTCGGGAACCTTTTTGTGCAATGGCAGGGTATCCTGTACGGGCTGATTATCGCTAGTATCACACTTGCGAACCTGTTCGCCATCAGGCAGAAGAACCTGAAAAGGTTCCTGGCATTTTCTTCGATCTCCCAGGCCGGATACATTGTGCTGGGTATCGTTGGGGGGACGGCGTTCGGGATGACTGCTCTTGTATATTACATATTTGTCTATCTGTTTTCCAATCTTGCTGCCTTTGGAGTGGTAACATCTGTTGAGAACCATTCGGGCAAAGTGAATATTGATGATTATAAGGGTTTGTATGCAACGAATCCGCGAATTAGTTTGGTGATGATGCTGGCAATGTTCTCGCTGGGAGGAATTCCGCCGTTGGCCGGTTTTTTCAGCAAATTCTTTGTCTTTGCCGCTGCCCTGGAAAAGGGATTTTACCTGCTGGTGCTTGTCGCTGTTATCAACACTATTGTCTCACTCTATTATTACCTGCTTGTGGTGAAAGCAATGTTTATAGACAGCAGCGAAAACCCGATTCAGCCATTTAGGACGGATGCTTATAATAAGGCAAGCCTGATACTCTGCACGGCCGGTATACTTGTTGTTGGACTGTTCAGTTTCTTCATGGATAAGATTGCCCTGCACAGCTTTGGAATGTAATCTCGGCGCTTGCCTGTTTTTTTATTTCAGGAAGCGGTTCCGGACTTAACTTGCGATTTTTAATTGTGCTCAAACGGCTGTGATACGTAGCAGGACGCTTATAAGGGTGTAGCCCGACAACGATCACCATTGCCGGAGTTCCAGCAGACGCAGGTTCTAATAGGCAAATAAAATTTCTTTCCACATAATTGTGTCGGATTTATATCGGATTTATACTTGAGCCATTTGAGTGTAAGCGTCGTGGTAAAAGATAAGGGTACGACTGTCTCTCTTTGCCTTTTCCAAAAAACGCAGTTTCTCTTCCATTGCTACAGCTACGCTATTGTCGTAGGCTGATAGCCAGCCCGGCGAAAGGTTGAGGGAAGTGGGCACCACATCACCCGGAAAGGCATAGTTTCCCTCTTCTGTATCGAAGAGCACCACTATCTGACCTGGGGTGTGGCCATCGTAAAGTTCCAGCCGGATATGTTCATCGAACTGCATATCTTCAAGGACGAACCGCAGCTGTCCCGCATCGTATACCGGTTCAATGTTCTCGGGGAAAAAGGATCCTTTCTCGAAAAGCGACGGGTTGCGGTAGTTCTTCCACTGGGTGAGGCTCACGTGATAGGTGGCATTAGGGTAGGTGGGGACAGCCTCCTTTTTTTCGTTGAAGGTTGTGCTTGCGCCGCAGTGATCGAAATGGAGATGGGTAAGAATAACATCGGTTACCTCTTCAGGCTTGTACCCTATCTTTTGGATCTCTTCTGTGATAACCTTCCGGTTGAAAGGCCGGTAGAATTTTAATCTGGCATCGTGCTTTTCTCCAAGTCCCGCATCCACCAGGATCAGCTTATTTCCTATCTCGATAAAGAGGCACCGGAGAGACATCACGCACATGTTATTATCATCCACCTTATACTTGGCCGACCAGTATTTTTTGGGTACGGGGCCGAACATCACTCCGCCATCACCGAGAAAATATCCCGATTCAATAATATGAAACTTGACCATAAAGTTGTATTTTTGTGGCAAATTTAGTGAAAAGTTATGTCTCTCCGGTAAAATATTGCGCGTTAATCCCATTAACCGTGATAAGAATAACCGTAGATAGGTAAAGCGGTAAAGCATGAAAATTCCCGATAAACAAGAAAACATAGCAGAATACCTGCTCTATATGTGGCAGGTGGAGGATTTGCTGCGCGCCTGCGAACTGGATATAGATAAGATTAAACAGTCAATTATTGTTCCTGTTTACCAGACGATGGAAGAGCGCGAAAAAGCCAGAGATTGGTTTGAGGGGCTCATCATGATGATGAAGTCTGAAGGAGTACAGAAGAAAGGGCATCTTCAGATTAACAAGAATATCATTGCAGATATGACCGATGTTCATCTGAGGTTGCTGAAAGATCCACGTGAATCAGAATATATAGGGTTGTATTATAATACACTCCCCCATATAGTGGCATTGCGTGACAAGTCGATTGAGAAGGATGTCCCTGAGCTTGAAACCTGTTTCACGGCATTGTATGGATACATGCTGCTGAAACTGCAAAACAGGGAGATTTCCGTTGATACGCAGGTTGCTGTGAAACAGATAACTGCGTTATTGCGCCTACTATCGGAAAAATATAAGAATATAGACAAGGAGCAGGTGTTTTAATTTGAAAATTAAGATTTATGGCAATATTTACAGCATCGACCAAACATTTGGGAGGTACGGAAAAGGAGACCCCGAAGCAGCAGTTTTTTTACGGATTAGTGCAGAAGAATGTATTGGTGACCGGGGCAGACGGGCAGCTGGGCAGTGAGATTAAAGCGATGACGGGGCGTATGAATCTGCCGTTTCATTTTATTTTTACAGATGTAGGCGGGGTTGATATTACAGATATTCAACAGGTTGAATCTTATGTGAGGAACTATCGGATTGAGTATATTGTGAACTGTGCTGCTTATACAGCTGTTGACAAAGCGGAGAATGATGTGGAAAAAGCATTCGAGGTTAATGCAGTAGCGGTGGGGAACATAGCCAGGGTTGCAAAAAAGGAGGGCGTGAAGGTGATCCAGATCTCAACGGATTATGTGTTTGATGGCTCTTCCGATGTTCCATATACCGAAGATATGAAACCAAACCCCCTGTCTGTTTACGGCAAATCGAAGCTGGCTGGCGAAGAAGAACTGAAGGCGGCAGGCGGCGACTGGGCTATTATTCGCACATCGTGGATGTATTCGTCTTTCGGCAATAATTTTGTGAAGTCAATGATCCGGCTGATGAGGGAGCGGAAGAGTCTGACAATAGTAGACGACCAGCGTGGTGCGCCGACCTATGCTGCCGATCTTGCCGAGATGATAATTCATATTCTGCAGTCGTCAGAAGAGAATGGATGGAAGAGCGGAATTTATCATTTTTCAAACAGGGGTGATACTACCTGGTATGGTTTTGCCTCGGAAATAAAAAGGCTTGCAGGTATTGAATCGTGTGAGCTGTCGCCTGTAACATCTGAGGAGTATGGTTCACCTGTGCAGCGGCCTGCATACAGCGTGATGAGTCTCTCGAAGATATGTGCCGCCTTTAATGTGGAGATACCGGAGTGGAAGGAGTCGCTAAAACGATGTTTTATGTTATTGAAGTAGAACGGATTAATTGTTGACCTGCTCCGGGAACTTTGAATATAAAAAACAATTATTCATAGTGTGTTGAAAGTCAATAAGTCTTTTGTACGTTAGAAATAAAAGATACTTTTTGTAGTAGGAGACTCGTTTCTTTCAATCTGAAGAAAAACAGATCAAACAACTCATATAGAGGAATTATTATATAGATGACATTGAAAAAAGAGATACAACGCCGGCGTACATTCGCTGTGATCAGTCACCCCGACGCGGGAAAAACCACACTTACGGAAAAATTACTGCTCTTTGGCGGCGCCATTCACGTGGCAGGAGCCGTGAAATCGAACAAGATAAGGAAGACCGCTACATCGGACTGGATGGAGATAGAGAAGCAACGCGGAATATCTGTCGCCACATCAGTTATGGGGTTTGACTATAATGATCACAAGATAAATATCCTGGATACGCCGGGGCACCAGGATTTTGCGGAAGATACCTATCGTACACTCACCGCAGTTGACAGTGTGATTATTGTGGTGGATGTTGCAAAGGGTGTGGAGATGCAGACGCGTAAGCTGATGGAGGTGTGCCGTATGCGCCATACGCCGGTAATGGTTTTTGTGAACAAGCTTGATCGTGAAGGTAAAGATGCTTTTGAAATTCTTGACGAGCTGGAGGAGGAGCTCCAGATAGCGGTGCGGCCCCTCAGCTGGCCTATCGACATGGGAGATCGGTTTCGCGGGGTTTACAACCTTTACAGTAACAGTCTTGATCTCTATAAGCCCAGCAAGCAGATGGTGACCGAGTCGGTACGACTCGATATTGCATCGCCTGAGTTAGAGACACATATTGGTGACAGGTTGTCGAAAAAGCTACGCGACGATGTGGAACTTATCACCGGGGTGTATCCCTCGTTTAATCGCGAAGAGTATCTTGCCGGTAAGCTGGCACCAGTTTTTTTTGGCTCTGCGCTGAATAATTTCGGGGTTAAAGAGCTGCTCGACTGTTTTGTTGATATTGCACCGTCGCCACGTCAGGTACAAGCTATTGAGCGTGTGGTGAAACCTTATGAGGAGCCGTTCACAGGTTTTGTTTTCAAGATTCATGCTAATATGGACCCGAACCACCGTTCATGCATTGCCTTCGTAAAGGTCTGCTCCGGCAAGTTTGAGAGGAATGTGAACTATAAGCATGTGAGGTTTAACCGGATGATGAAGTTTTCGTCGCCGACAGCCTTTATGGCGCAGAAAAAGGAGATTCTTGATGAGGCTTATGCGGGTGATATAGTAGGTTTGCCCGACAACGGCAACTTTAAGATCGGCGATACTCTTACAGCCGGGGAGGAGCTGCACTTCAAGGGCTTGCCAAGCTTCTCTCCCGAGATGTTCAAATATATTGAGAATGCCGACCCCATGAAATCGAAACAGCTGCATAAAGGTGTTGAGCAGCTTATGGATGAAGGCGTTGCTCAGCTCTTTGTAAATCAGTTCAACGGAAGAAAAATCATTGGGACAGTAGGACAGCTTCAGTTTGAGGTTATTCAGTACCGCCTCCTGCATGAGTATGGTGCACAATGCCGGTGGGAACCTCTTAACCTGTACAAAGCGTGCTGGATTGAAAGCGATGATGCGGTACAGCTGGAGGATTTCAAAAAACGGAAATACCAGTATATGGCACACGACAAAGAGGGCAGGGATGTTTTTCTGGCAGAATCGAGTTATATCTTGATGATGGCGCAGCAGGACTTTAAGAAGATCCGCTTCCATTTCAGGTCGGAGTTCTGATTCCCATTCCATGGCGGTCATCTGGTTTACGTTCCAGGGCGGTCATCTGAATTGCGTTTCATGGCGGTCATCTGAATTGTGTTTTCATGCCGGGCTTCTGGTTTGCGTTCCACAAGACGGGCATTTGGTTTACGTCCCAAGCCGGAACCAGATTCACTTTTTTATCTCTTTTTTGTCTGAGTCAGATCCTCTTTCATCCTTTTTTTGCGGTGCCCTGATCTTTGGCCAGATGTACAGTCATCTGCGGGAACGGTATATTCAGGCCGTTAGCATTAAGAATCTCGTAAGACTGTTCGTTCAGATCGAACGTAACCGGCCAGTAATCCTCAGACAATGTCCAGACCCTCAGCACGAAATCAATTGAGCTGTCTCCCATCTTTACCATTCGCGATAATGGTGCGGGGTCATTCAGCACTTTCGGATGTTTTTCAGCTATATCGAGCAGCAGCTGTTTCACCTGTTCCACATCGGACCCGTAGTCGACGTTGATGTTCAGATCGAGGCGACGTGTAGGCTGGGTACTGTAATTAATAATGTTTCCCGTTGAAAGTGGCCCGTTGGGAATATGTACGGTCTTGTTGTCGGGAGTGGTGAGTGTGGTGTATAAAATACCGACGGAGCGCACCGTACCTGACACGTTCTGTGCCTCTATATAGTCACCTCCTTTGAATGGTTTGTTGAAAAGCAGAATTACCCCGCCGGCAAAGTTGGCAAGATTGTCTTTCACCGCTAACCCTACCGCCAGTCCTACCGATCCAATAAGTGCCGCTATGGAGACAGTTTTTGTGCCTACAATATTTATTATCATAATGACAAGAGTGGTGAAGAGGAGGATGTTGAGAATGTTTAAAAGGAAACTGCGCAGCGCGGTATCGTAGATTTTTTTTTCAAATACACTGTATGAAAATTTGGTGATTCGGCGGATTATCCATTTTCCCACATAAAATATAAGCAGGGCAATAAGAAGTTTACCTATAAAGTCGATGCTGCCGGTAAGGAACTTATCGAACAGCTCTTCAAACCGGCCGGTTTTAATCAGTTCGGCTGCCGAAGCCAATTGTACATTCACCGGGTTAGTATTTAGCGAGTCGGCTCGAGTAATGAAAATTTCGGGAGGCATATTGATTTATTCTTATTTTAGTTAATGAAGTCGCAAAGATAGATATTTTTGTTTAATTTTGCTGGTCACATCTGCATATCACTCTTTTTTATGAGATATTTTTTTCCATTTTTTATAGTTTTGTTGCTGCTTCTCCCTCTACCTATTTCCGGGCAAAGCTACGAGGGCTGGGTTAAGAGATCGGCTGATTTTATTGAGGTGAACCGGTTTGACAGTGCAGCCTTTGCTTTGCAGAAGGCTATGTCACTTGACCCGATGAATGAAAATAATCCGGTATTACTGCTGAACCTTGGCATAATGCAGCGTCAGCTAAAGTTATATGACGATGCATACATATCATTCACAGCATCTCTCGCAAACAATCCTCTGGCCGATGTGGCCTTGCATAACAGGGCGTCTCTTCTTTGTGATATGGATAGGCTGGACGAGGCCATGGAAGATTACAACACTATTATCCGCCTTTATCCCGAAAATGTGGAGGCTTATTACCGCAGAGGGTTGCTGTTTCTTGAAAAGAGCGACCGCAAGAAAGCTGAAGCCGATTTTAAGGCTTCGGAAGCTATTGATGCAGGGAATATATTCACTAAGCTTAGCGGGGCTTTACTTTATAAGCTGGACGACGATTGGGAGGCAGCCGAAAGGGTATATTCCGGGCTTATAAAATCGGAATCCATGCCTGATCCCATTTTTTATATGAACCGTGCCGAATGTTATTTAAATACAGGCCAGCTCTTTAAAGCTTCGGCAGATTTGCGTGCAATCGGGGAATCGCAGATGGATAATCCTTATTTCTATGTACTGAGGGGACGGGTACGCCTAGGCCAGTTCGACAAGGTAGCTGCCAAAGCAGATATTATAAAGGCAGGGGAGCTGGGGTATGATGCTGTAATTCTTGCTGAGTGGATGAAAAAAACTGAATGAGAGCACAAAACATATATTGACCCGCTTGCGCTCTCTTTCCAGACTTTTTGCATGCCGCTTTCAAACCTATAGCATCTGTTGTCTATCATCAAAGTATGGTGCCATTGACACGCAATTTAACCTTTCAAAGCCTATTGTATCTCCTGATTATTACGGAAATCATAAAAAGTTTTTCTAGCAAGGTCGGCAAGCGACAACTGGTAATTTATATAGGCTCTGAGATGAGATGTGTAGGCGTTGTTCAGCCGGTTTCTCTCCAGCGCTAAATCCTGACTGTCGATATCGCCATCGGAAAAACGTTTTCGTGTAATATCGAAACTTTTTTCGGCTACCTGCACATTTTTTTCCAGGACCTGCAATCTCTTCAGGTTACTGTTGATGCTTGCTATTAGATTTTTTACTTCGGTTTCTATTTCACGCTCCACCTCTTCTTTTCTGTATGAATATTGTTTCAATCTCGACTCGGAGGCTCTGACTAGTGCTCTGTTTTCACCCCAATCGAGTATGGGGATGGATATTGTAAGGCCGACACCATAACTGGCGTTTCTGTCGATCAAATTATGATATGAGTTTTTTATCGAGTTGAAAAATCCCGGATCGGACTGCTGATTTATACCGGCTTTTTCAAAGTATGCATCTATTCTCCCCTGTATCATTCCGTTCGCTTTTTGCTGCTTTATATTAAGCTTTTGCAGTTCTATCTGTATCTCCTGCTCCCTGACTTCCAACCTGTTTTTAAGTGCCAGCTCAACTGCTTTTTCAGCGTCTATTACCACAATTTCATATCTGAACTCGCTGTTTAGCGCAATGCTGTCATTCAAGTCTAGCCCTAACAGCTCTTTAAATGAATTTTTTGCTGATGTTTCATTTAATACTGCAATATCGTAATTGTTCTGTGCCTCAGCCAGGTCGACCTCCATTTGCAATGCATCTACCTCGCGTATGAGGCCTGCTGCATACTTGTTCTGTGAAATCTCATAGGCTTCGGTCTGCCGCTCCAGGTCGAG
The DNA here is from genome assembly GCF_022267555.1 of Proteiniphilum propionicum. Lineage (NCBI taxonomy): Bacteria > Pseudomonadati > Bacteroidota > Bacteroidia > Bacteroidales > Dysgonomonadaceae > Proteiniphilum > Proteiniphilum propionicum. Next base: position 2,756,298 of record NZ_CP073586.1, read on the forward strand.
TGATGCAATCTCTGTGCTTTTCTGCAGCGATAGCAGGTTGTAATAGGCACTGCTGACCTGGTACACAAGGTTTAGCTCTTCCCTTTTAAACTGCTTGTTTGAACGTTCATAGTCCAGCTCAGCCCTTTTCAGTGTTGACCGGATGCTGTTGTATGCATAGAAAGAGTTGAGGGGCTGGTTGAACCCGACTCGTGTTCTCAGGCGGGATGAGCGATAATTATTCTCGAGATTTTCGCTGCTTGACAATGAGTTTTGAATAAAAATATTTCCATCTGTAGGCAACGGTTGATTAATGGTAAGAGTACCTGCATAACCCAGCTCTTTGATGGGGTAGTAGAATGTTATGCCGGTCGTGTCTTTCCAGCTTTCAATAGTCTCTGTATATTGAGGTGAGGAGACAGTCATATCTATATGTGTCTTTAACCTGCTGGTTGCGGATTTTAAGTTGAACTCGGCTATTTTAAGATTCTCAGCCAGATTCAACATCGTAAAGCTCTTGTTTTTAGCAATTTCAATACTTTCATCCAGCGTGAGTGTCTGCACCGGCTGGCTTTGCAATAAAACAAAGTATGGGAACAGTAATGTGACTGTAAATAGTAATTTTCTCATATCGATTTTGTGTTATTGTTACTTTCTATGGGAGAATATTGTTGTTGCCGGTTAGAGTTTAAAATAATTTTCTTGTCTGAATTTATTTTATCGGAATGGATCATGCCATCTTTCAGATAAATGTTTCTGTTTGCAAAATTTGCAATTTCCTGTTCGTGGGTGATAAGAATAATTGTATTTCCTTCCTTATGCAACTCATCGAACAAACGCATAATCTCTTCACCTGTCTTTGAGTCAAGTGCACCTGTAGGCTCATCGGCCAACAGCAGGCCGGGATTTGTTACGAGAGCCCTGGCAATGGCGACCCGCTGGCGTTGCCCTCCACTCAGTTCGGAAGGTTTGTGGTTCATACGGTCGGTCAATGCAACCTTATCCAGTGCCTTTAGTGCTTTCTCTCTGCGTAGATTGCTCGGGGTACCGGAATAGATGAGTGGCAGTTCCACATTTTGAATGGCATTGAGCCTTGGCAACAGGTTGAAATTCTGGAAAATAAATCCTATCTCTTTGTTCCTCATAACTGAGAGGGCATCATCATCGAGCGTGCTGACATCAACATGGTTAAGAAAGTAATGACCCTCTGATGGTGTGTCAAGGCAGCCCAGGATATTCATGAGAGTGGATTTGCCGGAACCGGAAGGCCCCATGATTGCCACATACTCATTTTTTTTTATGTTTAGATCAATGCCGTGAATTACCGGTATCTCAGTTTTTCCAAGCGAGTAGCTTTTTTTCAAGTTTTCTATTTTAATTAACATACTGTTTTACTTATTCGTAGCGTATAGAATCTACAGGTTTGAGGTTTGCGGCATTTTTAGCGGGTAAATATCCAAAGCTTACCCCTACAATAACGGAGAAGGAGAACGCGATAAGTACAGCGTATGGCTTGATAAATGTGCTGATATCTGTGAATAGCGTTACAAACAAAGAGAGAATGATTCCTACTGCTACACCTATAAGCCCGCCTGTAATACTTATTACTACCGATTCTGTTACAAATTGGTTCATGATATCAATTTTGCGTGCTCCCACAGACCTTCTTATACCTATTTCCCGTGTTCGTTCCATGACTGTTGCCAGCATAATATTCATGATTCCTATTCCTCCAACCAACAGGGATATGGCAGCAATGGCACCTAATAAAAAGTTGTAGATTTGCCGCTCTTTCTCTTCCTGTTTCAGTAATTCGTAAGGAATAACAATGTTGTAGTCGTCGTTATTGAAATGGTGGCGGCGCAGGATTTCGTTAATGATTTTTGATGCTTCCACCAGTTTGTCCGAATTATTCAGTTGAACGGTTATTTGCTGAATTTCGCTGGAGAGTGCGTTTTCACGTGCAAACCGGTTCAGAAATAACGAGAGAGGCACGTAAACATCTGTATTCAGGTCCCTCGCAGCCAGTTCGCCTACGGTCTCCGTAAAAAGGCTTTTCGATTCAAGTACTCCGATAACCTCCAACCACTGATCGTCTATTTTTATTAATTTCCCTATCGGATCCTCTCCTTTAAAAAAGGTGGCAGCCACTCCCGCACCCAGTACACAGACTTTCAGGCGTTCGTTGTAATGTTTTTCGCTGATGAAATAACCATTTTGTATCTTGTAATTCATTATTGCCTGAAAGTCGGGAGTGATACCGATAATGGTAGATTTTACCGATTTATCGTTGTATTTCACGTCAGTATTTTTTTCAGCTTGTGCGGCAATTCTTTCCACACCGGGTACTATTTCTTTAATCACCTGGGCATTCTGAATGGAAAGCCCTTGCGAGAACTTTGCCCTCACCTCTTCCAGCTCTTCGTCGGAGAGAGATTTCTCTCTTATGATGATATTGTTCACACCCAGATCCTGGTATTTGGCAATGGCTTCGCGCTTTGCTCCTTCTCCTATGGATAACATTGTTATAACGGATGCCACGCCGAAGATGATTCCCAGCATGGTTAGGAAAGAACGAAACTTGTGGTCAGTCAAACCCTGTAGCGCCAACCGAATATTTTCACCGTACTGCATAATTTTTGTTTAAAGAAATTCACAACTAACTGTCATCCCCGGCTTTAATCGTTCGTCGGATTTTAATATCTTCACCTCCACATCGAACACTTTCTGCCGTGATTTCCGGTCTTTCAGCCTGCAAAGTTTTCCTATATAGACAACTTCACCATCAAAAACAACTTTAGGCATAGCATCCAGCCTTACCGCAACTTTTTGGTTGAGTGCGATTTTCAAAAAGTCTGTTTCGTTTACCTGGGTATTCACTTTCATAAATTCCAGTTCAGGAACTATGGCCAGGTTATTGCCAGCGTAAATATTGTCGCCGATTTTGTAAATGTTTCTGTTGGAGCTTTGCCAGTTTGTAGCAATCTGAAACACACCCGATACAGGTGCACGCAAGGTAAGCAATGGTATCAGGTTTTTTGCGTTTTCAAGCTCTTTTTTTATCTGCTCAACTCTGATCTCCTGTATTTGCAAGTCGCAGGCGTTGATGGCTTTGTTAAGTTCGTATATTTTTCTCTCTTTTTCTAGATTGATGACTGCCTGCTCGTATTCTAGTTGTCTTATTTTTCTCAATCGTTCCGATTCGAAACGTGATGCTTCCCATTCAATTTTTTTCAAATCGAATGTTGCCGATTCGTTTCTAATTCTCGATTCGCTTTCTTGTTTTTTGTTTTCTTGTTCTACATACAGTTTTTCCAGTACAGCTAATTGCGTCTCAAGGTTGCTCTCGCTTTCAAGAATATATTTGTTAATATCAGCTGGGTCGAGTTGCGCTATTGAATCGCCTTTTTTTACAATCTCGCCGTGGTTCAACAGCCCCACGATTTTCATCTGGTACCATTGCCTTCCGTACCGGTTGACGACAACAGAGCGGGAGTTTACTGCCGCCAGTTCTCCGGTTTCAACAATAACAGTGCCGTCTGATGCTCTTCTTCCGCCCACGGGTTCCGAGGTCTTTTTGCACGAAAAAAGAAGTGCTGTGGCAATGAACGCAAAAAACAGGCTATATAATCGTGATCTTTTCATTATATCTCTGCGTTTTCGGTTTTCTTTTCTTCCGTTTCTTTTGCAAAAGGATTTACCAGTGCTATCTCTTCGCCTTTTTTCAATCCGCTTTCAACCACTATATAATCGGTGTTGTTTATCCCGGTTTCTATTTCCGTTTTTTCATAGCCGGCACCTTTTCTTTTGTAAACAAAACTTATGTCACCTTCGGTAAAAAGAGCATCGAGCGGAATGAAAAGTACATTTTCCACTTTGTCCATAATTATTCGGCAGCTGACGGTAAGCCCGGGAAGCAAATTCTTATCGGACTCGTTGAGCAGTATTTCAACGGGGAACACTTTTATTTTTGACGACTCATCTTTGTTCACTGCCAGATTGGCAATTGAATTTACTGTTCCCGAAAAAACGCTGTCGGAAAATGCGTCGGGTTTAATTTCTACTTTCAGCCCTTTGCTTATTTTGGCCACGTCAACCTCATTTATTTTTACCGTTGCTTTAAGCGATGATAAGTCGGGAAGTTGAATAATGGGAAACCCACTCCAGCACTGATCGCCAATCTGAAATTTATTGTTGCTGCTCCAGTTCTTCGATAAAATGGCGATACCCGAAGAGGGGGTTACTACCGACAGTTTTTGAAGTGTTTCGCGTGCTTCGTCGAGCCTCGACTGGAACTGCATGATGGAGAGGTTTTTTTGTTTGATCTCTTCTTTCTGAATTTTTATGCGGTTCTCAATTTGCTCTTTTGCCCTTTCCAGCGCAATTTCTGCTTTATCGAGGTTCAGCTGTATTTCTTTTTTCTTAATATCTGATTCGTAGCCGGCAGACTCGAAACGGATTTTCGATATCTCATGAGAAATACGTGTGACTTCGTAAGCAGCCCTCAGCTCTTCTAACTCCGATTGCTGCTGTGCTTTCATTTTATCGAATTCCGCCTGTGCAATCTCCATGCTAGACTCTGCTTCCACAATACCTTTCAGTACTTCTGACGGATCGAACACTATTAATGTGTCGCCTGCTTTCACCTCCTCTCCGTCTTTAACCAATTCGGTTATTTTCAGGTTCCCATATCGCCACGAGATCATTGGCGCTACAATGTTTACAGAGTTAATTGCCTCTATTTCACCCTCTTCGTACAAGTCGATAAATAAAGTACCCTGGGCTACTTTTCCAACAGGTATTTGCTTGGTTTCCTTTTTTTTGCACGCCACAAAAGGTAGCGAACAAACAACGATGAGGACCAATATTTTTGAAAAATTCTTCATTTTGATGAAATGGCTTGAAAATATTTTAGATAAAGTCTTGTTTTACTGAACTCGCTGCAATCTTTACCGGGATGTGACAGGTTTAACTGCCCTTTTCATATTTGTAGAATCGCCTAGCAGCGTTTTTCCTCTCACCATAGATAGCGGTGGCTTAATTAAAGCGATAACTTCTCCCGGCTTTAATCCGTGTGATACGATGGCATCTTTTGAAGAAGAGAGCCCGGTTATTATTTGGCGCATCTCGTATCTGTTTTTCTTACTCTTCACATATACAACTTTAAGAGAGTCTTCTTCATAAATGGCTATTTGCGGCACCACTATAGTATCGCGGACCTGTTTTATGAATACCCGGCAGTTCGCAGTGAACCCGGTTTCTGGAAGTTGCAGCGCGCTATCGACTGAAGCTTCCACCTCAAAAAACTTTACTTTCGAATCTCTTTTATAAGGTTGCCCGACAGGTAGTTTTTTTGTGATTTTTCCATAAGCAATGTTATTGGGCATGGCATCGAAACTGAAACTTACGGAGTCATTTTCGTTTATCTGGCGAAAATCCACTTCGCTCGCCATCATTTTTACTTTCATTTCAGATACTTCGGGCATAGTTATCAGCGGCATATTACTCCATACATTGTCGCCCATCTTAAGCTTTTCTCCTGTCATCATTGAATTAGATATGACGGCTAATCCTTTATGTGGAGCGCGTATGGTTAGGCCATCGAGGATTGTTTTTGCGTAGGTTAACCGGTTTGTTAATTGTTGAATATTAAGTTCTAATTTTTTTACTTCAGATTGATTTATGATCTCAAGTGCTTCGAGTTTCTTCTCAAATTTATTTTTCTCGATAATAGCTCTTTCAAGTTCTAATTCCTTGATTCGCTTCTGTGTGGGGGTGGAAAAACGTAGTTGTAGTGAGTCTAAATGTGCAATTTCGGTATCGGCTTTATTGTTTTTTACCTGCGCTTCAAGCATGGCGTATTGCATCTGTAAATCAGCTTTTACTTTACTTAATTGTGCTTCTGCCGTCTCAAGTTGAATAACCAAGTTATCGTGAGAGGTTTTACTGTTATTATCCTCGAGAATGCACATAACATCTCCTTCATTAACATACGTCCCGTCATCAATAAGGAAGGTAATAATGGCATCTACATTGCCAGGACAGGCTATTGTAGTATAGCGAACAGGTTCAGCAAAGCCGTCTATTACAAGGGTATTTTCAAAATCGGAGGTAAGTATGGGGTATGTTGAGATTTTTTCTTTATTGTTCGTGTTGCACGAACATATAAGAAATAAAAGGATTAGTGTAAATAGAGTTGAATATTTTTCCACAATAGTATTTTGTAGATCATTTGAGCAAATGTAATATCTTTTTTTTTATTTATAAAAATCGGCCAGCTTCTATTAGATAAAATTATGATTTGTTCTGAAATGTTACAAGTCGCAGAAAAGCCACGTCCCCGTTCAAGCCAGTTCAATAAACAACCTCAAGTCGAAAAAACAGTGTTTACGGCGATACGTCGGCATATTCATGCCTGTTAAATAAATAACACTCACGTTTAGAGAACATTAGTTGCTACATATCTGGTGCATTTTTTGCTAAATGAACAACTCTCTTGGTACAAGTGCTAAACAAGCCTGTAGTGAAGGCTGCACGGTTGCCACACGGAAACCGTTTCTATGGCATAAACCGCTGCAGATCGATCGATCTGCAGCGGTTTATGAGTACACCCGGCGGGAATTTTTGAAGAAAATATAAGAAAATAAAAGCTGATATGTTTTTGATAACTAAATAGATGAACGTTTCTTATGTTTGTCTGATTTTCTTGTTTTTTCCCTTATTTTATCGGTTTTGGCACTCCTTTGGCGCCCTGATATATTGAATTATTTTTTATATTTGCAAAGTTAATAAAAATAAGAAAACTATGGCAAAGATAGAGGGTTAAAGTACTGATAATCCAAAGTTGCTGTGTAAAGAATTAAAAAACGGAACGCTTAGTTTATATCTCGAATATTATTTGGGATACTCTAAAATTTACGATGAAAAAACTGGAAAAGAAACTATTAAAAAGGATAGAAAAAAAGAGTCTTTGAGTTTATATTTATTCAAGAATCCAAAAACACCGATTGAACGACAATCTAATAAAGAGACACTTGAATTGGCAAAAAATATTAGATTTTAAAGGGAGCAGCAATTTAAAGATTCAAAAACGGGTTATCGAATCTATACGACAAACAATGTGAATGTTTTTGATTGTATGGATGCTTATTATAATAGTTATACAAAGAAAGATGTGAGAATGGTGAAAGAAGCCATTCAACGCTTTAGAGATTTTATTGAACGTGAATATCCACTCTATAAAACCAGAATTTTGCCCGAACAGCTTAATAAAGAAATGATGCTTAAATTTGTAGACTATCTTCAAGAAAAGGGCAAAGGGAGTGGGGCTGTAACGTATTATAAGAGATTTAAAAAGCTCATTAAATATTTGGTTGAGAATAACTATATCCAGAAAAATCCTTGTGACGGTGTAATATGTAAGACAGATGAAGAAACTTTAAAGAAAGACATTTTAAGTGTTGATGAGATGGGAAAGTTGATCAATACTACTTATCCTAAGCAAAATCAAGAAGTTAGAAGAGCATTTATTTTTTGTTTATACACAGGTATAAGATATTGCGATGTTAAAGATTTACGTTTTTCTAATGTGGACTTTTCCAATAAGCTTTTATCATTTAATAAAAAAAAGACACGTCACTTTAGTTCTAAAAGTTGTGTAAATATCCCTCTGAATGATGGACTCCTAAAACTCATAGGGGAGCCAATAGAGAATGAAGAGGGTGATGTTATAGATGGTGTTATCTTTAATTTACCAAGTCAAAACATGTGCCTAAAGTCCTTAAAGCATTGGGTGAAATTAGCAGGTATTCAAAAACATATTACTTGGCATTGCGCCCGACATTCTTTTGCTGTAAATATTCTAAACAATGGAGCCATTATTAAAACTGTTGCGAGCCTACTGGGACATAGTGGTTTGCAACACACAGAAAAATATACCCGTGCAGTGGATGAGCTAAAACAAAAAGCAATAGATAGTTTGCCGGAACTGAAATTATAAGTCAGAAAATGTTTACCTTTTATAAATCTTAGACTAAATCAAAGCTTTATATTGTCTTGCGCATTATATACTTCGTAAAGGTATTCACGAATGAATTGCGGAGCCCATTATTATAGGGCATGCCGAAGACAACGACATTAAAGATATCTATATACACTTGCACGATGAAGATGTGATATGAGAAATGGGAAAAAAGAAAATCTTCCATTTGAACTTATTATTAACTGTGCTGATTCCATATCATTTTTCATCAACAAGAAAGCAGTTTTAATAGCCTAAATAAATCATCTGTTATAACGCTGCATTGTGTAATAGTCGGTATTTTACTGTAGTAATGTTTACATTCGGAAAAGATTAATCTGAAAATATTCCATTGAAGGAAGATCGGGCGCAAAGAGCGAAACTTAAAATGGTATGATTTTGAAATAGGCAAGTAATGTCATATTTAGTCGGGAATTCATTGTGTGGATATTAATATTGACAAGCATAGGAGAAAAAAGGAATATTTGAGAAAATAAGTCAAAATCTAAATAAAAAGTTATTATACTTGTGTTTCAAGTTTTTTATCGCTTAAACGATTATTAAATAATGTCTAAACTAAAAATAATTAGTTATATGAGCATTAAATACTTATAATCGTTTTTCAGCAAAATACGAAAAAGTAAGGGTAAGTTCTTTGTAGGATTATCTCATAAGTGTGGATAAAATGTGTATTTAGATTCATTGTGAACTTAGATATTTTAATTAAATTATTTTTATGCGATATATGATTCGTTAAAGTAAAAATAAATAATAATAGCGTTTAACTAAATTCTGTTTCAGAAACCGACCAAATTTTCAGAAACCACAGGATGAGTAGTAAACGCCACGCAGAAAGCGTGGTACTTACTTTATGCTTGTGGTTGGGTTCTTGGTCGGACCTCTGAAACAGCGTGGGTAATACCACGCTGTTTTTTTTGTCTTATCTAATGATACTCAATGAGCTAAAGACAATATTGATTTATAAAAAGTGCGTTTTTTTCATGAATTCTAACCTATGTGACAATTTTAAAAACAAAAAACATGAGAGCAATTAAATTTTTAGTAAGTAAGGGTGTTTTTCTCATCATCTTGCTAATATCTTGTGTCAATAACGAGGTAGTAGGACAAATTGAAAAAGAAAACATAGTACTAAATCCTGACGACAAGAAAAAATCATCCTTACGAACCATTCAGATATTATATAACCCGATACATCTGAATGACGGAATCTTTGTGAGATAGCAAATCATATCAACAAATTACAGTAAAAAAATGAAACTCCTTCCGAAAAACCTTATAGAGGACTGCTTAGAGTCTTATATTTACAAGCATACCACAAAGTCACAAATCATTTATATCACCGTGCTGGTAGCATTGCTTGCTTGCTTCGTTGCGTTACCGCTTATTTATGTGGATGTTACGGTGCAAAATCCTGGTATGATTCGTCCAGTAAACGAACGTACTGAAATAAAAGCCTCTGTTACTGAGTGGGTGGACAGCGTGTATGTAAAAGAGGGTGCTCGTTTGTCACAGGGCGATACCATCATTCGCCTACGTACAGATAATCTACAAGCGCGCCAACTAGTGTTGCAGCAAAAGCTAAACGACGCTAATCGACAAATTTCGGATTTAGAGCAGCTTACACGAGGCAGAATGCCCGAACAATTTTCTTCGGGCGTGCGTATGCAACAAAATGCCTATTACACTAAACGTAAAAAAGAACTGCAAACCTTGTTGGAAAAAGCCCGAAACGAACACGAACGAAACAAAAAATTATTCGACAAGGAAGTTATTTCGCCTGACGAGTACGAGCAATACTTTTTTGCTCTGCGTAATGCTGAAAATGAATATGCTTCGCTTATAGATAATCAGTTGAGTGTATGGCAAACCGATAAAAACACACTTGCCATAAACCACGCCGAATTACAGAGTGCACTTAATCAACTGGAAAAGGAGCAAGAAATGCACTATGTTACCAGTCCCGTAAGTGGTACATTGGAGCAGTTTACAGGCATTTACAAGGGTAACAGTATTTCAGCAGGACAAACATTGGGTGTGATAAGTCCCGACTCTACGCTCTATGCCGAAGTATATGTATCTCCGCGTAACATAGGTTACCTTTATGAAGGAATGCCTGTGAACGTGCAAGTAGAATCGTTTAATTACAACGAATGGGGAACTATTAGTGGTAAAGTGAGAGAAATTTCATCGGACTTTTATTTCGATTCAGGCTCACAAAAGAGCTACTATAAGGTAAAATGCGAATTAAGTCGCGATTTTCTAACGCTAAAAAACGGTAGAGAGGGGCATTTGAAAAAAGGAATGACTGTGCATGCTCATTTCGTACTTACACGCCGAAGCCTCTTTGATTTACTGTATCAAAAGATAGATCACTGGATAAATCCGACACAATATAACGCTTAACCGTTAACTATTGGCAAAATAGTAAACAATTCAACACAAAGGCAAAAGCTATAATAAAATGAAGAAAGGAATAAAAGTAAAACAACACGATATTACCGATTGCGGACCGGCTTGTCTTGCATCTATTTGCGCTTACCACGGTTTGCGTTATCCTATTGCCAAAATTCGGCAATATGCCTACACCGATCAAAAAGGAACAAATTTGCTCGGACTTATTGAGGTAAGCAAACGTTTGGGGTTGGAAGCACGTGGTGTAAGAGGCGATTACGATACTTTAATTCAACACGGCGTTTTTCCTGCTATCGCGCATATTGTGGTAAAAAAAGCTTTGCATCATTTTGTGGTAATTTACAAAGCTACACCAACGCATATTCACGTAATGGATCCGAAAGATGGAAAGATGCACAAACTTACTCGCGAAGCTTTTGAAGAAGAGTGGACAGGCATCCTGTTGTTGATGAAAAAAGAGGAATCATTTCGAGGCGGAAAACAAACAAAAAGTGTGATGCGCCGTTTTGTGGAATTGTTGTTGCCACACAAATCGTTGATGCTACAAGCCTTGTTCGGTGCAGCGATTTTTAGCATTTTAGGCCTTTCTACATCGGTTTATGTGGGAAAAATAACCGATTACGTGCTTATTGATAAAAACTATAATTTACTGCACTTAATGGGCTTTATAATGATTGCCATTATCATATTGCGTACATTTATAGGGTCTATGAAAAGTGTTTTGACTTTACGAACAGGACAACACATTGACGCGGTTTTGATATTGGGATATTATAAACACTTACTTACACTTCCGCAACAATTCTTTGATACTATGCGAGTGGGTGAGATTATTTCACGTGTGGGAGATGCGGTAAAAATACGCAATTTTATCAATAACGTTTCCATTGACCTTGCGGTAAATGTGATGATACTTTTCTTTTCGCTTTGCGTGATGTTTATATATTCGTGGCAGTTAGCTTTGATAACGCTTGCATCCGCACCGCTTTTTTTAATTATTTACGTGGGTTTCAATCGGCTTAATCGAAAATACCAGCGACGTATCATGGAATCCAATGCCGAGTTGGAAAGTCAGTTGGTTGAATCAATAAACTCTATAAACACTATAAAGCGCTTTGGTGTGGAAGATTTTGCCAACGTGAAAACCGAAATTCGCTTTGTAAGGCTTTTACGGAACACGTTCCGAAGCATATATGGAGCTATTTTGGCACAAGGTGGAATTCAATTCGTATCGTCGGCAATTACGGTAGCGGTGCTTTGGGCAGGCAGTACGCTGGTTATTAAACAACAAATCACGCCGGGAACGTTAATGGTGTTTTATTCGCTGGTAGGATATGTTATTTCACCTATTGGTTCGCTCATCACTGCCAATCAGACCGTACAAGACGCCCTTATTGCTGCTGATCGTTTGTTCCAAATAATGGATTTAGATCGTGAAGAGCAAGATACCGGACGCAAGCACGAGATTAGTCGTTCTTATATGGGTGATATTACTTTGCAAAATGTTTCGTTCCGTTATGGAACTCGTAAGCAGGTCTTTACCGATTTGTCGCTAACCATTCCCAAAGGGCAAATAACAGCCATCGTGGGCGAAAGCGGCTCAGGTAAAACCACTCTTGTTTCGTTGTTACAAAATATTTATCCTATTCAAGGCGGGAGCATTAAGATTGGAAAATTTGATATTAAACAAATAACTAACGACAGCCTTCGTGCATTGGTCAGTACTGTTCCGCAACAAATAGAGCTTTTTGCAGGAAGTATTATCGAAAACATTGCATTGGGAGACTTTCAACCGGATGTAAAACGAATATTGGAAATTGCGGAGCAGTTGGGTTTGAATGATTTTATAAGCAAATTGCCTAACGGATTTTCCACTTATATCGGCGAACAGGGAGCTTCGTTGTCGGGAGGAGAAAAACAACGCATTGCAATTGCCCGTGCTTTGTATAAAAATCCTGAAGTGTTGATTTTTGATGAAGCAACATCATCGATCGATTCCGTATCGGAAAAATATGTGCGTGAAACGCTTAATAGTTTAGCAGCCGAAGGAAAAACCATAATTATTATAGCGCACCGATTAAGCACTGTCCGCCATGCCGACAACATAGTGGTTTTAAAAGAAGGAAATTTAGTGGAATCGGGCAAGCATGATGAGTTGTTACTACAAAAAGGCGTGTATGCTCATTTGTGGAACGAACAGTTTAATATTATCGGGTAAAATGTCCGAAGAAATTAGAAAACGTCAATGAAACAATTATTTATTCTCATCTTTATCGCGGGCATATATGTTTCTACACTTACGGCACAACAAGCTTGGACTTTAGAAGAGTGTATAACCTATGGCTTGGAGAACAATCTATCCATACAACAAACACAATGCGAAGCCGACATGCAATACATTCGCGAACGAATGTTGAAAAACAGTCGTTTGCCAAGTTCCGAAATCGTGGCATCGCAACGCTTTAATTTTGGTCGTTCACTCAATCGAGAAAACATCTATCAGGATGTAAGTTCGCACATTACGAATTTTAATCTGAATGTGGTAAAGCCGTTATTCGATGGTTTTTCCACTCGTTATTCTATTCGAGAAAATCGTTCAGGCATGCAGGCTATTGAAGAGAATATCATCGCTAAGAGAGATGAACTTAGGCTCAATATTGCAAATTTGTTTTATCGGGCATCAATATATAAAGAGGTACACATCATTGCTGTTGAACAAAAAAAGCTTACCGAAGCTCAAATTGACCGTGTGCGATTTCGTATGGAGGCAGGTATGGCATCTAAAGACTTGCTGTTGCAAATGGAAGCTCAACTTGCCGATGATGAACTGAAAATAACCGAAACACGAGGGAACGTGGACATTGCTCTAATCGAACTTGCTCGGCTGATGAATATTACTGAGCATATTCATCAGTTCGATATAGTGGTGGATACCACTCGAATGGAGTTATCGGATTGTTTAAACAAAGGTGATTTACAAATCAATCATTTTCCGCAAATCCGTTCGGCACAACATCGTTTGCAAAGTGCGCAGTGGGCACTCAAGAAAGCTAAAGCCGGATATTTTCCGTCACTTTCATTAGGTGGAAGCATCGGGAGCAGTAATTACATACAATCGGAGATTTTGAACAGTCCGCTTTTTGAACAACTAAAAAACAATCGCCAAGCTTATGTTTATGTAGCTTTGCGCATCCCTTTATTCGATAAGTTTGTCACGCGTGATAATTTGCGAGGAATTAAGATTGATATCCGGAACCAATCTCTTGTTTTGCAGGAAACCGAAAACAATTTGCGTGCCGAAGCTTTAAAAATGGAAAGCGAGATATTAAATGCTCGTCAAAAACTTTGGGCAGCCAATCAATCAGTAAGCTCTTATACCGAAGCATTTCGATTTGTCACCGAAAAGTTTGATGCCGGAAAACTTTCGGTCTATGAGCACTTGCAAGTGAAACAACGGTTGGCAAACAGTCAATCGCAAGCAGTGCAGGCAAAATATGATTTGGCGTATAAAATAATGTTACACGAGTATTATTATAGTAACAAAAAATAATGGAGGATAGCAGGCATTCGATTTTAGGGAGTTACAATGTGTAACCACCGTTATCTAAAAACTGTAGTTAATAGACATAAAAAAACAATCAACTATGACACTTTTTCAACAAATTGACAGGATGAAATATATTCATCATCTTATTTATAACCGAGCAACCGGAAATCCTGCACGTTTTGCTGGCAGATTACAGTTAAGTAAAAGACAGCTTTTTAATATTCTGGAAGAGATGCGAATAATGGGTTTAGATATTCGTTACGATAAAAAGAGCGAGACCTATTTCTATAACGGAAATATATATTTAGATATTTCTTATTCATTTAAAAAGTTGTCTAACAGTGAGGTGAAAAACATTAATGGAGGAGGAAGATTTTACCAAAGTGCAATTTTATTTCACCCTGCTCCGTTAATTTTGCATTGTAGTTAATACATCACAAGTACGCATAGTGATGAATTAATTGCGGCAAGTTTTTTTTAGTATTAACAATTTTAATTATTTTTGTAAAATGAAAAATTTAGAATTTCAAGAACTCTCAATGGTAGAGTTGGAAGAGGTGAATGGTGGAGGAATTGATTTTTTGTATGAGTTGTTTACAGGTAGAAGTCTGGCTGGAGACTTAAGAAAATTAGGCAAATGGTACTTAGAGGAAACTGGCGAGTATTGGGGTGGAAATGCACCATCAAGTCCGCTCAGATAGTTAATGTGGAGAGAGTTTGTAGTATGCCTGCAAACTCTCTCTTAAAATAAGTCTTTTCCATTAAAATAGTTTTTAAAAATATCTTTCTGGTTTGTATGAAAGTCTTAAAAAAAATTGCAAAAACAAATATCCCTTTGTTTTCTCTTTTTTTATCAATAATTTATTTTATAATAAAATTATTGTTTAACATTATCAAAGAGTTATTCAAAATTCCGGATACCTCTTTTAGAGAAAAATTGATAGATGAAAACTTCTCTGTTACTATCAATTTATTATTAGATACCTTAATTATTGCTCCAATAGTAGAAACGTTGATTTTTCAAGCTCTTTTCTATAAAATATATCAAAAAGCCAAGATTAACAAGTGGATAATAATGGCAATTTCTTCAATTGCTTTTGGTCTTTTTCATTATTACTCTCTCTTTTATATACTAAGCACGACTGTAGCAGGATTTATTTTTGTTTACATGTACTTCTTAAGAGCCGAAATAAACAATAAACCGCTATTATCTACCATTTGTGCTCATTTCACTATAAACCTAATAGTAATAATTAATGTAATGATAGCACATTATCATAAGTTTGGCAATTGGTTTTGAACTTTTTTATATTTGAGTCCGCTCCGAAAAGTGTTTTTTAACCACTTAAACACATAGTTGAGGTGTTTAAAAGTGTATGCATCTGTTTGTTAGATAGATAAAAAATAGAGATCAACTCGATAAACTTCTCTTCAATTAACAATTACAATCAGAAGATAGCAGTATAAAAAATTAAATAGGAGCTGTCCTTTTGGAACAGCCCCTGGCTCTGAAAAAATTTAACTATCCTATTCGTCCTACAAAGTTGCATTTACTAATTGAATTTACAATCTCAAAAAACTGGTGCTTTCTTAATTCAATTTCTAACTTTATTTTACACGCGGAAGAGCTCACAGAGTTGGCATCTTTCGCGTGGTTCTTGTGATGTCTATCTTAATAAAAAATTATGCTTTAGAGCGATATCATCAAAGGTTCCGATTACGACAGATTCATGAAATCGCTTACCGGCTACAAGAAGGAGGGCGGAAACAAGCATGATGATGCTCCTGACGGTATGACGATCCTGGCTGAATTCTTTGAAGTTATCAGTTTGTACAAAGCGATGAATAAGAAAACGGTGGATAGGGTAGTAGTTGCTTAAGCTTTTAATTAACTATCACATACCTGTCGAGGTAGGATTTTAAAATGTCACTTAACTCTTGAACAATTGAATCAAATTCCATAGATAGGCCAATCATTGTGTTTGGATCAGCCCCTTTTATTGCGTTTATCTGATTCTCAAAATCAAAGTCTCTGTGAGCAGCTGTAAAATGTCTAATGTCTTCAATACTTTTCTTAACTCTATTCTCAAACATCACTAGTTTGTCTTTATTCTCAACGCTTTTGGTTTTTAGTTCATGGATGAAATCTATATCAAATTCATGTTTATTTAGCGTCTTGTAAAAACTATTTCTGTATTTCATGAGAGTTATTAAAGCTTCATATATTAATAATGCCGCTTGGCGCGCTAAGTATATTTTAGGTAAAGTTCGACTTTCATTCAATGTGTAATAGACTATGATTAAAAGATCAATCTGAATGAGATTTATACTACCTAACATATTGGAAATTAATTCAATATCACCTTTATTTTGGTTTTTCGCAGCATCTCTAACCATGATAGAAAACATAATATTTGAATCAAAATACTGAATTTTATTTTCAAAAGAAGAGGTGAATAGTTTATTGTTATCAGCCATTAGATCATCTATATCCTGTCTGTGTTTAATTGAAAAAGTGCTCATTGTACAAGTTTTAAATAGTTAATATCTTTAATTGCAAATATAGCTAAAAATCTCACTGCCTTCATTGTTTAAGTGAATAATATATGAGGGTTATCAATAGGGATGGCGCTTTACTTTGCTTCCAGCATTGATAATACTGGGATGTATAGTGATTCTGACTAGAGAAATCTCATTTTTTGATCTATAACATAAGTATTTTCCAATCGCCTTGGTTTAGTGGTTTGCCTCTCGTTCGTGTAGCGAGGGGTTTTTTATGGAATAAAAAAACCGGGGGGTTGGCCCGGTTAATTCAGTTAATCTTTGTCGGCGATTGCTGAAGCTTTTACAATTGATGTTCCAATCGGGAATACTGCAACTGTTGCCCTATCGACTGCTATTTCAATTGCAACTGTTGTGGATATGATTCGATCACCACTCACATAGAATACATCTCCATCAGGGAGTTTTACTTTGAATTTTTCCATGACAAATAATTAAATAGTTAATTCACAAATGTAATCATAATTTTAAATACTCCCTCACTTTCTCAATCGCTTCTTTTACACTTCGGACAATCAAATACTTACTGCCGCAGTTTTCCGCTTGTTTCTGGAACTCTTTCTGATCTAGTGACAGCTTGCCTGACTTTGTCTTAAACTCGAGGCAGAGCAGCTCAAATCACTTCAATTCTCCGAAAATCTTGTTTACCGGTATTACGTTCTGAATGTCGAGCATCCGGCTTGCAGTCTCGAGTTCCGTTCTTTTGAAATATACTTTTGCTATTTTCTTGTTTTCAGTCGGATACCCGACAATCCACCTTTTACTGCGCCATTCCTCTATTAATCTCCTGCCATACTGTTTCCGGGCCTGAGATTCTGTTACTACCTCAGAAGTAAGTCCAAGCCGGTTGAGAGTATTATATACACCAATTTCAACTGCTTTAATAATGATCTGTTCGATTGTTTTGTCATCCATAACTGTTAGAATGTTAATTGTTTTGCGAGTTGGTTTTTTATATTTCTAATCCCAGCCAACGCCTTGGCCAGGTTGTTAAAGTGATTCTTCAATCAAACAAATCATTATTAGTTCATTCGTTTGATTTGGTCCTGTAGCCCTCACATATTCGCTGTAATTGATCGAATGATTCAATCTGGTGGGTCACCCCATTGATAATAATGATGCCTGAAATCGGCTCTTTTGAGGCAAACAAATCAGTTATAGGGACCCCAAGGGCATTTGCAATCTTTTTCAAGGTCTCTAGGGTAGGATTGCCATTAATGGCCTTTGAAAGACCCACTTCTGACATCTTTGTCCTTTCTGCCAATTGTTTTTGAGTAATACCGATTTCCTTGCAAATTTCTAATACTCTAAGTTTCATAAGCAATATTTCTAGTTTTACAGCAAATATAGTATTTTCCTATCACTCTATATAACTATAAAGCAAATAGATTTTATAAAACATAACCGTATGTTTAATGATTTGTGATTTTTTAATTTGTTTCTTGCCTTTTGTATTATATATATGGTTACATATGCTGCATATATATTAGCCTATATGTTTAATTAATTGTTGCGTTTTAAGTTGAAAAATTTGGAGAATAAGGATAGATCGATTAACAAACAAAATTTATTGATATGGAAAAAACATTAAGCGATTTTAGAAACGTGAACCTTTCTGAGGGAACAAAACAGTACATAGTCGCATATAGAGTTGCAAATGAGGCTGCGAACATTACCTGCAAAGAATTGGAACGCATCTGGGGATTAGATCGGAAAGAAATGATGACAGATAAGTTATTTCGCACACTCGGAGAGTTCCAAGCCGAGATATTGAGATTAATGGGATTGGCTATAGAAGCAAATCTGAGAGAAGAAGACGACAGTAATGAAATATAAACTTTTATGCTTATAACTACAATGCGTAAGTCAAGATCAATAGTGGTAAATCATACAGACACCGGCACACCCTCTTTTTTCAAAACTATTTGCAAAACAGACGTAATCAATCACGTGAGAGATGGATATGAGAGATGGCATAACTATGCTGTTTACCATAACCAGGATAATGGAGAAAAGGCCACAAAGGTTCTTAATGAAGTGATTTTTGATTTACTGCAGGAACCAGTTGAGCGACTTGCTGAATTACTTCATACAATGGCCGGCCAGTACACTGAACTTGATATGCTGGTACTGCAGACAATTAAAGACAAATCAACAATTAATCCAAAAAACTAAAAAGTATGAATGCATTAAAATTTACACCGGAACAAATGAGAAACGTGAAGTTAAGCGATGGAACAAAAGAGTATCTGGTAGCTTACAAAGCTGCAGAAGAAGCAACCAATATAGTATATGAACAAGTTGAAAAATTGTGGGGAGTAGACCAGGCGCAGGAAATGATTAAGCCATTGTTTGATGCTTACTATAGCTTGCGGTCTGAGATCCTCAATCTGATGATGAAAGAGATCGATGAGAAACTGGGCGTATTGAAATGTACTGAAATTTAAAACTGGTTATTATGATACATAGATACAAAGGGAGTTTCTTTTCCGATGCTGATTCAGCGGATATCCGTAAAGGTGATCTAGTTTTAGTTGATGGAATTGTCGGAGAACTGATGTCAGAATTCGATCCTGACTACCTGGAACTAACTGTCGAGAGTGGTGTATGTCATTCTGTAATCGGATTTACTGAAGTCAGGAAATTAAAAAGATTGAGTTACAAACGCTCTATGTCAGTACCGCCTATCCGTATTGAGTATTAATCACTAATTATATTTGATAGTATGGACAAAAGAGAGAATTTGCCACAGGTTGTAAAAGAAATCACCTATGGATCGGACATGAAGTATAAACAGTAAATTATAACATCCGGCACGGTGATAAGCGTATTCTACTGAGCCGTAAAAACCTGTTTAACCTTTACGCATCGATAGCTGATTTATTGCATGATGAAGAAGTAGAAGCTGATAAGGTTGAGATAAAAGAATGAAGGAGAAAATCTATTCACCAATTGATTGAGCGGGTTAACACCCGCTTTTTTTTGTGTAAAAAAAGGTTTCCGGTATATATTAAAGTACATTTCTATACAACGATATTCCATCCAACAGGAATTATTGATCCCCGGCTCTTAGAATAGTGCTGGGGATTCTATATTTATTAAGTAGGCAACTATTAAACACTGAAATTATGATAACTATTGAAGAGGTAAGGAAGTACATTACAAAGCGATATGAGAGATGGCTGGATTATTCCAAATATCATTGTGCAATGCAAGGGATGGCCGGTGAAGAGGTGGACCTACTAAACGAAGTGATGATAAGTCTATTGGAAAAGCCGGAAGAGAAGCTATTGGAACTTTACAACAAAAAACATAAACAATACCGCAAACTGGACTACTTCGTTTTGAGAATGATCAAGATGAATGCCACATCAGATACGGCCCCATACCGGCATAAATATAAACCAATCCCGGTTGATGCTAATATCAATTATTCCCAGCTCGAGATCGAGGACCTTGCAGATGATGAAGAGGACAGAGCCGGGGAGATCCTGCGGAAAACGAGAATTATTCGGGAAGCCATTGAAGATATAGAGCCTCATACTGATCCGCTCGATATTGAAGCTTTTTGTTTTCGTTACTTTGATGGAGAATCCGGGGATAACTGGAAAGAGAGCGATATAAACAGAAAGATATGTTATAATCGTTCCTATCGGGCAAGAAATTCAATAAAAGAATTTATTGAAAATTATGATACCAGGATATTAAAGGTAAAATCGATTTGGTATAATTTTGCCGGGTGAGATAATTTGCGATTAAATGATTGGTTCCTCGTTCGTGCAGCGAGGGGTAAAAAAAATTACTGTATATATAGCAAGTGAAGAATGATTCACATTATTCGAAAGGTATTATTGAAGTAGTTTCTTACCTTCCAATATTTTTAAATATTTTCCTTTACTCAAAGGACAATTGGCTAATTCCATGAATTCTTTTTTTGACAATTTACATTGATCACTCATTTGTTTTATGAGAAAGTCATCGATGTCCGAGTTGCCGTGGCTAATTTTTGTATATAATACAAATTTGCCTTCGTGGTGTAATTCTAGATATTTATGGTCATCACTTTTATCTGGAGAATCAATGAATCCCTTTTTCTTTAAATTACGATAAGTTTTCTTTGGATCTAATACGCTCATTATTCAGTGCCTAAGACTATATTATTAATATTTATCTTAATCAGTTTGTTTCGTTCTGTTAATTGATCGTCGTTGAGGGTATTTAACCTCCTATATATGAAATCGAACTCTTCTGCAAAAGAAGCTTTAGCTTCATTCTCATCTCTCCCAGTCCCAATAATATCTAGCATTTCTGATTTGATTACATAGTAATTATTCTCCTTCTGAAACGATGATATTAAAGGATATCGTAAACAATACACTTTAGTCGGTGTTGAGATTTTCTTTGGAGCATATCCAAGTGTAAAGTTAGAGTCACTAAAAGATTCAATGACCCTTTTCTGGGTGGTTTTTTCACCTTCCCTAAATTCTTTAACAAATCCAACGACCTCGAGCTCCGTTTTACTTATTTCTTTATCAATTTCGATTATGGGGGTTATCAACTCTTTCTTGGCAGCTTCTTTGAATGTGTTTATTTTATATATAGGTGTGATTTTCTTTGTTCTTCTATTGTAATCAACGAAACTTACCGGTGAATCTTTAAAATTACTTGTAAATGAATATAAATTCTCAACAATTGGGGTCCTAGCTTCAGGGTTAGGCAATATTTTTTTTAGTTCATAATAGTCTCCTTTGTTCGCAATTTGTAAGACATTGTTAAAATTATCATTTACAAGAT
This sequence comes from Proteiniphilum propionicum, assembly GCF_022267555.1. NCBI lineage: Bacteria > Pseudomonadati > Bacteroidota > Bacteroidia > Bacteroidales > Dysgonomonadaceae > Proteiniphilum > Proteiniphilum propionicum. The sequence goes on from NZ_CP073586.1 coordinate 2,777,633, forward strand.
TTCGTTGAGACTCCCATAAGAAACCTGATTTACTTTCTGCTCTAGAAGAATATGAAAATTTTGGAACAGCACTAGCTTTTTCGAACCCAGTCAACTCAAGTTGGAAATTATTTAGGTCGATAAATTCATCTGATGATAATGTGTGTTTTGCAATTGATATTATCAAATTCTGAAAGTCTTTGGCGATTTTAGCTAATACATCTACAGGTAAAGAATTATATCTACCCAATTCCCCACCAATTTCAATATATACGCCGCTGTTTAAATCAACTTTCATATTGTAAGAACAAAAAATACTTTCGCACAAAAATATATAAAATATCCAACAAAACAGTGTTTGAATATTTAAGTTTAATTTTTGCCTGACTTTCTTATAGAAAAGAAAGCAAATGATCACGGTAATCTACCACATGCGCAAATGAAAACAACCAGTAAAGATATTTTGCAATAACTTAATAAAATGAAATATAAAATGAATTTTTAATAGACCAGGGGTTGTTGACTTTTTATTCAATACCCGCGAAGAGCTTTTATGAGCACATCTGCTAGTTTAATAGCCCTGCTAGCAACCATGTTGTCTGGTGTATTAGAATTATCAGTTATATTGATACAGTATACTTCTTTTGCAATTTCGTACCTGCGTTGTTCCCAATCGATTGCTTGTTTCCCATCTTTAAGTTGCTCAGTTAAACTCATGATTATAAAATTTAAATAGTTAATTCACAAATATAGACATTATTTTAAATAAAACTTCATTTCTTCGATAGCTTCTTTCACACTTCGGACAATTACATATGTACTTCCGCAATTCTCAGCCTGAATCTGGAACTCTTTTTATAGTTTTACTTTGCCGGGTGAGATAAATTAAAGCTACTTATCTTGTTATTAAATAAACTGGATCTGAGAAAATAATTCGGTGCATTTTTTTTACTGATTTCTATGATGTTTTGCAAAATGATAAAAAACAAAACCCAAACAGCTGAATATTAGCTGAATGGGTTTGCTTCAAGTACACCCGGCGGGAATCGAACCCACATCGTCGGAACCGGAATCCGGTATTCTATCCATTGAACTACGGGTGCAGGGTTTAATATTCTTTACCTGAAAGTGGCGTTGTTCCAATGCAAAACAACGGTATCACTTTTCAGAAAAGGCTCTATCTGCATTATCTGATCGGCAGTAAGAAGATGTTTGTAATTGAATGTCAGGACCAAATCGCTTGTATCATTACTGAATTTTGCCGAGACCGGATAAATGTGAGGCAAAGATACTGCATATTTATAATTTTCCATCTCTTTTTTTGAAGAATCGAAGAAAAATTCCTCCGAAATATCCGGTATAAGGGGTTTGCCTGAAATTTCATTCCACTCTGTGTCGTAAAAAGTGATGTGGCTGTCGCATACTTCTCCGCATACGGTTTTAATCATGCAGATGATCATTGAATCTTGTGCTACGGGAAGCAATTTCAACTGGATTGTACCTACACCGGAGGTTTTTATCTCCAGTATATCGTCATTTTGCTTTATTTTACTTATCTCTCCCAGCGTATAGGGTATGGTCGTTTTGCCAGTGTTTACAAGCAGCATGGTTTTGTTGCCTTCAGAGATACCCGGAAGCAGGACAGTCGGCATCGACTTGAACAGATCGCCGATGTTTTGTCCGTAGCTTACAGATATTACGAAAATTGAGAGAAACAGTAATATTTTCCTCATATGTCTATTTTGTTAAAATACCGATCTGGTTCATATCTGTTGCCGGTTTTCCTCCATCGGCACCACTGAGTGCTTCGAGTTGAAAGTAACGGGCATTGATTGTCTCGCTGAATATTATGCGTTGCGGGATGGGGTTGTTTTTGATGTTGCTGAACTCTCCCTTTTTGGCATCAACCCAGGTATTACCATCGCCGCTCACCTTGAAAATATATGTGAAAACCGGTTCCCTGTTATCAACGGGTCTATATGTAAACCCTTTTATCTTGTAAAGCTCACCAAGGTCAACAGTAAGAGGGTTGTCACTGGTGATTTTCCACGACTCGGCGGAAATATCTGATAACTGCATCTCTTTGGCTGCTTCTTCCAGTAGCGGTGCATAATAGGCACCCACTTTTGCAATGTTTGCAATGTCGCGTGTTTCTGAGATTGTGACCCTTAGTACTGTAGGTGCTACATCATTGAATTTGAGCAATCGTTTGTAACCGATGGTAGTACCTTCGGCCAGTTTCACCCATTCATTGTTTATTAGCCCTTCTAATATAAACTCTTCCACACGCTGGCCCTTGCGGATATCTTCCTGAAGCATAACAGTGTTGATTGTTTCTCCCGGCTGAATTGAAAATTCTTTTGAGGCACCTGAACGGGCTTTCCAGGCTGCTTCTCCATCGTTAAGCTTTTCATTTCTGAAGGTGTTTCTGATATATGAGCCAAACAGATTCAGGCGTTCGGCATCAACCTCATGTATTCTGCCTCGTTTATCTGGTGGTATGTTAAGTAACAATACCGAGTTCATGCCTACAGAATTAAAATAGATGTTCACTAGCTGCTGCAATGTTTTTACCTGATTATCCTGTTCAGGATGATAGAACCAGCCCGGGCGAATTGATACGTCAACTTCCGACGGGTACCAGTATAGCGTCTGTGCTTCAGAAATAAGCTGACGGATGCCTAACTCTTTTGAAGTGGGGGAGATATTCAGGCGTTTGTTTTCATTTGTGATGGCTTCGTTGATATTAGGCTGCAATGGCGTTACGCTCCACTCAGTTTCTCTACCAAGTCCTTTTTCATTACCTACCCACCTTACATCGTCACCCATTATTGCTTTAACCGCCTTTGGCTGTAGGCTGTCGATAACATGATAGAAACGTCCCCAGTCGTACTCCTGTACTTTGCCGTTGGGGCCTTCGCCATTGGCTCCATCGAACCACACTTCGTGAATTTCCCCATAGTTTGTAAGCAGTTCAGTAAGCTGTTGGGCAAACATTGCATTATATTTTGGCGAGTCGCCATAGCTCGCCGCATTCCTGTCCCAAGGTGAAAGGTACACTCCAAACTTCATATTGTATTTGTCGCATGCCTCTTTCACCTCTTTTACCAAGTCGCCATAACCATTGTGCCATGGCGACGATGCCACTGAATGAGACGTAGTTGCGGTAGGCCATAGACAAAAACCATCGTGATGTTTTGCTGTAAGGATAAGCAATTTAAAGCCAGCGTTCTGCAGTGTGGTAACCCACTGCTCTGCATCTAAATCGGCCGGGTTGAAAAGAGCAGGATCTTCTGATCCGTCGCCCCATTCCCTGCCGGTGAATGTATTCATCCCAAAATGGATAAAAGCTGTCAACTCAAGCTCCTGCCACTCGTATTGTCGCTGTGTTGGAACTACGTAGGCGGATAACTTCACTTTCTGATCTGATGTAAGCAAGTTTCTGAACGTGAGCTTTTTTTCGAAATAGGTGTTAGCCCTCTGATTGCATCCGGATGAAGATACTACAGTTATTAACAGGCAGATGAATAAAATTTTTCTCATTACTTGTTTGATAATTAAATTTGATCTTGTTTATTTTTCCGGCTACTGTTTCTGACGTTGAATGGCAAACACCGCTTTCCTGATAAGCACAAGTTGCAAATATTACTTTCCTTATCCTGCATCCTGGCAAACACCGCTTTCCCTGTCTCAGCAGACAGATAGGCAAAGATAATATTTTTAACCCAATATAAAACAAAAAAGCCATCCTTTAGTGGATGGCTGAAATCGATTTCTTTAACTGCTTATTGATTAACTTCAGTCTCAGCAACCTGGCTCAATGAATCGCCTTCAGCAGCTTCAGCAGCTTCAATAGCAGCTTGAATGCTATCAGCCTGGACTTTTGCGATGCTGTCTAATCTGGCTACTTCAGCAAGGCTGTCTTGTCTTGCTTTTTCAGCTTTTACTTGTGCATTGTTGCAAGAAACTAAACCTAATGTTGCAATTACAGCAACTAATAAAAGTACTTTTTTCATTTTTAATAATTTTAAACGATAAATAATATTACTTCTCTAAAAACGGTGCAAATTTATATCAAAAACATGTTCTAAAACATATTTTGGATGGAAATCTTAGTTAAATAATATTAAACATAGGCAATTCCTCAATTTTTACGCCAATATTTTGCTTTTTATGCCTCTTTTCCCTCCTTTTTTGTTATGGAAGTCGCTCCATAAGGGTGTTCAAATGGAGAGTATAGTGAGTAAATTTAACAGATATGATCTTAACGGCCGAATCTATGAAACGTTTTTACTAATGAGTATAGTTGGTAAATTCAAATTATTTTTCCGAATTGCTTGATCAGATTGAGCCGTTTGCTGCTGGTACAGATAGAGCGGGATAGTGTTCAGCTGTAGAGGAACCGTTTAATGCTTTTTTTTGGTGTTTTTTCGAACTCATTTTCAACTATCTCGATGGTGCTGATTCTTTCGTACTGAGCAACCGATCTGTTAAGAATTTCCATGTTCCCGTTCATTATTTCAATCAGCCTTTCATCAGATATGTTGTCAGATAATAGAGCCTGCATATCGGGATATACCATAGCCACAAGTTTGAAATTACGTAAAACGACAACACTCTCAGCAATATATGGCAGGTTGTTCAGTTTCGACTCAATCTCTTCCGGATATACATTTTGTCCGTTTGCGGTGAGAAGCATTGTTTTCAGCCGCCCCTTGATAAACAACCTTCTTCCTTTCATTATTCCCAGGTCGCCTGTTTTGAGCCAGCCGTCATTAGTGAATGCTGCAGCGGTGGCTTCGGGATTTTTGTAGTATCCTTTCATCACATTTTCGCCCCGGACCTGTATTTCTCCCGGTACCGTTTCGGGGTCAGAGGAGTCGATACGTGCTTCCATTATATCTTCCAGCACCGATCCGCATGATGTTGGTACAAAGTCGAAATTATGATCGTAAGATATGAGAGGCGCGCATTCAGTCATGCCGTAGCCGACGGTAAAGGGGAATTTCATTCTGTAAAAAAACGCCTCTACCTCCGCATTCAAAGCCGCCCCTCCTATGATTACTTCTCTGAAGTTACCTCCCAGGGACTTAACAAGAGATGCTTTTATCTTGTTTAGTATTAATTTATTGATCCCTGGGATTTTTAACAGTACTTTTACGATTGGCTTATTGATGACAGGTAGTATTTTCTTTTTATATATCTTCTCAAAAATAAGTGGTACGGTAATTATCAGGTTCGGTTTAACCTCCTTAAAAGCCAATATGAGATTTTGAGGGGTTGGCATTACCCCAAGCAATATAATGTGAACACCCGTTGATAGTGCGTAAAGAAAATCGAATGCGCAGCCATAAACATGTGCCATAGGTAAGAATGCCAGGTTTTTCTCCCCTGTGAAAAGCAGATTCAGCCTTTTGCTGTAGGTCACGTTTCCGGCAAAATTATTTGCAGTAATCATAACACCCTTGCTGAAACCCGTAGTACCTGATGTGTAGTTGATACAAATAACTTCATCGTTGTCCACATCTGCATAGCTGATCTCCTCCCTGGAAAATCCGTCATGATAGGTACTTTTGAAAATGCCTGCTAAAGTGCCGGAAACCTTCCGGACTTTTTCATTATCACTTTTTAAAAGAGTGAAATCCGGTATTTCATATACGGGAATATCTATATTATCCTTGTCTATGGTTTCCCATATTGTCTTGTTTACAAACACCAATTTTGAATCGGAGTGTTTGATAATGTGTGCCATGCTAACGGGATTGAATTCGTGCAGTATGGGAACGATAACGGCGCCATATGTTATTGTTGCCATAAACACGATTGCCCATGAAGAGTGGTTTTTTCCGATCAGGGAAATCTTATCTCCTTTTTGAATATTCAATTCAGAAAAGAGAAGGTGGAGTTTCGCAATTTCTTCTGACAGCTCACCGTAAGTATATGATCTGTTGCCATTGTAATCTGTTAAAGCAGGTAATTTCCAGTTATTTCTGAAACTCTCCTCGTATAATTTAATGAAGTTCTGCCTGATCATAAATGCACATTTTTGCCTTTATTGTGCAAAAGTAATATTCGGAAATTGATTATCAAAGAAAATAAGGCAATAATTCAAGAGTAAAATTGTATTTTTGTATCTTTATTCAAAGTCACTCTACAACAAAGCTGTCGTATGAATAATTTATTGATATAAAATATTATTCGTAAGTACGGCCAATTATAAATATGATCGATCAAACAATTTTTCATAATAAGACTGCTGTTTATTACACTTTAGGATGTAAATTGAATTATGCTGAAACTTCCGCTATTGGCAGGCAGTTGCTGGATTACGGCGTTACCCGTGCCCGGAAAGGGCAGAAGGCGGATATATGCGTGATTAACACTTGCTCTGTGACAGAGCTGGCTGATAAGAAAGGGCGGCAGGCCATCAGGAAGGTGATTCATGAAAATCCATCCGCCTTTGTAGTGGTTACTGGGTGTTATGCACAGCTGAAACCTGAAGAGGTGGCAAGTATTGATGGTGTTGACCTGGTTTTGGGAGCAGAGCAGAAGCTGGATGTTGTGAAGTATCTGCATGATCTGAGTAAAAAGGATAAAGTGGAGGTAATAACTTCCAAAACAAATAGAATAAGGTCGTTTGTCCCTTCTGTATCGGCAGATGACCGGACCCGCTATTTTTTGAAGGTACAGGATGGGTGCGACTATTTCTGTTCTTTCTGTACCATACCTTTCGCCAGGGGAAGGAGTCGCAACGGGTCTATTGCCGCCCTAATGAAGCAGGCAGAACAGGTGGTGAGTGAAGGTGGCAGGGAGATAGTGCTTACGGGTGTTAATATTGGTGATTTCGGCCATACGACAAAAGAGACATTTATAGATCTTATAAAAGCACTTGATAATGTGGACGGAGTGGAACGTTACCGCATCTCATCCATTGAGCCGAATCTGTTGACTGATGAGATAATAGATTTTGTGGCTTCGTCAAAGCGATTTGTACCACATTTCCATATGCCGCTGCAGGCTGGTAGTGATGCCGTTCTTAAACTGATGAAGCGTCGTTACGATACAGCTCTGTTCAGACATAAAATAGAGAAAATCAAGAGAGTTATGCCACATGCCTTTATTGGTGTGGATGTGATAGTTGGTGTCAGGGGCGAGACCGATGAATATTTTGCCGAAAGCATGAAGTTTATTGAGTCGCTGGACTGTTCTCAGTTGCATGTTTTTACCTATTCAGAACGTCCCGGAACCCAGGCACTCCAAATAGATCACATTGTTGATCCGAAAGTTAAGCATGCACGGAGCAAAGCGTTGCTGGATATTTCTGATGCAAAGCTGCGCCGTTTTTATGAATCTCAAAAGGGTAGCCGGAAGAAAGTGCTGTTTGAACACACTAGACGCAGTAATAAAATGCACGGGTTTACCGAAAATTATGTAAAATTGTATGCCGTTTACGACTCCACTCTGATAAACCGGGTGACGGAGGTAGTGGTTGGCGAGTATGATGAAGAACAAATGGCTATGAAAGCAATATTTTAATGGATAAGAAGCAAAAAAAGAGTGCAGGGTATCTTCTGTTGTATTCAGTGACATATCTTCACGCGATGTTGCCTTTAGGGGTGTTGTATCTACTATCCGATATACTCTGGTTGTTTGTTTATCATATTGTACGTTACAGAAGGAAACTGGTAAGGATGAACCTTGGAAACGCTTTTCCGGAGAAGCCTGTTAAAGAGATAAGGCGGTTGGAAAGAAAATTTTACCATCACCTGTGCGATTACTTCGTTGAAACAATAAAAATGCTTCACCTTTCGGACAGTGAAGCCCGTGTAAGGATGAAATTTGAAAATCCTGAAATAATAAGCAGGCTTACCAGGGACGGAAGATCGTGTTTGATGTGTATGGGCCATTACGGGAACTGGGAGTGGGTGACCTCTTTCGGTATTAACCATCTGCCTGAACTGAAGCAGGGCTTTCTTTACAAAAGGTTGAGATCAAAGCCTTTCGACCTGCTTTTTTTAAAGATCAGGAACCGCTTTCGTCCCGAACCAATTGAGATGAGGAGAGCTTTCAGGAAAATGATCCAGCTGAATAACGATGGAAAGGCCATGTTGGTGGGTTTTCTTGCAGACCAGCGTCCGCCAAAAAATAACGATCACTACTGGACAACTTTCCTGAACCAGGATACGCTTGTACAAACCGGAATGGAGAAGATTGCAAATCATCTTGGTCTTTCTGTAGTTTATCTTGATATCACTAAAGTAAAGCGAGGATATTACACCGGAAAATTTTATGTTATTACCCCGGATGCAAGCCTTGAACCTGAGTTTGAAATAATGGAGCGATATATGAGGAAGCTGGAAGAGACTATTCTGAAGGAGCCTGCTTACTATTTATGGTCACATAACCGTTGGAAGTTTAGAAAAAAATAAAGACAGGATAGCATAAGGGGCCAAGGGCCTGCAGACGGAAGTGAAACTTTCGTTTTCTAAAATTCAGGAAACAGGATTATTGGAGAGGAGTAAATATTTAATATAAAAAAAGCGTTTTGTGGTAAAAGTATCGGTGGTTATATTGAACTGGAACGGGAAGAAGCTGCTTGAGCAGTTCCTCCCTGCTGTGCTGGAACACTCGTTAAGCGATGAGTGCCGGGTTATTGTTGCTGATAATGGGTCTACGGACGAATCTGTAGCATTTATCGAAACAAATTTCCCCGAAGTATCTCTGATTGTTCTGGACAAGAACTATGGTTTTGCCGAAGGATACAACAAAGCTTTGCAGCATATCGATTCTGAGTATGTGGTGCTTTTGAATTCTGATGTGGAGACCACTCCCAACTGGCTGAACAAGATGGTCGACTTTATGAACAAACATCCCGAGGTGGCCGCGGTACAGCCTAAGATACTCTCTTATGATGAAAAAGGCTGGTTTGAGTATGCAGGGGCATCAGGCGGGTTTATTGATCTTTATGGGTACCCATTCTGCAGGGGGCGCATTCTTGAAGTGGTGGAGAAAGACAACGGACAGTATGATTCGGAGATCCCTGTATTTTGGGCGACCGGTGCTTGCATGATGATAAGAAAGAGTGATTATACCGAGCATGGTGGACTGGACGGCCGTTTTTTTGCACATATGGAGGAGATAGACCTTTGCTGGCGTTTGAATGCCCGGGGCAGGAGAGTGATGTGCCTCCCCTCTTCGGTTGTTTATCATGTGGGTGGAGCATCGCTGAAAAAGGATAATCCTATGAAAACCTATCTGAACTTTCGTAACAACCTGCTTATGATTTTTAAAAACGTACCAGGGAAGGCATGCCGGCCGACATTTTTGGTACGGTTGTTTTTCGATATTCTTGCTTATGTTCACCTGTTGCTGCAAGGCAATTTCAGATGCGCTCATGCTGTTATCGATGCTTATAGGGATTTTCTTAAGATGATGCCATCATACAAGCCGGTACGTGAAGTAAATTTAAGAATGGCAACTACAGAGAATATTCCTGTGCAATACAGGAAAAGCATTTTATTGGATTTCTATTTTTTAAGAAAGAAGAGCTATTCATCTATCTTTGAAAAGAAAGATCAGTCTGTTACTAAAACCCGGAAATACCAAAAATGATTGTACCTACTCAAAATTAAAACTCAGTGTGATCAGTCGCTGGGTAGCTTTAGAAAGCGATTTCGTATATTTTCGGAGACTTTCATCCTTAAGGCCGGGCCTCTCGTTATCAAGAATATCCACCAACCCGAAACCAAACTTCAATTCCGGAGCAAGATTGAAAAGGGGTAAATAAAAGTCGCATCCAACACCTATCTCAACTCCAAAATCGTAAGGCTTCAAAAGAAGAGCTCGGTTTTTCCCGGATGCCAGTTCTATGTTGCAATATATACCTAAAAGGGTGTAGGGACGGAAGTTGTCTATCCTGCCTGCCGATATCTTCAGCTGCAGGGGTAAACTGAAGTAGTTGTTGCGAATTCGGGTTGAGTACTCTTCGCGGGACGATTGTTCCTTGAAAACTATCCGCTTTTCACCCAAATAGAGCGAAGGAATTGCCCGTAGGTTCATAATTCTGTTCAGATAAATGTCCCCAATAATTCCCGCAGTGAATCCCAATGAATAGTAGGGTATTTCTGAGAACCACACCTCTCCGTTATCGTTCACAAAACCTGATTGTGCAAGTATTAGATCTTGTGTGTGCAGCCCAAGTGTGAATCCCGGGTGGAACAACCGTTGATCTGCATAAGGCCTGTTCTGCAGTTTACGGTTCTGGCCCGTGACGCTGCCAGATATGATGAGCAGTATTGTGAGCAGATATGTTGTCTTTTTTGCCATTCGCCTTTTTTGTTGTTTGTTCTTTAAACGCCTTTTATTTCATGATATTGTATAGCAGGCCTCATTAAATTATAGCCATAGGTGTTGATTTGTATCGTCTCTTTCCGTCCCCTGCCTTTAAGGATTAATGTAAATAGTTCTCTATATTTTTTTCGTATTGGAAAAAACTCTTTATCTTTGCAACAACATAGCAAATTAATTTCAATAACTAACTTATTTCACTATTATGGCTTACGTAATTGATGACACTTGCATTGCTTGTGGAACGTGCATTGATGAATGTCCTGTTGATGCAATATCTGAAGGCGATATTTATTCAATAGACCCGGAAGTATGTACCGATTGTGGTTCTTGTGCAGATGTCTGCCCGACAGAATCAATTCATCCGGCATAGGACACAGGCGTTTGAAGAAAAGAGAAAAGTCGAACTTTACTGTCCGGCTTTTTTTATTTTCACAAGCATTATTTCAACAAAAAAACGCCTCTTTTCCGGAGGCGCCTTTCATATATCGTAATAATAGTATTATTATTATCCGTTTACTTTAGCCATATGTGCAATAAGGTCGAGCACTTTGTTTGAATATCCCCATTCGTTGTCGTACCAGCTGATAACCTTAACGAAAGTGGGGCTTAACTGGATACCTGCTTTTTCGTCGAAGATTGATGTGCGTGAATCGCCGATGAAATCGCTTGATACAACATCTTCGTTGGTATATCCTAAGATACCTTTCAATTCGCCTTCAGAAGCTTCTTTCATAGCTGCACAAATCTCTTCGTAGGAGGTCTCTTTTGCAAGGCGCACTGTAAGGTCCACTACAGATACGTTCAGTGTGGGAACGCGCATTGACATACCGGTTAGTTTTCCGTTCAGTTCCGGAATAACTTTACCTACAGCCTTGGCTGCTCCAGTTGATGAAGGAATGATGTTGGCAGAAGCTGCGCGTCCGCCTCTCCAGTCTTTTGCCGAAGGGCCGTCAACGGTTTTCTGGGTAGCTGTTGTTGAGTGAACAGTTGTCATCAAGCCTTCAAGAATTCCGAACTTGTCGTTCAATACCTTGGTTACAGGAGCAAGACAGTTGGTTGTACAAGAAGCGTTGGATACAATTTGTTCTCCTTTTGTGTAGGTCTTTTCGTTTACACCTACAACATACATGCGGGTATCATCTTTTGAAGGAGCAGACATAACAACATATTTTGCTCCAGCTTGGATGTGAGCCTGTGCTTTTTCTTTTGTAAGGAAGAGTCCTGTAGATTCAACTACATATTCTGCACCCACTTTGTTCCATTTAAGGTCTGCCGGATTTCTTTCTGCTGTTACGCGGATTGTTTTACCGTTTACTACCAGATTGCCGTCTTTCACTTCAATAGATCCGCTATACTGACCGTGGATGGTGTCGTATTTTAACATATAAGCGATGTAGTTTACATCGAGCAAGTCATTGATACCCACAACCTGAATATCATCTCTGTTTTGAGCTGCACGGAAAACTAGGCGACCAATGCGACCGAATCCGTTAATACCTACTTTAATCATACTTTATTGAATTTTATTTATTAAGAGTGTTTATTTACAACAATCGTTTTCAAATTTTGAATTCGACTTGAACAAGAAGGTTAGCTTGTCAGCTAACCGGCTCAGCTTATTGGAAACGTCTTCAAAATCACTTGTTGCGCCTTGTTCCTGCATTATGCCAGCATTAACGCTATTCTTATTTAACTCAACGAAAACGCCTTTAACTTAACGAAAACGCCCTAAAAACTATCTTTTTAATAGACTTACAAAAATACTATATCTTTTCGATTTTAAGAAATTATTTGTAACAAAAAAACCGTAATCAGCAGTTCGAAAGAATAAAATGTTAACGGCTGTTCAAGTCAAGACAAATTCCTTAAACCATTCATAGAATATTTTGATTCCTGTTTCAACTGTAGTGGACGGTTTATAGCCGAAGCGCTCTTGTAGTAATGAAGTGTCGGCAAAGGTAGATACAACATCGCCTGGCTGCATTTCCTCCATTTCGTGAACAGACTGCTTACCTACGGTTTTTTCGATGACATTTATAAAATCCATCAACTGCACTGGCGATGAACAGCCCATATTGTACACTATGTGGGGGACAACGGATTGCGGTGGCAAAGGTAAAATTTTAATCACTCCTTCTACAATATCGTCTATGAAGGTGAAATCTCGCTGCATTTGCCCTCTATTGAATATTTTAATCGGTTTTCCTTTCGAAATAGCCGACATAAAGAGCCAGGGTGCCATATCGGGGCGTCCCCAGGGACCGTAAACAGTAAAAAAACGGATGCCAGTTGCCGGCAGCCCGAACAGCTTGCCATAAGCATATGCCAGCAGCTCGTCTGATTTTTTGGTCGCCGCGTAGAGGCTGACGGGGTGATCGGTCTGTGCCGATTCTTTGTATGGGACAGCTGTGTCATCACCATATACACTGCTTGAGCTTGCGTAAACCAAATGAGTGACGGGGTTATTGCGGCAAGCTTCGAGCAGGTTGATAAATCCTACTATATTGGAATGGATATATGACAAAGGGTTCTCAAGGGAGTATCTGACTCCTGCCTGTGCAGCGAAATTCAAAACATGTGTGAATCTCTCGTTACGGAAAAGGGCGGAAAGTTTTTTGCCCTCTATCAGATCGAACTGTATAAACTTGTAGTGCTGAAATTTGTCGCTCTGTATCCACTTTCCCTTTTTAATCTTCTCCCGTGAAATTCCAGTTTCGTTAAGACGTGCAAATTTTAGCCTTACATCGTAGTAGCTGTTGATATTATCAAGGCCCGCCACTTCATAACCCTGCAGGAGAAGCCTCCTGACAACATGAAAGCCGATGAATCCGGCAGCACCTGTAACCAATATTTTCATTTTTATTCAATTAAAAAATAACAATCATATACGGGCCCACTTTGTATCCCTCTTTTTCTGCTATGACAGACTGGATTTTTTTGTTTTTATTGATTGTTTTTTCCGGTAACAACAGTAGGTTACCGGTAAGTGAGTTACTCAATATATCTTCTTCAGAAACGTAGATCACATCTTTTTTAAGGAATACATCCATGCTTTCTGCCCTGGAAATATTATATACGCAGTATTCCGAAGCCTGTCTCTCTTCAGCTAATCGTGACGCTTCTTGGCATAATTTGCTCCATCCCATATATGGATTCAGTTGAGGCATGGCCCATCCTGCAATAAAAATGGCCAGAAGTAAACCCAATGACATCACCCGGATAGATAAGCGAAGCTCCTTTTTCAAAAATAGCAGGTATAATACAGCTATTCCGGAGAGAGTGGCGACTGTTGCTGCCGCAAAAACAAGTGGTACAGCAGCGAAAAAGGGAGTATCTGTTTTTGCTATGTATATTATCAAAGGTAACGCTGATGCTAAAATAAGTGCGGGAAGTGCCAGTGAGAGCCGCAGCCAGATATTTTTTTCATTGAATTTATCGATAAGCATTGCAGAGAGGCCGATAAAAAACGGCAGTGCCGGAAGCATGTAGACTGCCAGCTTGGAGCTGATAATCGACAACATGATAAATGTGGAGATTATGATGGTAAGGAAAAAGCGTTCTGTATCTGTCTGAATCTTTTTCCGTATCATTCCCGCAATAATAAGCCCTATGGAGAAGAACATCCAGGGAGCCAGTGAATACCATATTGTAATGAAGTAATAATAAAACGGCTCTTTGTGATGGAAGGAGTTGATTCCCCTGCCTACTGTCTGATGTATGAGCAGATTATTGAGGTAGCTGTTTCCACCTTCAAGGTAAACTCCGGCAAACCATATGCTGCATCCAGTAAGAAGTACCAGCATGCTTTTCCAGCCCCAGTAACGCTCCCAAGTATGGATTTCACCCCGATGGAGCAGAAATAGAAGCGTGGAGAGAAGTGGTACAAGGATGCCGACTGGCCCTTTGGAGAACAGAGCCAGGAAGAGATAGAGAGGGAAGAGATAATAGTCCCCTTTTTTTGCCTGCCCCTGATAGATCTTGAAAAAAGTATAGAGTGAAAGAGTGATGAACATCACCATAAGCATATCCATCCTTATTATTATGGCAAGGCCGGCAAACAGCCCGCCGGTCATTAGCATCAGTAAGGCTTCTGGTTGGTTTCTCGATTCCTCTTTTCTTAACCACTTGGCCATTGTCATCATCACTACCAGAGCCGGGATAAATGACAGCAGCGATAAGAACCACATTCTGTGTCCGCCAAGCAATGTCTTGCCTGCCATCATCAGCCAGAAATAGAGAGGTGGCTTATCGGCATAGATCTCACCCTGGTTGGTAAAGGTGAAAAAGTTACCGTTTTTAAGTGCTTCATCAACAATACTCAGATAACGCAGCTCGTTGTTGGGCGTGTAATCGCGAAGGATCATCAACGGAAGCAGTGCAATAAACCAAATGATATAGAGCTGTTTATCCTTCATATGATAACTGTTTCTTACTTCTTAAGCCTATCATGATGTTGCGCATATATGCAACAAAACCGAACGACTGCCCAAGTATGAGCACGGGATCGAGCCGGAATACACCGTAAGCGATAATGATTCCCGAACCCAGAAGGCTGATTATCCAAAAACCGAGTGGTAGAGAAGACTGGTGACGTTGTGCCGAATATATCCACTGGTAAATGAAACGGCAAGTGAACAGTATCTGCCCGCCGGACCCAAAGATTAGCAACCATAGTGGTATGGCATTATGCCGGAAGAAGGTAGAGGAAAAGGCAGTCATGTCGCGCATAAGATAGGTGGCGGCTGCAACCGGTGTTAAAAGAAGCACTATTTGTATAGCAATGTTTACCCGTTTCCGGAACCCCTGCATGTTCAGATTCCACAGATAGATGTAGTATGAGAAGAACTGCCCGAGGATAATTGCGAAGTCATCTCTGAGCACCCCATAGATAAAGAGCAGGTACGAGCCGAAGATACTAAGGATCCAGAACGCAGGCGGAGAAAGAATTTTTTTTGCTTTCTCTGTAATTATCCACTGATGCAGTAACCGGGCTGAGAAAAAAGCTTGCGCCAAAAAACCGATCGCGTAAATCCAGACAGGGCTCTCTTGCATATTTTAATCTAAATTACTTGAATTAACCTGGTAATTTATATAACGTCTCTTCATCCAGCGATAGGCGAAACAGTCGATAAAAGGACCTGTAAGCCTGTTCCAGAGATGATATTTCGATTTTCCCGCCAACCTGGAATAGTGCCTCACCGGGATCTGTTTTATTCTGCCGTTCTGCAAAAGTATAAGTGCCGGCAGAAACCGGTGCATACCGTTGAACATGGGGATACGCTTAGCATACGCGGTATGCATCACTTTGAGTGGGCAACCAGTGTCGGAAACGCCGTCGCCGGTCATCATCCTCCGGTATCCGTTGGCTATTTTAGACTGCAGGTTCTTGAATGATGAATCTTTGCGATTGGCACGGATACCTGTAACAAATTCATGGTTGTCTAAATGGGGCAGCAACAGGTTGAAGTCATCGGCATCGGTCTGCATATCAGCATCCATATAGCCGGTGAATTTTGAAAAAGAGTGATCAAAACCGGCTTTAAGTGCAGCGCTCAATCCCCCGTTTTTCTTAAGATCAATATAGTAAAAATCCGGATTTCGCTCGCATACATTCTTGATCCTGTTTCTGCTGCCGTCGGTAGAGCCATCGTTTACAAACAAAACGCAGGTTTTCTCAAGTGAGTGCGGCAGGAAACCTTTCAGTTTCTCTTCCAGCCTGCCTATGTTCTCTTCTTCATTGTAGAGCGGAACAATAATGGTGAATGAATACTGACTTGTTATATTTTCATCCATTTTAATATCAGTTATCAAAACAAATAAACATAAGGCTTTCGAGCCGGTATGGCCGGCTTAAAATCATGTCTGATTGTTTTCGAAGGCAAAAGTACCAATTATTATTTAAATTTCGCAATCCATCTTTCAATGTTTTTGGTTAATTCAGGTTTCGCATATGTTACAAAAGTAGCTAAATCTGTGATTAACATATATTATTTTGGAGGGGTGAATAATTAATCATGGTCGCTACCTGAGGTTGTGATTTCAAGCAGTTCGGCAGCCTCGCTTGTATCGATTGTGGCAACGTCCTTAAGCTTTCTGTTGATAACGTTCGTTCGTGTCAGCCGGAGGTCGTTTAACGATTTTGAAGCTGTGTTCAATTGTTTATCAACCTTGTCAAGCTGATCGGAGAATTTACTGAATTCGGTTTTTACCGCTTCGAGAATTTTCCACACCTCGCTGCTCCTTTTTTGGACGGCAAGGGTCCTGAATCCCATCTGCAGGCTATTCAGCAATGCAGACAGTGTTGTGGGCCCTGTGACCGTTACCCTGTATTTTCTCTGCAGTATTTCAAAAAGCCCCGGATGTCTTAAAACCTCTGCATAGAGGCTCTCAACGGGCAGGAACATTATTGCGAAATCGGTTGTGTGCGGAGGGTCGAGATACTTTTCACTTATATCCCCGGCAAATGATTCGACGGATTTAATGATAGCTTTTTGTGCTGTCTCTATTGCCTCTTTGTTTCCTTCATCATAGGCATTTAGCAACAGCTGGTAGTTTTCAATCGGGAACTTTGAGTCGACAGGCATCCATACCTCTTCATCACTCTCTTTACCCGGTAGCCTGATTGCGAACTCAACGTGAGCCTGGCTACCCCTTTTTGTTGCTACATTTTTGGAGTACTGGTCGGGTGTAAGCAACTGCTCAAGAATATTTTCCAGCTGATACTCTCCCAGTACGCCCCTTGTCTTTACATTCGACAGTACCCTTTTCAAATCACCAACACCGTTTGCAATGGTTTGCATCTCACCCAGTCCCTTATGAACCTGTTCGAGTCTTTCACTAACCTGCCGGAACGATTCGCCAAGACGCTTTTCCAAAGTAGTTTGAAGTTTCTCGTCCACGGTTTTTCTCATTTCATCCAGCTGCCGGGTGTTATCTTCCCTTATTGCCTCCAACTGTTTCTCAATTGTCTCCCTTACATCTTTTATTGCATCAACAGATTGTCTGTTGCGTTCTGTCTGCTGTTTACCGGCATCTTCAAATTTTTGCCTGATCAGCTCATTCAGTTCCTTATTGTTCGTCGAGTTTGTCTCTGCAAATAATTTAAGATTTTTAGCCAACTCATCTCTGTTCTCCATTGCAGTGCGGTTACTCTCAAGCCTGTTGCGTTGAAATTCATCCCTGATGGACTTTTCATTTCTCTCCGAGGCTGATTCGAACCTGATTAATGCACTCTCAATCTCTTTTAGTTTATCGGCCTTTTCTGAGGTGGGTTTTTCAAAAAAGTGCAGAATAATATTAATTATAGCCAACAGTATAAGGGCGGCAAACATCCATTCGATCATAATTTAATTTTTGATTAATAAAACATCTTAACAAACTCACCGTTGTTGTTAAGTGATGAACACGTTTGAATCTATTCTTAGTCAAAAATAGTAATTAATAATCACAAAGACGAAGAGTATAATAGAAATATCTTTGAGATGCTGTTGTTTAACATGTTAAAATTCAGTGTTTTTTTGTCGATTAGCAGCAAACTGGCCATTTCTGTTGTTATTGTTTTATATATCACGACAGTAGTGATTTCTGATATGAATATTATTAGGAAAGTTACTATAGAAATCCTTTATATTGGAATTGCAACAGGTATAAGAGAAGAGAACGCACAAAATCCATTTACGTGAGATTTTGCGCTATTTAAAAGCCGGGGGATGCAAAGGTATTCAGGCAAACTATTTGTCTCAATTAAGTTTGCAAGTCCATTGTTTTTGATTAACTTCGCATTGGATTTAATGTTTGACCCTTTAAGGGATTAAACTCTTTTTGTTTATGCAACTGCAAACTTAAGTTTTTGCCTTTAATTGTCAGATAAATAAAAAATATTTAACTCTTTTACTCAGCTACCTTAATTGAGATATGTGATGTTTAAATATATACTCAGCCCCCTAATCCCCTTATTGATGTTAACCTGCAGCAAGGAACCTGCAAAAATGGATGTAACAATGGAGTCCATCATTACTGAGGCTATGGATTCTCTTTACTGCAACAACGCCTACTCCCGAAGCCTGTTACGAGATGCCATGAATAATACCAACGACAGCCTGGACTACTATAAAGCTCTACAAACATACAGTCTGACATACTTTGTAAACGATCAGATCGATTCCACGCGCCATTTCGCCGAAAAAGTTGTCGCTTACGCGAACAAGCAGGTGCCAAACATCAAAATCTACCAACTCCTCACCTCATCATACAATACAATAGGTAATTGCTTTGCTTTGTACAGGGATCAAGATTCTGCACTTACCTACTTCACCAATGCTCTGAATTATTATGAATTAACGGGTAAGAGAGAGAAGATCCCTGATCTCTCCATAAACATTGCCGATATGCATATGAGAAATGGCGATTTTGTCAATAGCGCCTTCTATTACCGAAAAGCACTCTCAGTTGCAGATTCAATAGGTGTGGCTGATCAACTGGGATTTCCGATATATACCGGCTTAGGGCAGTTGTATATGGAATTGCGTGATTTTGAACTGTCTGATTACTATTTCTGTTTGGCCGAACAGGATTTCGAAGGCCGAACGTTGAATGAAAAATTCTTTTACTGCAATTGCAGAGGGAACTGTTACTTCTTTGCGGGTGAGTTACAGGAGTCCTTGTCTTGGTACAAGAAAGGAATAACTTTGTTATCGGGAGAAGGATCCATATTAAGTTTAAATATTGCCAATGCCAATATAGGGGAGATCTTTTTTCATCTGAACCAACCCGACTCGGCATACCATTACCTGAATGAAGCGGAAAAATACTTCTCTGCCATTAATGAGCAGCCATTGCTTTATCATATCAATACCCTTAAGGCCGGATTAGCTTTGCAAGCCGACAATCCACAACATGCGCGCCACTACCTTGAGGGTAAGGTTACAAATTTAACTATTGAACCCACTTTTCTCATCCTTCGTAACAAATACATTGAACAGTATCATGCGCGAACAGGGAATTTTAAGGAGGCATATGCCTGCCTGCAAGAAAATCTTGTGATGGAAGATTCTATTCGTTCGGAGAGGGCAAAAATGCGTGTTGCCGAAATCGATATGCGTTACAGACAGGATACAACCCTGGTAAAGAGAGAGATGCTTATCATGGGGCAAGCATCCGACATCCGGTCGCTTCGCATGAGAAATTATATATTTGTCATGGCATTCCTGCTCATTTCAGCTATTATGGCAAGCGTCTATATTGCGATGAAGAGACAAAAAGAGCTGCAAAGGTTAAGCTTCCACGATCAAATAACCAAGTTGCGACTCTCCAATATCCGTAACCGGATCTCCCCACATTTCATGTTCAATGTGCTCAACCGGGAGATCAGTTCCGACAATGGATCTCACCCGGCTAACCTGATGAAACTGGTGTTGCTCCTGCGTAGAAGCCTCGAGATGACCGACCAGGCACAAGTTACATTAACCCAGGAGTTAGAATTTGTAGAAGCATACATCAACCTGGAAAGAGAGAGCCTTGGTCCCGATTTTAAGCTTGATTGGAATATTGATCCACATGTTGATACAGAAATGGTGTCGCTTCCGTCCATGATAATTCAGATTCCATTGGAGAACGCAATCAAGCATGCATTGCGTCCTCTTGCCGGTGAAAAGAAGCTTGAATTGCAAGTCCGGAAGGAAGGGGAAGGAACAAGAATCGAGATCATTGACAACGGGACGGGTTATCAGGAGCTGTTGATGGGTTCATCAACCGGGACCGGGACCGGACTTAAAGTGTTGTATCAGACAATCGACCTTTTTAACCGGGAGAACAGTGAAAAGATACAGTTCAATATCCTTCGTTCGGGAATGGAAGAGCAAGGTGGGACAAGGGTGACTATTTTTATACCTGACAATTATAAATATTGGTAAACAGTTACATAATCTCTGGAAATGGATAAAAAAAGATTTACTGCTGTAGCCGTCGACGATGAGCCGGTTTGTCTACATAGTTTACGGGAATCTCTGGCCGATTATCCGGAGGTCACCCTCATGGGAGAGGCAGACACGGCTAAAAGTGGAATCAAGCTAGTGATTGACAAGAAACCTGATTTATTGTTTCTGGATGTTGAGTTGCCGGATATGAGCGGTTTGGAACTGCTACGCGAGATACAACCTCGTGTGAGGTGGCCGATGAAAGTGGTATTTTACACTTCCTACCAGAAGTACTGGCTTGATGCGTTGCGAGAGTCTGCGTTCGACTATCTGCTTAAACCCTATGCACAGGAAGAGTTTTCGACCATCATGCGCCGTTTTTTCGGGCAGGTAGCAAGAGATATGACTACAGCAGTACCCCTCGAGAGGGCATTATCAGAGTTGTTGCCCTCCCATCAGGCATTCATGATTCCCGATATTACAGGATACCAAATGGTTCGTGTGAACCAGGTGGGCTATTTCTCCTACTCGAACGGGAGGCGTCAATGGGAAGCCGCATTGGCAAACGGTAAACGCGTATTGTTGGGGAGAACTGTAAAGTCGGACCACATATTATCCTTCTCTTCGTTGTTCGTCCAAATAAGCCGTAACCACATTATTAACATCGACCATGTTTGCTCGATAAAGGGGAAGGCCTGCTTTCTTCTGCCTCCCTTCGATAATGAAAAGGGGCTCATCATATCACGGAATTACCTGACGAATGTACATGAGAAATTTCGGTTGTTATAAAGCAATCACCAACTTACGTTTAAAAGGGAGAGAACCGGAAATTCATATATAAGTAAGCTGTTTGTGTTTTATACCCATTATACTTGTTGCCCATATAAGAATAATAATCGTAAACCACTTTCTTATAATCACGATTGGGATAAACAGTGTGTTTGATATTATTGAAATCTTCCCAGTAGTAAGAGTTTCCATTTTTATAGATTAACAACCCATATCTGTTTAAATGAGATTTCATAGTCTCGTAGGAGCTAAACACTCCGTCGAAGTTTTTATATTCGGTCCAAGCGTAAGTGTACTCAGCCCTATTGGTTTTAATGGTGTTCTCATTTGAGCCACTGCCTGGGTTTTCGTTATTGTTATTGCCATATGTTGCACTGAGCGTTTCTACATTCCCTTCGTAGTCGGATCCATCCTTCATCCTGGCATATGCTGTGACAGTAACGCTTAATGTCGGGCTGTCTCCTAAAGTTATCATTGAACATGAGTTGATTTTGTTTTCACTTGGGTTATCCCAATGCCAGATTGCTCCTCCGATCATGAAGCCAGCCCTGCTTATGCTTTCATAATCGCACACTTCCACCTCTACTGTGAAACTCATCTTGTATTTATACTTGGCTCCATCTGAGTTTTCAAATCCATCGGCAGAGTACTCCATAGAGTTTAAAGTGAGCTTTGTTAGCTTAACTGGAATTTTCCCATCTCCGGAATAATCCTTTTTTGGGGTTGTAAATGATGATACGGATGAAAACCCGTACCCTTTAATGTTGGAAGCATAGGCAACATAGTAATAAGTAGTGTTTTCCTTCAACCCTTCAATCTTTTTGTTGAATTCACTTGCCCCATTTTCGCAGCTATAATTTGTTCCCCAGTCTGTTGATGGTTTGCCAGGATTGGTTTCTGATAATAGAAAACCGCACTTGTTTACGGCTGATCCGCCATCATTAGCGATGTTGGCACTTAATGTTACCGATGATGAAGAAAGATCCTGGTGCTCCATACTGACGACAGTTGGTTCAATCACTTCGATAACCTCAATATTGTCCTGCTCATCACTACAGGAACCTAGAGTAATCAGACCAATAACGAAAATGAAACCAATAAACTTTTTCATCGTGAAAGAATTTTAAATCAATAGCTTTTCATACAAATGTAGAGGCAAATGAAATACGTGTCAAGGGGCAAAAAATGGATAAAGGATTATTACGTAACCGGATGATTCTATGAGGTACAAATTAGGGTTTATCATGTATTATTTTGTACTCGAACTAAGAAATAAAATATGAGCCCACTTCAACAAGTCGTTTTGTAAAATATGATATTTGATTTTCAAGTGATTATAATGTCAAATCTTCTAATTTGAGACTTTTTAAGCAGACTCAAATATCTATAGGTGAAAAACTCAAGGCAAAACTGCACGAAAAGGATTTCATTACGAAATCCTTTTTTTGGTATGCTCGGCACGAGCATTGTCTAACGGGTGGAAGTCCCGAGTAAGCCCTAATAGCGGGAATTACATAAATCTGAAAACTATTCGCAGCAAATAGAACTCTATCAATTATATTATCTGCTTGTTCATTTAAATTTGTTTGGAAGCGGATATTATTCAAGCGTTCCATCTGTCTTAAGGAAATATTTTACCAAAATAATCATTACTGTTCTAACCATTTCATAATTATTTTCATTATATCAACAACTATTTTTCATAACAACTTGGTTGTTCCGATAACTATTTATGCCTTCGCAGAAGCAGCTATTTTCAAACAAAAATGGACAGCCTACTCAACACATATCGCAAGTTAATATCAGCAGAAAAGTCTGATTTTAAGCGCTATCTTCACTCCGATATTGATTGGAACGAGAGAATGACAGGTATTACAGGCGCTTGCGGAACGGGGAAAACCACGCTTATTTTACAGCACATTCGCGATAATTTCCCCGATAGAAACAAAGCCGTTTACGTAAGTTTGGATAATCTGTGGCTTTCGAAAAACAGTTTGCTCGATTTTGCCGAACGATTTTCGGTGTACGGTGGCACGCATCTTTTTATCGACGAAGTGCATAAATACCCCAACTGGTCATTGGAATTGAAAAATGTGTACGACAATTATCCCGACTTGAAAACCGTTTTCACGGGGTCGTCCATTTTGAAAATTTACAAATCCGATGCCGATTTGAGCCGTCGTGCGGTGAAGTACGAACTACACGGATTGTCGTTTCGCGAATACTTATCGCTGGAAAAAATTATCGATTTGCCAGTGCTCCCGTTAAATGAAATTCTGAGCAATCACATCGACATTGCTGACGATATCCGCAACAAAATCAAGGTTATACCGCTATTCAAGCAGTATCTAAAAAACGGTTAATATCCGATTTACAAGGAAGGAATTCGCAACTATTTCACCAAAATTACCAATATCATCAACACCACTCTCGAAAAGGATTTGCCCTCTATCGAACAAATCGATTACAACGGCATTTACAACGTGAAAAAACTGCTGATGGTGCTGGCAAACCTTGTTCCGTACACGCCCAACATCGAGAAACTGAGTGCGGAGATGCAGCTCAATCGCGCATCCACACTCAAATACCTGCATTATCTGAACAAGGCAGCGCTCACGAATCAACTGCTGGTGCCAAACAAGGGCATGAGCTTGCTCACGAAACCCGAGAAAGTGTATCTGAACAACTCGAATTTGATTTATGCCCTAAATGTAGATGATGCTTCAGCAAATATTGGAAACGTACGCGAAACATTCTTCTTCAACCAGTTAAAAGTAAGACACGATGTAAATTTGCCTAAAAGCGGCGATTTTCTTATAGATAAGAAATACACATTTGAAGTGGGCGGAAAAGGAAAATCTTTTGAACAGATTAAAGATTTGAAAAACAGTTTTGTTGTAGCCGATGATATTGAAATGGGTATAGGCAATAAAATTCCTTTGTGGCTTTTCGGATTGATGTATTAACTTTACTTCTCGTTACTGCTATAATGACTTTAAACGTAAAATCAGTTATAGCAATAACTATTTTATAAATAAAATTCAATTATCCGCAAATGCGCCCGTGATTTAATGGTGCGCTACCACAGCTTGGTAGCTTTTGGTTTTGAACACGCCGAATATTACAAAATGGTGCGGCAGCAGATTGAAGAATTCCGGCTGCTTTTTATCGATTGGGGATTGTTTAATCCGCCGGGAGTTGGCCCGCACGATGAACAGTTTTAAACGTGAAAGGCGGTTCGAAACCGCCTTGCGCATTTTTCATTATTCCGCTAAACGGATTAAAACCGCTGAGCGGATCAGAAACTATTCCACCTTAAACCTGATTGTCAACGAATTTTCCATTTCATCCACCACCGTCAGCACGTGTTCACCGGCATTTGGTGAAAGCTTCATCTTATGAACATCCGCTGTTTCACCGAGGTATTCGTTATCCAAATGCCAGAACACCCGTGCCGAAGGGTTTCGGTGAGCAAGTTCGAAAACCGCTTTTCCACGCATACCATCCAGTTGCCTGGTAATTTTGATGACTGAGTTGGGATAAGGGTAGATAAACTGCATCACCTCTCCCGATGCACCATCGCTACATTCAGGCGAAAAAGGCGGAAGCGACCGGTATGCCGGGTGTTGTTGTTTGTAATACCACTCCCACGACGGAGGCAACATAAACCACGAAACCGGGCGAATTCCCCTGCCTACAGCACAATGTTCATAAACCCGGTAACGAGTACTATCAGATTAATCTGATGTAAATCTACAAATTTAAGTCCGTCCGCTAGAAAAACATCCGTAACTGACTATATTTCAAAAATTTCAAAGAACTATTTTAGATTTTAATGGGACAGCAATGATATCAGGCTTCCTAAATTTCACTATCTTTGTGTCCCGTTTGCCGGGGTGGGTAGGGTAACAGCCTAAATCATAGCGGTACCGGCTAATGGTTGCATATCGCAACATTCATCTTCTATTTTAAACTTATAATAAAAAAATATATGTCCGACGACAAGAAAATTATTTTTTCCATGGTGGGTGTGAGTAAGACTTTTCCGCCGCACAAACAGGTATTGAAAGATATTTACCTTTCGTTTTTCTATGGTGCCAAAATTGGTATTATAGGCTTGAACGGATCGGGTAAATCCACGCTGTTGAAGATCATTGCCGGTATTGAAAAGGAGTACCAGGGCGAAGTGGTTTCCGACAAGAGCTTTTCGGTGGGTTATCTGGAGCAGGATCCAAAGCTAGACCCTGATAAAACCGTGATAGATATTGTACGTGAAGGGGTACAGCCGGTTATGGACCTGTTGGCCGAATATGAGGAGATTAACCTGAAGTTCGGACTGCCTGAATATTACGAAAATGAAGATAAGATGAATTCTCTTTTCGCCCGTCAGGCTGAACTGCAGGATAAGCTTGATGCTGCCGATGCATGGAACATTGACAATCGCCTGGAACGGGCGATAGATGCTTTGCGTTGTCCGCCCGAAGAGCAGCCGGTACGTGAGCTTTCGGGAGGAGAACGGCGTCGTGTGGCATTATGCCGCCTGCTGCTGCAGGAGCCCGATGTGTTGCTGTTGGATGAGCCTACCAACCACCTTGATGCAGAGTCTATCGACTGGTTGGAGCAGCATCTCCAACAGTATAAGGGTACGGTTATATGTATCACGCACGACCGTTATTTTCTGGATCATGTGGCGGGGTGGATCCTTGAACTGGACCGTGGCGAAGGGATTCCCTGGAAAGGTAACTACACTTCATGGCTGGAGCAGAAGACCAAACGGATGGAACAGGAGGAGAAGCAGGCCAGTAAACGTCGCAAAACACTGGAGCGGGAGCTGGAGTGGATTAACCTGGCGCCCAAGGCACGCCATGCAAAAGGAAAAGCACGTCTTAACTCTTATGAGCAGTTACTGAACCAGGATCAGAAAGAACGTGAAGAAAAGCTGGAGATATTTATCCCCAACGGACCCCGTTTGGGAAACAAAGTGATTGAAGCCATACAGGTGAAAAAAGCCTTTGGCGACAAGCTGCTGTTCGACAACCTTAACTTTATGCTGCCTCCTAATGGTATAGTAGGTGTTATCGGGCCCAATGGCGCCGGGAAGACCACACTGTTCCGATTGATTCAGGAAATGGAAAAACCCGATGCAGGTAAGTTTGAAGTGGGAGAAACAGTGGTTACGGCCTATGTGGATCAGTCGCATGCAGCTATAGATCCCAATAAAACGGTATATCAGGTAGTTTCTGGCGGTTCCGAGTTTGTGAGGGTAGGGGGCAGAGATATAAACTCACGTGCATACCTGTCGCGCTTCAACTTTTCAGGAGCTGATCAGGAGAAGTTATGCGGTGTGCTGTCGGGTGGCGAAAGAAACCGTTTGCATCTGGCATTGACGCTGAAAGCGGGAGCTAACGTACTGTTGCTGGACGAGCCGACCAACGATATAGATGTGAACACTTTGCGGGCACTGGAAGAGGGATTGGAGAATTTTGCCGGGTGTGCTGTAGTTATATCTCACGATCGGTGGTTTTTGGATCGTATCTGTACGCATATCCTGGCTTTCGAAGGCAATTCGGAGGTGTTCTATTTTGAGGGTTCATACAGCGAGTATGAAGAAAACAAGAAGATACGCCTCGGAAATGTGGAGCCAAAAAGGGTGCGTTACAGGAAACTGTGAGGTTGGGTTTAAGGTTTCAGCCAGTTTCGTGTCTTGTGTCTTTGTCGTTTCACCTATCGGGATCATCCCGGCGCTCTGTCCGGCGCTCTGTCCGGCGCACTGCCCGGCGCACTGCCCGGCGCTCTGTCCGGCGCTCTGTCCGGCGCATTCAGGGTGGATATAACTTTATAATTTACGACATTGAACAGGATAATAAAGGATATTTGGATAAATGTTTTCTGTAAGAATCCCGCTTATAATGCTGAAAACGCCTTGACCTCGGCCTGGGAATGGATGGCGAGGAAGCAAGCGATGAGATAAATTTATTGTGTTTTTTGTATTATCTTTGTATCTTTATTTGATATCCGTTATTCGATTGTCTGGTTGTCTGCATTTCAGGAAAACTACCCGGCATAATTTATGCTTTAGGTAATTTGGGTAACCGGACACCCAGTGAATAAAGGGTAGTGTGAATTTTGATTGATTGGAATGGTTACAATATTGGGAATTGAGTCTTCTTGCGATGATACTTCTGCCGCGGTTATTCGTGACGGTATAATACTTTCCAACGTGATTGCCGGTCAGGCTGTACACGAGCGATATGGCGGAGTGGTGCCCGAACTGGCGTCGCGTGCGCACCAGCAAAATATTATTCCCGTTGTGCATGATGCGTTGAAACAGGCAAAGATCGCCAAAGAGGAGATTTCTGCAGTGGCTTTTACACGTGGCCCCGGGTTGTTAGGATCACTTCTTGTGGGAACATCGTTTGCGAAGGGCTTTTCTTCGGCACTTAATATTCCTATGATAGAGGTGAATCATCTGCAGGCACATGTGCTGGCACACTTTATCAAGGAGGATGAGAATGATGCCGATCAGCCTTCATTTCCTTTTCTCTGCTTGCTGGTGTCGGGCGGTAATTCACAGATTATACTGGTGAAATCGTTTGACGATATGGAGATTATTGGACAGACCATTGATGATGCTGCCGGGGAAGCGTTCGATAAATGTGCCAAGGTAATGGGACTTGGATACCCGGGTGGGCCGGTTGTGGACCGTCTGGCAAAACAGGGCGATTCCGTAAGGTTCAGGTTCAGTAAGCCTAATATTGCAGGATATGATTATAGTTTCAGCGGATTGAAAACATCATTTCTCTATTTTCTGCGCGATGAGTTGAAAAATGATTCCGGCTTTATCGACAAGAACAGAGAGGATCTTTGTGCTTCGTTGCAAAAAACCATTATAGATGTTTTGATGGACAAGCTTTACCATGCTGCTAAAGATTGTAAGATAAAGGAGGTGGCTGTTGCTGGAGGTGTATCGGCCAATTCGGGGTTGAGGAACGCTTTTGAAGAGTATAGCCGCAAGTATGGCTGGAAGATCCATATTCCCAAATTTGCCTATACCACCGATAATGCAGCTATGGTGGCCATAACGGGTTATTATAAATATAAGAAGGGTGAGTTTTCCGGGTACGATATAGCACCCTACGCAAGAGTATCGATATAATTTAAAGTAGAAATTAAGAATCAGAAATTTAGGTTATAAGTTGAAAGCAGAATATTAAAAGGCTGAATCATGTAAAGCCGGATGTAGAAAAGCTCTAAACTAAAAAAGTAAAAATAAATTCTTAATCACTAATTGTAAATCATTAATTATTACACTATATGTCAGTGAACGAGATTACCGCTATTGAGGAGAACAGGAAAAGCCTCAATTTTATAGAGCAGATTGTTGAAAACGATTTGAAAGAAGGCAGAAACGATGGACGCATACAGACTCGCTTTCCGCCAGAACCTAACGGATACCTGCATATAGGGCATGCCAAGGCTATCTGTCTCGATTTTGGAATAGCCGAAAGGTATGGCGGTATTTGTAATCTCAGGTTTGATGATACAAACCCTTTGAAAGAGGATGTTGAATACGTGGATTCCATCATGGAAGATATAAAATGGCTGGGATTTCACTGGGAAAACGTCTATTATGCATCCGACTATTTTCAGCAGTTGTGGGATTTTGCCATACAGCTTATTAAGGAGGGGAAAGCATATATCGATGAACAGTCGGCTGAAGAGATTGCACAACAAAAAGGGACGCCAACGGTGCCGGGAACAAACAGCCCCTACCGTGACAGGCCTGTTGAGGAAACGCTTGATCTCTTCGAAAAAATGAACAGCGGTGAGATACCTGAAGGGAAGATGGTGCTGCGTGCCAAAATAGACATGGCTTCGTCTAACATGCACTTTCGTGACCCTATAATCTATCGTGTGATACATATTCCGCACCATCGTACAGGAACAACATGGAAAGCCTATCCTATGTATGATTTTGCGCACGGGCAGTCCGATTATTTCGAGGGTGTAACGCACTCGCTCTGCACGCTGGAGTTTGAAGTGCATCGCCCCTTGTACGACTGGTTTATAGACCAGCTTGCCAACAGTGACTACCGCCCACGCCAGATTGAATTTAACCGTTTGAACCTTACTTATACTATTATGAGTAAGCGAAAGCTGTTGCAGCTCGTACAGGAGAAGCTGGTGTCGGGATGGGATGATCCGCGTATGCCCACACTCACGGGGATGCGCCGCAGAGGTTATACTCCCGAAGCAATACGCAGTTTTATTGATAAAATAGGTTACACAAAATATGATGGTATTAACGATATGTCTCTGCTTGAGCATGCGGTGAGGGAGGACCTAAATGCCCGTGCGATGCGTGTTTCGGGTGTGATAGATCCTGTACGGCTGATTCTTTCAAATTATCCTGAAGGAGAGGTGGAGGAGATGGAGGCTATCAATAATCCCGAAGATGAAAGCATGGGCAGTCGTAAGGTGAAGTTCAGCCGTGAGCTGTGGATTGAGCGTGATGATTTCATGGAAAAAGCACCGAAAAAATACTTTCGCCTTACCCCGGGTAGTGAAGTGCGGCTGAAGAATGCCTATATTATTAAGTGTACAGGTTGCAAAAAAGATGAGAACGGAAATGTTACTGAGGTATATGCTGAATACGATCCACAGACTAAGAGCGGTATGCCGGAATCGAACCGTAAGGTTAAGGGTACCATTCACTGGGTCTCAGTGGCCCATAGCCTGAATGCCGAAGTGCGGCTGTATGACCGCCTTTTTAAGGTGGAGGACCCCGCCGGTGAAAAAGACAGGGATTTTAAGGAACTGTTGAATCCGGGGTCGCTCGTAGTGAAAAATGGATGTAAGGTGGAGGAGTATCTGAAAGATGCCAAACCGTTAGATAGCTTCCAGTTTCAACGCATCGGGTATTTTAATGTGGATTCAGATTCAACTAAAGATAGACTGGTCTTTAACCGGACAGTGGCTCTCAGGGATTCCTGGAAAAAATGAGTTTATTAGTGCAGGAGAAACAAGTTATCGGCGATGGAGAGAAGAATGGAAGAGAATGAACCGGATATCACGTCGTTGGTTGAAAGATATGAGCAGATGCGTGCATTAGGCAAGAAGGTCTATTTCGATGCCGATGAATTTGCTCAACTGGCTGATTATTATACTGCCGAGGGCGATATTGATGAGGCCGACTTTCTTATCGATGAGGGCCTGTCAATGCATCCAGGCAGCCAGGAGCTGATGGTGCTGAAAGTAAAAAAGCTTGTTTACTCTGAGATGTATGAGGAGGCGCTCGACTATATGAGGCAGTTATCGGATGAAGGAGATGTGGATCTGTCGCTGCTTAGGATTGAGTCGTTGCTCCATCTGGAGAGATATGGAGAGGCCGATCAGCTGATTAATCAGTCATTCGGACGGGAATTGTCGGTGGACGACCTCTACTTTTTCATCACCGAAGTGGGATATATGCTCAACGATGTGGACAAGTTTGATCGTGCAATTTCATTTCTCGAAGAGAGCATGAAGATTGATGAATCGAATCCCGATGTTATTGTTGACCTTGCTTACGCCTATGAGATGAAAGGCGATCTGGATAAAGCTATTGAATACAACAACAGGCTTCTTGATATTGATCCCTATTCGTATGACGGATGGGTAAATATAGGAAAGCTATATTCCATGAATGAAGAGTACAATAAAGCTATTGATGCTTTTGATTTTGCGTTGACTATCAATGAGGGTGATCAGCAGGTTTTGAAAATGAAAGCATTGACGTTATACCTTAACGATAACGCGGAGGAAGCAATTGCCATCTTCAGGCAATGCCTTGAGGAGTCTCCTGACGACGAGACAATTTATGACTCGCTGATGGAAGCTTATTCCGCCCTGGAGCAATATGATGAGATGATGAAGCTTATAGACAGGAAAGAGGCCCTGCTGGGAAGCAAGGGTATTATTGGCAAACGTGCATTTGTTTACCTTAGTAAGCAGGATTTTGACAAAGCAAGGGAACTGTTTTCGTTGATTCCGGAAACGGAGAGGGAGACGCTTGACTACTACATGATTGAGGGTGAGCTGGCATTCAATGACGGGGATTTTGTTGGTGCCGAAGCGGCATATATGAAAGCTGCCCTTGTTTCTGAAGGGAATGAAGATATCCTGGACCGGTTGGCAAACATTAGTGTGGCGCAGGAAAAATATGAACAGGCAGCACAGTATCTGGAGGAGCTGCTGGAGATTGCTCCTGATTTTCCGACAGCCAAATCGCGACTGGCTTTTATCCGTTTTGAGATCGGATCAAAAGAACCTTTCGATGAGATCATGGAGCAGTTCTCCGATGAAGAGCTGCGAGCACTGCTAAACCTGATAATGGGTTATGAAGATGTCGATTTTTCGGGATACAGCAGGGAGAAAATATTGTCACGGCTCAACGAAGCACGTGAGAACAGGGTGCTGTTCAAGAATATAAAATACTGATTTTGCAGGCAGCGCACTGCAAAGCATTTAGAGGAGATGATTTGCAAGCCATAAATGCAAGGTCTGCTGCCTTAACTCTCTCTCTCCGGAAGGCATTGTTACAGTTTTCCGGTGGCTATTTTCCGGATAACCCTTTTCAACTCCTGCAGCTCTTCAATTTTTAACAGGTAACTTACAGGCAGGTAGGTTGCCAATGCAGTAATTAGCCCGGTAACAATCTTCAGCCAGTGACTTGGAAAGATATTCATAGCAAGGTAGACAGACAGTGCCATCACACAGGTGGCAATAATTACCGGGATCATCTCTTTAACCTGTTTAAGTGTACCGTAACCGAAAAGTTTACCTGGCATATAGGTGTTTATTATGAAAGAGAGGGCGGAAGTAACCACACTTCCAATTACAATTGCCTTCACTCCCATTGGGATAGTAATGAGAAGGGCTGCAATTACGATGGGCGCCTTTGAGAGATCAACCTTAAGAAAGAGGTCTGAGCGGCCTACGGCATTCAAAATATTCATATTGATTGAGCTGATGGGTGTTACCAATCTCGCGAAACATAACCACTGCAGCAATACTATTGCTGGTGCCCATTTTGCAGTAAGGAAAAGCATGACAAGGGGATCGGCCATCAATGCCAGCAAGGTCATTGCAGGGAAGATTAAAAAAGATGTCATTCTTAACAGGCGGCTGAACACCGATACCAGTCGTTCTTTGTCGTCCTGCAAAGATGCCAGTATGGGGTATGTTACCTGTTGTACAACAGCAGTAACTGTACCAGAGGATATCTCGGCAAACTGTTTTGATCGGGTATAATAACCAAGGTCCGCAGCACTATATACCTTCCCTATCATCACATTGTAGATCTCATTGAAGCCTTGTGCATACAACCCGGAGATTAGCAGTTTGGAGCCAAAACCGAAAAGCCTTTTGAACGATTCGGTTGAGAAGATGAGTGACGGCTTCCAGTGGGTGAACACCCAAAACAAGGCGACAGATATCAGTGAGCGAATAAGGTTCTGAAAAACTAGCGCCCATACTCCCCAGCCGGTGAATGCAAAATAGACAGCAATAGCACCGCTTGAGAAGACAGAGATAACATTTACCTTGGCAATTGTTTTGAAATCGATATGTATGACCAGCTTCGATCGCTGTACAATGGCGAGTGCGTTGATTATGATATTTAATCCCAGAACACGTGTCAATGTTACCAGCCCCGGTGTTTCGTAAAACAGCGCTATAAGTGGTGCGGCAATGAATAACAATAGGTAGAAAATTATACTGACCGCCAGATTGAAAACAAAGACTGTGGAGAAATCAAGATCGCTCCGCTCTTTTTTCTGGATTAACCCCGATCCCATCCCGCTATCGATAAACGATTGGGATATGGCCAAGAAAATGGAGAGCATACCAATCAGCCCGAAGTCCTCGGGCATTAGCAGGCGCGCAAGAATGATGCCAATAACCAACTGTCCCGCCTGGACAGCAAACTTATCAAGCGCGCTCCATATCATGCCTTTGGCAGCCTTGTTTTTTAATGACTCTTCCACATAAAGGTGTTATTGTTGGAGTAATAAATAATTGTGAATTTACTTGCCGGTGATCCTGTATATTTCATTCATTATGTTCCTGCTGGCACTGTTGTTGTTGGGAGGCTGAAGGTGAGTTTTTATTAGTGCTTCCCGCCTCTGTTTCATGGTGTCCTCCCCGCTTATAACTACATCTTTGATAAACGATTCAACATCTTCTTTCGTGCGGGAATGGTAGTGAGCATCAACAATTTTATTCCCCAGAGTTGAAAAACCGGACAAAACATAATCATCAATCACCATGTAGAGGCTTGGTTTTTTTGTACAGAGATATTCTACCAGAAAAGATACACTGTCATGTATCATTGCATCGGAAGAAAGGAACAGATCATAGTACATGCCTTCGTTCAATTGACAGTTGGGACGGGTTGCCCATGCTTTGTAATAGTTCTCCGTTCGCTCTTCACCCCATCCTGGCAAATTTTTAAGCTTGGGCTTCAATAACGGGTGAGGCTTGAATGAGAGCATGATATCATCTTTATATTTGTCTGCCAGATCGAGGAAAAACTGATGATACTCAAGGAAATTGCTGAAGTTAAACCGGCTTTTGTCAGTCTCAATACTGTGATGCGGTGCCCAGATGATTCTTTTCACTTGCCTGTCCTTTATTTTCCAGGGATCGTTGCAAATACTTTTATCCTGATCGCCTGCATTGTTTCTGCCGTTATCTTTAAAAACAAAGTCTAACCCAGGGTAACCGCTTACTACAGAGTTGGACCCTCTGTTCAGCGAATATTTCCGGGCCTCTTTGCTGTGATAGTCTGATTCCCGGAAAATTTTATACACCAGGTAGTGCAGTTCCAGTTGATAACGTAACGATGGCCTGTCGGTAATCACAAAAGCGTAAGGAACGTAAAAAGTGAGGGTATCGGGAAAATTGGTGATATAATATTCGGCCCTTGTATGTAAATATGGATTGGCGAAAAAAATCAAATCGGGTTGAACCTCATTCTTTACATCCAGCCATGTGCCATCATCACGGAGTGTTTTGATCACGTTATATCCCTTTTCGGAAAAAACATTAAAACCGTTTTTCATCACTTCGAGCATTTGCTCTTCACCATAAGTCAGATATGGGCAGATGATGATCACCGGTTCAAATCGCTCATCATGCTCCATTATCCTGTACACACCTTCGTATTTCCAGTCCGAATCGTGATTAATAAAAAAGGCTGCCTTTATCTTTTCCTTGCTGCGAACATATTCCAGCGCCTTCTTGTGTTTTGCCTCTACTTTCTTGTGTTTAAGGAGAAAAATAAAAATACGGAACGGTTTGATAATCTGCTTGTATCCTCTGTAAACAATTACTAATCCGTTGTAGAGAAATCCGGGTGAGATCCTTTGCAGATATTGCTTGTATTCTCCAACCATAGCTAATGATATTTTCCGGTATATGGTAATCATACCCGGTGGTTTACCACTCAAAAATAGTAATTTATTTTTAATTGACTGTTTTTTAATGCAAAATTCAATTTAGCTTTTTATCTGTTATCAATATTCTTTAAAGGGAAATTAAATAGCTGGTATCCAGTCGAAAAGGCGCAAAAAGGAGTATGATACAGAATAATGCCGCAAGAAAATTGCAGGGTATGCAATGCTTTGCCGTAAGAAATTGTTATGGAATATTTCAGGTTATGACAGAAAACAGAGGTGAGGTTGTGTTGAATATACTGTGTAAATAATCGGTAATCACATGAATATGTTTCTGGAAAAATTGATAGAAAAGATCTGGTTATGCTGTTGAATTATAATCAGGCTGCATAAAAAATAAACATTTAGAGATTTTATTTGCCTTTTTGCTTAGATTCTTTTACTTTTGCAGCTTCATTTAACAAGATATGACTGCAGTTACGGAAAAAATAAAAATTTTATGTGCCGAGAAGAATATGCCGGTAGAAGAGCTGGCTGCCGGTGCAGGGCTTACGGTAGAGCAGGTAAGAAGGATCTGCGAAAGCGAAAATATTCCATCACTTTCGTCATTAATTAAAATAGCGCGTGCGCTTGGAGTGAGGTTGGGTACCTTTCTTGACGACTATGAAGAGATGGGGCCGGTTGTGACAAGAAACAGTGATTTAATGACACCGGTTACATTCACCAGCCAGATGGCCAACAGCAACTCACATATGGATTTTATCTCTTTGGCACCGGGAAAAGCGGGACGAAACATGGACCCGTTCCTTGTCAGGATTTCGTCTGCCACAGGTAATGAGAGTTTCTCTTCACATGAAGGGGAAGAGTTTCTTTATGTGCTGGAGGGGGCTGTTACTGTTTATTATGGTAAGGAAAAATATCTGTTGAACCAGGGTGACAGCATCTATTACGATTCAATTGTTGACCATCTTGTAACTGCGTCAGGTGATGCCGAAGCCCAAATACTGGGTGTTGTGTACTCTCCTGCTTAGTTTCTGGGGTACTCATTGAGCAAGGTCGTGGAACATTGATCTCATTATCGTTATCATCGTTGATGATAAGGTGGTACTCATTGAGCAAGGTCGTGGGACATTCACATTCAACCTGATATAGTTGATCAACTTCCTGAAACGCTCATTGAGTATGTCTGTTGGCCATTCACCGCTAACAGTTTTTAGATATTATGCTTCTCTTTGTACTAATTTAGCACGACTGTTGATCATTGAGTGTGTTTTCTGTTTTAAATCATTTCCGGATTAATCATAAAATATCAATTTTTTTATCTGATTAAAGATGAGTGACCAATCTAACATGCAACTTTTCGATAAGACGCTAGGGGACTGGCTTGAATACTGGGCTGAAGAGACACCCGACAGGGAATATATTGTCTATTCCGACCGTGATCTGCGTTTTACGTGGAAGACCTTCAACGAAAGGGTGGATAACATGGCAAAAGGCTTGATCTCTATAGGGGTGACCCGCGGTAGCAAAGTGGGAATATGGGCACAGAATGTTCCCGACTGGCTTACCTTTCTCTATGCGACTGCAAAAATTGGAGCTGTTGCGGTAACGGTAAATACCAACTATCGTTCCGAAGAGATAGCCTATCTGATGAAGGATTCTGATATGCACACCTTGTGCATGACTGATGGTGTAGCGGGAAGCAATTATACTGATATTATCTACGAGCTGGTGCCTGAGATGAGAGCAACACAACGTGGTAAAATGAGATCGGACCGTTTTCCCGAACTGAAGAATGTAGTCTATATAGGCCAGGAGAAATACCGGTGTATGTATAATACCGCTGAAATACTCTTGTTGGGAAAGAATGTACCGGACAACGAGTTTAAAAGATTACGGGGCTTGTCGAACTGTCACGATGTGGTAAACATGCAGTACACCTCGGGAACAACCGGATTTCCGAAAGGGGTGATGCTTACGCACCATAATATTACCAACAACGGGTATCTGACTGGGGTACATATGAATTTCACACCTGAGGACAAGTGCTGTATATGTGTACCGCTGTTTCATTGTTTCGGGGTTGTGTTAGCAACCATGTGCTGCCTTACACATGGCAGTACACAGGTTATGGTGGAGCGGTTCGATCCGCTTGTTACCCTCGCTTCAATCCATAAGGAGCGGTGCACTGTCCTACATGGTGTTCCAACAATGTTTATCGCACAGTTAAACCATCCTATGTTTAATATTTTTGATATGAGCTCATTACGTACGGGTATTATGGCAGGCGCACTTTGCCCGGAGGAGCTGATGAGGCAGGTGAACGAGAAGATGTTTATGAAGCTTACCAGCGTGTACGGTATGACAGAAACTTCTCCGGGAATGACACAAAGTCGGCTTGATGATCCTTTTGAGGTGCGTTGTACGACTGTGGGGCGCAACTATGAGTTTACGGATGTGAGGGTGATTGACCCCGAAACAGGTAAAGAGTGTCCTGCGGGGGTAGTTGGGGAGATGTGTTGCCGCGGCTATAATGTGATGAAAGGTTATTATAAGAATCAGGCAGCTACTGCTCAGGTAATAGATGAGAATGGTTTTATGCATTCGGGCGACCTGGGAGTAAAAGATGAGAATGGCAATTACCGAATCACTGGGCGAATAAAGGATATGATAATCAGGGGAGGTGAGAACATCTCTCCGAAAGAGGTGGAGGATTACCTTTACAGGATGCCGGGAGTGAAGGATGTACAGGTTGTGGCGGTAGCATCTGAACGATATGGAGAAGATGTGGGTGCTTTCATCATTCAAAAAGAGGGATTTAATCTCTTTAGAGAGGATGTGCGTGATTTTTGCAAGGGACATATCGCTAAATATAAAATACCCCGCTATGTCTTTTTTGTTGATCAATTTCCGATGACAGGCAGCGGAAAGATACAGAAGTATCTCCTACGTGAAATGGCTCTTGAGCTATGCAAAAAAAACGGTATCGAAATTCTCTGACTTTCATTTTTCGACGGATCTCTTTTTCAATGTACTGAATGTTTTCATGAGTGGACACAATTAGATATGGACACGGCAGAAGAATCAGGTAAAGTAATGGATAGTAACGGAGATGAACTTTTAGATGGTGATGATGTAACTGTAATAAAAGACCTGAAAGTGAAGGGCTCTTCTATGGTTGTAAAACGAGGAACCCGTGCTCGCGGAATTAAACTTGCAGAAGATGATCCTACACATGTACAGGCCAGGGTTGATGGACAAACAATATTTCTAAAGACAGAATTCTTGAAGAAATAAAAAAAGCGGTTTGCAAATGCAAGCCGCTTATCGATCTTGTTTTAGTGGAGAATATCGGAGTCGAACCGATGACCTTTTGACTGCCAGTCAAACGCTCTAGCCAGCTGAGCTAATCCCCCGTGAAAAAAATCAGTTCCAATCAGTTCCAAATTTCGTGGCGCAAAGATACGAATTTTGTTTATATTTGCAACTGAAATTGTTCGGAAAAATATAAAATAACGTTATATGATTGTTTTCAACACCACTTTCCACGTTGAGGAGGATATCCATGAAGAATTCATTGAATATATGCTTCAGACATTTATTCCAATGTCAACCCGGAGTGGCATTCTTACATCGCCGCGGCTGGCAAGAGTTCACGGGAAAGAGAAAGATCAGGGATTTTCTTTCGCTATGGAATTTCAGGTGACCGACCTGTTAACGCTGGAGAGATGGAACAGGGAGGAGAACCGGAAAGTATTCACTCCTTTACTGGAGAGGTTCAAAGAGAAGCTTGCCGGTTTCTCTACAGTGTTGGAAACAATTTCGTACTGAAAATGCAGAAAGAAAGAATAATCATGGGGATTGACCCGGGTACTCAGGTCATGGGATATGGCATTCTTCGCGTGCTTGATAACAAGCCTTCCATGGAAGCAATGGGAGTGATGCAGTTGGGAAAGTACGGTAATCACTATCTGAAACTGGCGAAGATCTACTCCCGTATTTTAGGGCTGATAGATGAATATCTGCCGGACGAGCTGGCCATTGAGGCCCCTTTCTATGGGAAAAACGTACAGAGCATGCTTAAGCTTGGACGTGCCCAGGGGGTAGCTATGGCTGCTGCTATCTCAAGGGATATTCCAATTTTTGAATATGCCCCTCTGAAGATAAAGATGGCGATAACAGGTAACGGTAGTGCAGCAAAGGAGCAGGTTGCTTATATGTTGCAGAAGATACTTCATATTCCTGATGAGAACATGCTGCCGCAACTTGATGCGACAGACGGACTGGCAGCTGCTCTTTGCCATTTTTACCAATCAAATGTTAATAAAGGAGATAACAAATATAAAGACTGGAAAGATTATGTCAGCCACAACCCTGATAAAGTTAAACGCTAAGTTAAAATTTGAGGTGCAACTTTCCCGGTAAGTTTTAATGGATTTTTTTGTGAATTTACCATAATGTTTTTTATCTTTGTGATATGAACCAGCTTGTTTCTCATATTGAATTTCTGCTGCATGAACATAACTGTGTTATCGTTCCCGGCTTTGGAGGGTTTGTAGTGAATACAATTCATTCACGCAGGGACGGTATTGCTGCATTTCATGCACCTTTGTGTGAGCTGGTGTTCAACCGCGATCTTGCCCATAATGACGGATTGCTGGCCCAGTCATACATGAGGGCTTATGATCTTACATTTGAGGCTGCCATGCAAAAGATAGAAAAGGCAGTTGAAATGGTTAAACAACACTTAAGGGAGGATCAACTTGTTGAACTTGGGAGGCTGGGTTCATTTGCTTTGAATGATGATAAACGGTTTATATATACTCCGGCATCATTTATACGTCCCGTTTTCTTCGGGCTTGGCAAAGCTTCACTGAAGCCGCTTATTCAGATCCAGGCAACTATGCCGTCGTCTAAAGCTGGTGACAGGCAGAGGCGGTTTGGAGTTACAGGTATAGGTGCGGCAGCTGTGGCGGCTGTTCTAGTACTGATGTTTATCTTACCGGTAAGCGATACTGCTATCGGTCGCCAGTCTGCTCAAATGTTGTCTGAAACGGGACTTTTCCACAACAAACCTGCTCAGCTGGTGGACCATTCGGCAACGGCCGCAAATGTTAATGAAAAAGCTCCGGGGACAGAACAAATGCCGATAGCCACTGGTTCCGATGTAACCACTGCTTCTGATGCAAACTTAACTGCCGCAGAAGTGGCTGTTAATTTGCCAGCCTACTACATTATTGTGGGTGTTTACCAACGAAACGATGCGGCAGAGCAGATTATGGCGCAGCTTAAAAACGAGGGATTTTCAAGCCCGGGACGACTGGACCGGCCGGGGCGTACTGATGTGTATGCCGCTTCATTCGATAATAGAGCTGACGCAGAGACATATTTAAGAAAAGTACATAAACAATATCCATCGCATTCAGATGCATGGATTTTAAAACGTTAATCAGTTATGTCGTTCAAAAAAAATATAATAGCGGGCTTTTTACTATATTGGGTGTATCAGTTTTACAGAGTACGTAAAAATCTGGTGCCGCCATACGATAATTACAGGTTTCCCGACTTCTAAGAAATTATTCCTCTTTCGGCCCTTTTTCCGTATATCGCCGCTTCCGCGCTTTCTTCTGCATATAACTGCTTCTGCATATAGCTGCTTTCGCCCCTTTTTCGCATATAGCTACGGATTGGCCCTCAGCTAAATACATTGAACCAGTGTATGAAGTGAACAATGAAATAGCTTGTAAGTGTATTGGTCGCGGTGTCGCGAATGAAATTAGAAAAACATATGTGTGCTTAAGCCCGGTAAACTAAAATGCCAGCGAACAACATTGGTGAAGAAAGGAAAACTATATTTTCTCAATAATTTTCCAGATAGCCTCAATCCATATTTCACTGTTATTGAGTGATGGGATAAATGTGAATTTTTCACCACCTGCTTCCATAAAAATAGTACGAGCTTCAAAATCTATGTCGTAGAGAGTTTCCATGTTATCAACTATAAAACCGGGAGCGGCAATTGCAACTTTCTTCCATCCCAGTTTTGGCAGATCTCCAATATCTGTGTTCAGAAAAGGCTTTAGCCAGTTTTTTCCCCTTTGTGAGGAGTAAAAGATGAGAGTGTGATGAGGATCGATCTTCATTTTTTCACATAAAAGCCTGTTTGTCTCTTTTAACTGGTAAACGTAATCGAACTCTTTCCCCTTTTTCCATCCTGCTTCAACTTGTGATACGGGGAGGCTGTGGTAACAGAATACCAGCCTGTCGATTTCACCGAGATAGGGCTTTGCATTCTCCGCCAAAGCATTAATAAAGGATGGGTGGTAGTAGTATGGCTCTACAAACTTCACCCTGAAGGAGTGAGGGCGTTTGAAGAAAATACGGCCAAGCTCCTCTTTGATGGTCTGTGTGGTTGATTGTGCAAATTGCGGGTACATGGGAAAAACAACCACCTCGTGAAGTAGCGGGCACCTTCTCTCAAGCTCTTTGAACGCGCTCGATATATCAGGTTCGCCGTAGCGCATGGCTATCTCAACCGTAATCCCCTTTTTTGCTTCGAGATCTTCCGCAAGCTTTTGCATATAATAGAGTAGTGGAGATATTTTTGGTTCTTCGGCCCTCCATATTCTTTTGTATTTTTCAGCTGATTTTGCAGCTGAAAAGGGTGCAATAATCTTCCTGGCCAGAAAGAACGATAACCATTCAGGATATCCCGTCAGGTGCGGGTCTGACAACATATCACCAATGAATTTTTTTACATCGGGTTTCTCAGCAGTAGCGGGAGTTCCCACATTTAGTAATAGTATGCCTCTCATTTCACGGTTACGGATTATCTGTTCCGTATATCAATTATTATTCACATATATGCACTATTCCAGGTATGTTTCCAATAGCTTTGATGATTCGCTTGGTATTATTATCACCGACTCTGTATCAGCCGGGATAAGCATTGATTCTCCCTGTTGAATAAATTCAGAGTTTCCTTTATTATCTTTTATTGTGCAGTGGCCGGCCATGCATATATAAATCACAAAAGAATCAATATTGGAATAGTCTCTTGTCACTGGAATATCTATATCCAGCAGTTTTGTGGTGAAGAAAGAAGATGATACCAACTTAACAGGATAGTTTGTTTTTTTCCTGTAATCTGTTTTATAAGAGCTGTAAACGTTGTAGTCGATAGCGTCTTTAGCCATTTCTGTATGCAGCTCGCGGGGGTTCCCGGCAGCATCTTTTCGGTTATAATCGTAGATACGATAAGTGATATCTGATGTCTGCTGTATTTCGGCTATGAAGCAACCAGCACCTATTGCGTGTACACGCCCCGCCGGCAGGAAGAAGACATCCCCGGCTTTTACTTCATATCTTCTGAGCGTCTCTGTGAAAGTATTGTCTTTAATTTTTTCCAAGTAATCATCGGGAGTGATGCTTTCTGCAAATCCCGAATATAGAAATGCCCCCGGTGTAGCGTTTACCACGTACCACATTTCGGTTTTACCGAAAGAGTTATGTCGCTCTTTTGCCAGCGCATCGTCGGGATGTACCTGTATGGACAGGTTGTCGCGGGCATCAATAAATTTAATAAGCAGCGGAAATGTGTCCCCAAATTTCTTGTGCACATGCTTTCCCACAAGCATCTCTTTGTAAAGAGAGTTCAGCTTATCGAGGGATTTACCCGCAAGATATCCGTTGGATACTATGGAAACATTTCCCCTTACTCCCGAAATTTCCCAACTTTCACCAATACCATCACGTAATGGTTTTATATTCTTGAATTTGCATATCTCCGTTCCTCCCCAGATAACAGGTTTGAGCAAAGGCTCGAATTTTAATGGGTATAATGAGTTCTTCGACTCTTTCGAACTGTTTGAGGCCGAAAAGGAGTGGATTTTGTCTGATTGTTGATTATTGTTGATTGTCATTGTATTATCAAATTAATTGCATTTCAGCACAATTGCGGTCCTGGATGGCAGGTACAGTTTCAGCCAGCCTTTATTATCGGGTGCATAGAGCGGATCGAAATGTGTAAAATGATGTATGGTGTCGTCGTTCAGGCCGAATCCACCGAACTCGGGATTATCAGTATTTAGAACAATCTTATATTCGCCCTGTGGTACCAGTATCCCATAGTCACTGTATGATCTGTTCGGATGAAAATTGAAGACAAAGAGTAAGTTTTTTCGCATATAGGCAAGGATGTTATCACTGTCATTATCCCATATCTTCACCAGGCTGGTTTCCTGAAAGTTGTGAACGGACCTGATGAGTGAGACCATCGCTTTGTCAAAATCGCCCAGATAGTGATACTTCAGGTTGTGGTCATCGGCCAGATGCCATTGACGTCGTGCATATTTGTAGGACCAGTTGTTTCCTTCACGTGGAAAATCGATCCACTCGGGATGGCCGAACTCATTTCCCATAAAGTTCAGGTAACCGCCGTTCATTGTACTTGCTGTTACCAGTCGAATCATTTTATGCAGAGCTATCCCTCGATCAACGGCATACGAGCTGCTCATCAGTTTCGACATGTACCAGTACATGTCAGCATCAATAAGCCTGAATATAATGGTCTTATCACCTACAAGAGCCTGGTCGTGACTCTCAGCATAAGAGATAGTCTTTTCATCTGACCTCCGGTTGGTTGTTTCCCACCATATTGAGGATGGATGCCAATCTTCATCTTTCTTCTCCTTGATGATTTTTATCCAGTAGTCGGGAATATTCATCGCCATTCGGTAGTCGAACCCGTATCCGCCCGATTTGATATTCAAAGCAAGGCCTGGCATCCCGCTAACCTCTTCTGCAATGGTTATAGCATGCGGGTTTACTTCATGTATAAGATGATTGGCCAGCGTCAGGTAGCAGATTGCATCGGGATCCTGGTGTCCGTTGTAGTAATCGCCATATTCAGTAAAACATTCTCCCAGCCCATGGCTGTAATAGAGCATTGATGTTACGCCATCGAAACGAAACCCGTCGAATCTGTACTCCTCCAGCCAATATTTGCAGTTGGAGAGCAGAAAGTGGAGCACTCCATCTTTTCTATAATCAAAACAGAGTGAGTCCCAGGCAGGATGATTTCTTCTTTCCGGATTGGAATGGAAGTATAGGTCGAAAGAACCATCCATCCTGGCAATACCTTCTGTCTCGTTCTTTACAGCATGCGAGTGGACAATATCCATGATTACTGCTATACCCATATCGTGAGCCTTATCTATAAGTTCACGCAGCTCATCGGGGGTACCGCTTCGCGATGAGGGGGCAAAAAAACTGGATACATGGTATCCGAACGACCCGTAATAGGGATGCTCCTGGACCGCCATTATCTGAATAGCATTGTAGCCGTTCTCTTTTACCCGGGGAAGAATATTATCCCTGAACTCATTGTAAGTGCCTACTTTCTCCTCCTCTGTTGACATTCCCACATGTGTTTCATAGATGAGAAGGGGAGAAGTATCAGGCTTAAAGCCCGTATGCTTGAAAGTGTAGCTCTCTTCAGGTTCCCATACCTGTGCACTGAAGATTAGCGTTTGTTTGTCCTGAACCACTCGTTTGCACCATGCCGGGATTCTTTCTCCGGAACCGCCCTGCCAGCTTACATGAAGCTTATAAAGGTCTCCATGATGTATTTGTTCGAGTGGAATCTTTACCTCCCAAACGCCGTTATCTATTCGTCGCAAGCGGAACGCTTCTAATCTTTGCCACTGATTGAATGTGCCAGTGAGAAATATTTCAGTAGCATTTGGCGCCCATTCACGAAACACCCATCCTCCT
The DNA here is from genome assembly GCF_022267555.1 of Proteiniphilum propionicum. Classification (NCBI taxonomy): domain Bacteria; kingdom Pseudomonadati; phylum Bacteroidota; class Bacteroidia; order Bacteroidales; family Dysgonomonadaceae; genus Proteiniphilum; species Proteiniphilum propionicum. The sequence continues at coordinate 2,821,875 of NZ_CP073586.1, forward strand.
GAAGTTTTATGCAGCCCGAAATAGAGATAACCTGTAGCAAAATCGGAAAGAGTGATCGTACCGTCTTGCGTGAGATCATTCAGTCGTTCTAAATAGTAGTTGTGCCGGCCCTCGATAGCTTTTGAATGAGGCTTAAGCCATGGGTCGTTTTTGATGATATCAAGCATAATAGTGCATATTGAGGATGTATTAAACTACGGCAACCTTAATGATAATTTTTTTTGTTTCTCCATTGCCAATAAGAGGAGCGTGGCCATCCTCGGGAGAGAAGATTACGAATTCACCTGGTACAACAGTTACATATGATGATGGAGCATCAAGGAAAAATTCAATATCGTTTTCCTTATCGTATCCTGATTCCGGCTCTGAAAGCCCCGAAAGGGATTTCCAGCCGAATGTCTCGGCAATGGTTACCGGTATCTGGATATCGATATATTTTCTATGTGTTTCCAGTTTCGCTTCTTTAGCCGCTTTCAGCCGGGTTTTAACAATAGATGCCTTAAGCTGTTTTCCGTCAATTTCAACGGTCCCGGCCTCTGCACCATCAATGTCTGTTTGTTTGATAAATTCAAACGCTTTTTCAAAAAGAGGATGCAGACTGAAATATCTGGCTGCATTCGCGAGGTTGTCGACAATCATAATTAATGCTGTTAAATATTAATCGAACCTTACAAAGATAAAGAAATTGTGTATATTTTCTCTTTATTTTGATCGTAAAAACTGATATTGCTTAATAATAATGAACAAAAAACATATCTTTGTAAACTTTGAAGAAATAATATACATATAAATACAATGAGGCGAATTGTAATTCTTTTAATAATTTTTCTTATATACCCGGTAAGTGTGTTGCCGGAGAACTATACAACCACATGCAGTTTAGGCTTTAATTTCGAAGTAAGTGAAGACAAGAGCTGGGGATATAAAGAACCTGTTATTGTTGATATAACCCCCGGTTCTCCTGCCGAAAGGGCCGGCCTTAAACTGAACGACATAATCCTATCCGTGAATGGAAATGGAACATACCTGAAGTCGCACCAGACCGTTATGTCGTGGTTTAATCTGAATGAGACGTCTATGAAAATTGCCATTCGCAATCTTGAACACTCATTTAAGGAATTGAATATCGATAAAGATTGCCGTCACAGTAATGGTATCAGGGAATCACAGCTTGCTCCGGTTTTTGCTTTTTACAGCCTGGAGGATGTGCAGGAGAGACGTTTCCTGATGCCGGTGAAGACAAAAACCAACAGTGAGGCCCTCTTGCATGATTACCGTACGTTTGCTTTTTCTCCTTCGGGTGAAAATACCCGAGAACTTGATGAGCAGATTAATGCAATTTTTACTCGTGTGTTGACCGATAAAGGGATGAGGTACAGTCCCGATGATCCTGATTTAATTATTCAGACCTATTACAGCTATCAGAATAATCCTCTGTTTAAACCTGATTCTCCCACTTATGGGAGTTATCAGCCCGTATGGCGGTTCGATTCAAAAAGCAACAGAACGGTAAAAATCCCTCTTTATAACCCTTCAGAGGCTGTTCGTGTAGATGATATTGCTTTTAATCTTGAATTTGGCTATCGGTTCTATGATAACAAATTCATAGAAGCTGGGAAAATGATACTCATATGGGAGAGTGAAGTGAAAGAACGACTGAGTAGCCATTATGATCTCTTGAATTATCTTGGATTGAATCTTCCGCTTATGTTGCAAAAGTTTCCGTACCCCGGGAATCTGGCGTTTGCTACTTATCAGGTGAAGTACCTGAAGTACAACTACACCGGCATAGGATATAATATGAATGACCTGAAGACCGTTGTTTCAGTTGATCCCGGATCGCCTGCAGCACAAGCCGGAATACTTCCCGGTGATATCATTCTTGATATTCAGGGACAGAGTTTTAATCATACACCCCAATCGCTTACTGATGGGTATAGGCGTTTCCTTGCCGAGACAATGAATTTCAGGGACAGGAATACCCGTTATACCGATTCGAACGGTTTTCAGGAGTGCATGTTCTGGGATGTATCTCGCTACAATGAAATTTCGAAAGCAATCTCCGATAATAAAAGATACAAAGCTGCTTTCTCTTATCTGTTCAATTTCAACCAGTATATCGACTGGAATACTCCACTTACCATTAATATTATTGTTGACAGGGGCGGAAATATGATGAACTTTGCCGTTACTCCGCAAATAAGCACCAGTTCGCATATACTTGCTTACTGACTCCGGCTGTTCCCCAATAATGAGGTTCTCTTTTTGATTTTCACCTGTTTACTCTCCAGCGCTAAGATAAGGGGTGGTTAGCCTGCCAAAATTATTTGAAAATAAAGTTGAAAATATTTGGTCGGTATTCTCCAAAATTACTATCTTTGCAGTCCTTTCGCTTTGAAAGATATCCATCATAGAGATGATGGGATGGCTGAAAGGAATAAACAGATTGTTTAAGGGGTTAATTAGGTTGTTGAAATAATTGATTATCAGCTGTACTTTTTTTAGTGCAAAAAAAAATCAAAAAAACTTTCTTAAAAATTTTGGAGTTTGAAAAACAATCTCTATCTTTGCACCCGCTTTTGGGAACAAGATATCCCGAAACAAAACGGAAGCGATCTTTAGATATTTACATACACGTTTTTTAAAAAGACAAAGCAGAGTATACAAGTGCTTGATTTTTTTTGACAGAAGTCGAGCAATATTGGTACCCGTTCAATTAATAATAAAAAGGAATAAATCGTGAATCCGGGAGTTGATAATGGATTAATGATCTCATTCATTCGTAGAGTTTATTTTTCGGTTTTGTATTAAGCATTTCACATTTTTGGATGTTTATTCAAGGCAGTTTCAAGGAAACAAAAAACAAATATACAATGAAGAGTTTGATCCTGGCTCAGGATGAACGCTAGCGATAGGCCTAACACATGCAAGTCGAGGGGCATCACATGAAGCAGCAATGCAGATGGTGGCGACCGGCGCACGGGTGAGTAACACGTATGCAACCTGCCTTCAACAAGGGAATAACCCGTTGAAAGACGGACTAATACCCTATAACACAGGGGCTCCGCATGGAGATATTTGTTAAAGATTTTATCGGTTGAAGATGGGCATGCGTTCCATTAGCTAGTTGGTGAGGTAACGGCTCACCAAGGCAACGATGGATAGGGGAACTGAGAGGTTTATCCCCCACACTGGTACTGAGACACGGACCAGACTCCTACGGGAGGCAGCAGTGAGGAATATTGGTCAATGGACGCAAGTCTGAACCAGCCACGTCGCGTGAAGGAAGACGGCCCTACGGGTTGTAAACTTCTTTTGTAAGGGAATAAAGTGATTCACGTGTGTTTCATTGCATGTACCTTACGAATAAGGATCGGCTAACTCCGTGCCAGCAGCCGCGGTAATACGGAGGATCCGAGCGTTATCCGGATTTATTGGGTTTAAAGGGTGCGCAGGCGGAAGATTAAGTCGGCGGTGAAATTTTGCAGCTTAACTGTAAAAGTGCCTTCGAAACTGGTTTTCTTGAGTGTAGATGAAGTAGGCGGAATTTGTGGTGTAGCGGTGAAATGCATAGATATCACGAGGAACTCCTATTGCGCAGGCAGCTTACTAAACTACTACTGACGCTCATGCACGAAGGCGTGGGGATCAAACAGGATTAGATACCCTGGTAGTCCACGCAGTAAACGATGATTACTCGCTGTTTGCGATACACTGTAAGCGGCCAAGCGAAAGCGTTAAGTAATCCACCTGGGGAGTACGTTCGCAAGAATGAAACTCAAAGGAATTGACGGGGGCCCGCACAAGCGGAGGAACATGTGGTTTAATTCGATGATACGCGAGGAACCTTACCCGGGCTTGAAATGCATCTGGCCGGCCGCGAAAACGGCCTTCCCTTCGGGGCAGATGTGTAGGTGCTGCATGGTTGTCGTCAGCTCGTGCCGTGAGGTGTCGGCTTAAGTGCCATAACGAGCGCAACCCTCATCGTTAGTTACCATCAGGTGAAGCTGGGGACTCTAACGAGACTGCCATCGTAAGATGCGAGGAAGGTGGGGATGACGTCAAATCAGCACGGCCCTTACGTCCGGGGCGACACACGTGTTACAATGGGTGGTACAAAGGGCAGCTACATGGCGACATGATGCTAATCTTCAAAACCACTCTCAGTTCGGATCGGAGTCTGCAACTCGACTCCGTGAAGCTGGATTCGCTAGTAATCGCGCATCAGCCACGGCGCGGTGAATACGTTCCCGGGCCTTGTACACACCGCCCGTCAAGCCATGGAAGCCGGGGGTACCTGAAGTCCGTAACCGTCAAGGAGCGGCCTAGGGTAAAACTGGTGACTGGGGCTAAGTCGTAACAAGGTAGCCGTACCGGAAGGTGCGGCTGGAACACCTCCTTTCTGGAGAGACTCCTTGTTAACATGCCGTCAAATGGGCTTTTCACGGAAATATAAGATTTGGGAATTGTTATTTTCATGTTGTATTTCCGGTTCACGATCCTTTTTTTTTCTATTTTTTCATGAATATCGGCTTTCATATCCACATCTTGTTTGTATGTTTGCCGCAGTTGGTACCATAACTGTTTTACTTCCTGCTGTTTTACTGTTTAATGTTTTTTTAAAAGTAATCCGTTTTTTAATTAGCGTGTATTTAATGATATAATTTCTCCCGTTGTGCAAGTTGGGGAGAAAGCCATCTAAGACATCCCGATTTTCCTGAGTAGGGGAATGGTGTTGAGGGGATGCCGACAGATAACCAGCCAGTCCTATAGCTCAGTTGGTTAGAGCGCTACACTGATAATGTAGAGGTCGGCAGTTCAACTCTGCCTGGGACTACGGATTAATTGGCAATTGCCAATTAGTAATTAGTAATTGAAGATCGGGGAATTAGCTCAGCTGGCTAGAGCATCTGCCTTGCACGCAGAGGGTCAACGGTTCGAATCCGTTATTCTCCACAGTATTGATTTAAAGAAGAGTCCAACGGCGAGCGCGCCTGTTTGGCCGTGTGATTTGGAAATGATATATTGATGTTTGAACGTCCGCTCGGGGACAATTATCGTAGGCAAGCATTATGCATGTAGCCCTAATACGTTGATAAGCGGTTCGACTCCGTATCAGACAGCTATCGATCTGCCGGTTTTTTTTTAATTTCCGTGCATGATTGAAGCGATCTTTGACATGATGAAGTAAACAAGAGCAAAAAACAAAAAAAAGAGTTCATAATAACAGAAAAGACGCTGGTATTTATCAGACCCGGCTGCTTATTTTCGTAATAAGCAGAACCGGACGGCGAAATAAAAGTGACAAAGGGCACATGGGGGATGCCTGGGCTCTGGAAGGCGAAGAAGGACGTGATAAGCTGCGAAAAGCCGCGGGGATTGGCAAATACGAATGGATCCGCGGATATCCGAATGGGGCAACCCGGTACGAGTTGATCGTATCATTCCGATTTTTGGTCGGAAGGCAAACGTGGGGAACTGAAACATCTAAGTACCCACAGGAAAAGAAAACAAAAGTGATTCCCGAAGTAGTGGCGAGCGAAACGGGATAAGCCCAAACCGGTATTGTTTCGGCAGTACCGGGGTTGTAGGACTGAGACGTGGCACTAGGTTAGGAAAGTGGAAG